>JAGHJP010000057.1 GCA_017886575.1 Clostridia bacterium
CTTCACAATCATATCGGACTTTTAAGCGCAAGCCCGTGGCTTGCGCAACGTAGGTTACCAAAGGAACGTGGTTCCTTTGGTAGGGTCAAGGGGCAACGCCCCTTACGGGTGGAGGGCAGCGCCCTCCGCTATTTTCGGACTTTTGCGGGCAAGGCAAATCGCATACGCAACGCGATTTGCTGCCCGAGGGCGAAATTCCATTCGCCCGAGAATGAGTCCCTTGATAATTTATGAACCCTGTAAGCAAGGAAACGCCTTGCTTTTATCGCCTGCGGCGATACGCGGAGCAGTGCTCCGCTTTCGGAGGGCTATTTTTCGAAGGGCGCAGCCCTTCACCCGTTCAAGGGTCACAGACCCTTGAAAATCCCGGGTTATCGCCCGCGTCGGACGCGGAACGACGTTCCGCTTTTGAAGGCAATTGATTCGAAGGGCGCCGCCCTTCACCCGTTCAAGGGTCGCAGACCCTTGAAAATCCCGGGCTATCGCCCGACGGGCGATGCAGGCATGCCATGCCCGCGGGAAAGCGGTCAGTCCTTCAAATCGTCGAAGATGGACAGGTTGCGCGCGTTTTTTTCAGACATGGGTATACCCAAATGCGCATAGCCGCCTTTTAAGAGCATTCTGCCGCGCGGCGTGCGGGCGATGAACCCGAGCTGCAAAAGATACGGCTCGTATACGTCCTCGATGGTGTTTGTATCCTCGTTGATGGTCGCTGCCAGCGTGTCCAGTCCGACGGGCCCGCCGCCAAACTTTTCCGCCATGGCGAGGAGCAGATTCCTGTCCGTACCGTCCAGCCCCAATTCGTCGATGTCGAGCTGCTTCAAAGCGTATTTCGCGTCCGCCACCGTCACGCGGGCATTCCCGTGCACCGCCGCAAAGTCGCGCACGCGCTTCAAGAGGCGGTTGGCGATGCGGGGCGTGCCGCGGCTGCGGCCAGCGATCTCTTTCGCCGCGTCCGGCTCGATGGCGATGCCCAGAGCCTTTGCCGAGCGGGTGACGATCTGCCCCAACTCTTCGGGCGTGTACATGTCCAGCCGCGCCAGAATGCCGAAGCGGTCGCGAAGGGGCGAAGAGAGGTTGCCCGCCTTGGTCGTCGCGCCGATGAGGGTGAATTTTTTGAGCGAAAAGCGCATGTTCCGCGCCGAAGGCCCCTTGCCCAGAATAAGGTCGAGCGCATAGTCCTCCATGGCGGAATATAAAATTTCTTCCACCGAGCGGTTCAGACGATGGATCTCATCGATGAACAGCACGTCCCCTTCGCCGAGATTGGTCAGGATAGCGGCAAGGTCGCCGCTCCGCTCGATGGCGGGCCCGCTGGTCAGCTTGATCTGCGTGCCCATCTCCGCCGCGATGATGTGCGCGAGCGTGGTCTTACCGAGCCCCGGCGGGCCGTACAGTAGAATGTGGTCGAGCGCCTCCCCCCGCTGCCGCGCGGCGGCGATGTACACCGCCAGGTTATCCTTTAATTTCTGCTGCCCGACGTATTCGGCCATGGTCTTGGGGCGCAGGACGTTTTCTTCGGCGTCCTCTTCGCGCTTGGTACTCATCACCAGCCGTTCGTCCGTGTAATTGCCGTCATAATCGTCAAACACGCTTTCACCTCCGCGGCGCAATGTGTTCCGAGGGCGCCGTCCCCGTTTTTCCTTTCCAGCCTGCTGTCCGAAAAACTTTTACATGCCCGAAAGGGCGGTGCGGATGATGTCTTCCAACTCCTTCGCGCCCTTTTCGTGCGCGCGCTTTATGGCGTTCACACACTCGTTGCGGGTGAACCCGAGCCCCGCGAGCGCGGACATGGCTTCCTCTTCGATCTCGGACATGGGGTCTGCCTTTTGCGCCTTCGGCGCGTTTTCGTCGTTCGCAGCGAGCAGTTCTTCCGCCGACACTTTGCCGTGCAGTTCCAGAACGATCTTCTCCGCCGTGCGCTTGCCCAAGCCCTTGACCGAGCTCAGACGCTTGACGTCCGCCGCGGCGATGCTTGCCGCCACGTCCTCCGCGCGCATACCCGTCAGCACGGCGATGGCAAGTTTGGGTCCCACGCCCGAAACGGAGATGAGGTCTAAAAAGACCTGCTTTTCGGCGAGGGAGACAAACCCGTAGAGAGTCAGCCCGTCGTCCTTGACCTGCAAATAGGTAAAGAGTTCGGCCTCGCGGCGGTCGTTTTGCATGGCGGCGAACGCCGCGCCCGAGCAAAACACTTCATACCCCACGCCGTTGTTTTCGATGATGGCGCTCTCCGCCGTCATGGCGAGCACCCTTCCCTTGAGATAGGCTATCATACTTCCTCCTTGCTCAACGACGAGATCGCCGCCGCCGAATTTTTCCCGCGGGCGCGGGTCATGTTCTCCACGGCGAACAGACCGCCGAAACGCGCCGTATGGGCGTGGCAGAGCGCCGCCGCCAGCGCGTCCGCCGCGTCGTCGGGGCGGGGAACGCTTTTCAGGCGCAGGATGGAGGCGACGACCTGCTGCATCTGACGCTTGTCCGCCTTGCCGTAGCCCGTGAGCGCCTGTTTGATCTGCATGGGCGTATATTCGAACAGCCTGCCGCAGCGCTTGACGCAGGTGAGCAGAATGACCCCGCGCGCCTGCGCCACGGCGATGCCCGTGGTGATGTTCTTGGTAAAGAACAACTCTTCCACCGCCACTTCCTCGGGAGAAAACTTGTCCAATATCCTGACCACGCCCTCTTCGAGCATGGCGAGGCGGACGGGCAGACTTTCGTCCTTGGGCGTGACGACCACGCCGTAATCGAGCGCGGCGGCAGAGCCGTCCTTCCGTTTTTCCAGAACCCCGTACCCCATGGTGGCGATGCCGGGATCTATCCCCAAAATAATCACAAATACATCCTCAAATAACTTGATAAATGCAGAAAAAAATAGTAAAATATCAGTATCTATATTTTACCCGAACGGGGCAAATAAGTCAATGGATTTTACGGAGATACGGCTATGAAATTATGGGAAGGCAGGTTTGCACAGGCGACGGCGGCGGACGCCGACGCGTTCAATGAATGTTTGTCCTTCGACAGAAGGCTCTACGCGCAGGACATCCGCGGCTCGGTCGCGCACGCCACCATGCTCGGCGAATGCGGCATTTTGTCCAAGGAGGAGAGCCGCGCCATCTGCGAGGGGCTCGATTCCATCCTGCGCGATATCGAAAGCGGCGCACTGGAAGTGACGGGCTATGAGGACATCCATTCCTTCGTCGAGGGAAAACTCGTCGAGCGCATCGGCGACACGGGCAAAAAACTGCACACCGCCCGTTCGCGCAACGACCAGGTGGCGACCGATTTCCGCCTGTACGTCATGGACTCCGTCGACCGCGTGAGCGAAGCGCTCCGCCGCATGATCGGCGTGCTCCTGAAAAAGGCGAAGGCGTCCGTCGGGCATATCATGCCCGGATATACCCACCTACGGAAGGCGCAGCCGATCAACTGCGCGCAGTACTTCAACGCATACAGCGAAATGTTCCTGCGCGACCTCGACCGGCTGGCCGACTGCAAGGGCCGCACCTCGGTCATGCCCCTCGGCAGCGGGGCGCTGGCGGGGACGAGCTACCCCATCGACCGCGAGATCACGAGGAAACTCCTCGGCTTCGAGCGCATTTCGCAGAACTCCCTCGACGCGGTGTCCGACCGCGACTTCGTTGCCGAGTATCTCTTCTGCCTGAGTCTCATCACGGCGCACCTCTCCCGCCTGTGCGAGGACACCATTTTATACACTTCCACCGAATTCGGGTTCTGGGAGATGCCCGACGCCTATTCCACGGGCTCGTCCATCATGCCGCAGAAGAAGAACCCCGACATTGCCGAGCTGGTGCGCGGCAAGACGGGCAGGGTATACGGTCACCTCATAGCGATTTTGACGGTCATCAAGGGCATACCCCTCGCGTATAACAAGGATCTGCAGGAAGACAAGGAGGGCGTGTTCGACGCCGAAAAGACCGTTTTGGACTGCCTGACCATCTATGCCAACATGCTGGACGCCGTCGGGCTGATCTTCGACCGCATGGCGCAAGCGGCGGAAGAGGACTTTACCTGCGCCACGGACGTCGCCGATTACCTCGCCAAAAAGGGGCTCCCCTTCCGCACGGCGCACGGCGTGACGGGCAAGCTGGTGCGCTACTGCCTGGATCACGATACCACGCTGGACAAGGTACCCATGTCCGTGTATAAGGAGATGAGCGATTTGTTTGACGAGGACATCCTGCGCATCGTGAAGGCCCCCCATTCGGCGAACGAAAGAAACAGCGTGGGCGGCAGTTCCCGCCAGATGGCGCGCGACGGCATCGCCTCCGTCGAGGAGCGGCTGGAACGCCCGCGCGGCGGCAAGCGCTGAACGCCGTCCCTTCCCAAACATACAAAAAATGAGATGGAGTACTGCATATCGGACATTCACGGGCATTATAGCCTCTTTTGCCGCCTGCTGGACAAGATAAAATTCGGCGGCGGCGATAAAATTTACGTGCTCGGCGACATCATCGACAAGGGGCCCGAGAGCGTGCGGCTGGCAAAGCTGCTCTTTTCCATGCCGGACGCCGTATGCATCGCGGGCAATCACGAATACGATTTTTTGAAATATTACCGCGCCCTGCTGGGGCAGACCTCCGATTACGACGAAGTGTTGCGAACGCTGCAAAATTATTTTACAGACGGCGATTTGCTGGATTGGGACACGGTGGATCGGCTGGACGCGCTGCCCTTTTACGTCGAACGGAAAAAGTGGATCGGCGTGCACGCTGGCATCCCCGTTCTGCCGGACGGCTCTCTTCTCCCCTTTGAACGGGCGACCCCCGAACAACTCGTATACGACAGAAAGTTCAAAGAACCGGACGTTCTGCCGCGGGGCAAGTGCGTGCTGTTCGGCCATACGCCCGTGCGCTACCTGACGGGAAAGGACGAGATCTTATTCTATCCGCGCACGGGATCGCTGCGAGGCAGCGGGAACGTCGCCGATTACTGCAAGATACATCTGGACATGATGACCTACCAGAGCGGCGTGCTGGGCTGCGTTGCCCTCGATACCTGTCAATGTTTTTACGTCGGCGAAGATCGCTTTTTGCGGTAAGCGGGCGGCGCACGACGGCATCGTTCCCGTTCGGAGAGCGAACGACGGGATATAATCATGGAGAACGCCTTTCATATCGATTCCAAAAAACATGACCGTGCAAACGAAAAGCCCGCCGCGGGGAATCCCTGCGGCGGGCCTGATCTTTATAGACATTGCAGGCCGTTCTCTCCCGAAACGGCAACCGCGGACAGCGGGGCGCAAACCCTTGCCTTCTCACAAAAGCGGCGTGATGACCTGCACGAGGCTCTTGACGATGTTCTGCGCCAGGTTGAGTTCCGCCTCTTCGGGCGGCACCTCGCGGCTGTCGCGAAGCGTGCGTAGGAAATCGTCCTTGATCTTTGCGACCGTCGGCGTGCCGTACATCCACACGCCGCACTCGAAGTGGTGCACCAGGGAGCGATAGTCGAGGTTGATGGTGCTGACGACCGCGTATTTATCGTCGCTCAAAAAGTTTTTGGCATGGATGAATCCCGGCGTATACTCATAGATCTTCACCCCCGCCTCCATCAGGGTGGAATAGGTGGAGCGGGTGATGAGATAGACCGTCTTTTTATCGGGGATGTGCGGGGTGATGAGCCGCACGTCCACCCCCCGCCGCGCCGCCAGGCGGATGGCAGAAAGAAGTTCGTTGTCGCACACCAGGTAGGGCGTGGAAATGTACACATAGTCGGTGGCGCTGTTCAGAATGTTCAGGTATACGTTCTTGCCGACCTGCTCCTCGTAGAAGGGCGCAGGCCCGTCTCCGAAACAAACGACGTACCCCTTTTCTTTGGGCGCGGGTAACGCCGGCAGGGCAGGTAAGACCGGTGCGGCGGGCACTCCCCCTTCCGCGCTATCCGCGCTCCCCTCGTTCTCCGTATTTTCCGTATTTTCTGTACTTTCCGCGTTTTCTGTGTTTTCCGTGCTCTCCGCGCCGTCCCGCCCGGGGCGGTAGGTGGCGTAAAACTTATAATCGCTGAGTTTGCGCGCCTGCGAATCCCAGAGGGTCAGGAACATGCAGGTAAACTCGGCGACGCAGTCCCCTTCGACCATGATGCCCGTGTCCTTCCAGGTGCCGAAGCGGAGTTTTTCGTTGATATACTCGTCGGCGAGGTTGATGCCGCCCGTGAAGGCGACGCGGTTGTCAATGACCATGATCTTGCGGTGATCGCGGTTGTTGTGCACGGTGGAGATGAAGGGCAGAAAGGGGCGGAACACCTGCGCGTCGAAACCCCTTTTTCGCAATTTGCGGGCATACCCCATGCGCACCTTGCCGATGCTGCCGATGTCGTCGTACATGATCCTGACCTCCACGCCCTCTTTGAGCTTCTCTTCGAGGATGTCGAGAATGGTGTTCAGGAACCTGCCCTCTTCGATGATGAAGTATTCGAGAAAGACGAACCGTTCGGCTTTTTTGAGTTCGCGCACCATGACGGGGAACATGTCGT
Source organism: Clostridia bacterium (assembly GCA_017886575.1). GTDB lineage: Bacteria > Bacillota > Clostridia > Christensenellales > Borkfalkiaceae > RGIG4074. The sequence continues at coordinate 6,496 of JAGHJP010000057.1, forward strand.
CTCCCATGGGAAAATACCGCGTGTGCGTGCCGTCATAGACGGGACTGCGGCTGCTTTCATAGAGATATTTGGCATGCGCCGCCGCCACGGGGTCCTCTTCTTCGAGCGCTTTGAGGGTGTCGCCGTTCTGGCGGATGACCCGTTCGGACTCCCGTTCGATGCGCATGTACTCCCGTTTCAGCCGCCGCCCCGGCTGATTGCTGCCGAAAAAGACGAACAACACGCCGCCCAAAATGGGCGAGATGACGATGACGAGCAGCCAGGGCATCTTATATTCGGGCACCTCGTCCTTGTTGACGACGACGAGCACCAGAATGATACCCAATATTACGGTGCAGACCTGGATGACCGCGTTGTATTCCGCCAGATATTCGAGGACCAGCCATATCCAGACGATCTGTAAGATGATGAGGAGGGCAACGATGATCATGCGCGAAAAGAGCAGTTGCAGAAAACGCCTGAAAAACTTGAACAACTTGCGAAAAACAGCGCCCATGGTACCCTCCTTATTTTATTTTTTATCCTGTTTTTTGCTTTATCGCTCGTTCCGCGCGGTGAAAGGAATGACCCCGTGAACGCGGACATGGGCGGTGTGAAAATATCGCTTGTCCTTAAAATGCCAGCTTTATTTTTTTGAGCAGGGCGGGATTGCCGATCGCCCTGCCGCCGCCGAGCGCCACCGCCATCTGCGGTTCCTCGCCGACGTGCGCCTCCATGGAGAGTTTTTCGCCGACGTATTCGGCAAGCCCCGTGAGTTTGCACACGCCCCCCGAGAGGTGCACGCCGCTGCGGCAGATGCCCGCCGAAACTTCCGCGGGGAGTTTTTTGAGGAGCATGCCCGCGTACTCCATGAGCTTGTCCACATAGACGCGGACGGGATAGACGATGTCCGCCGAGGAAACGACCGCCGAACGGGGCCTGCCCGTGCGGATGTCCCTGCCGTTGACGACCGTGCTCTGATTGTCGCCCGGCGCCAGGCTGCCGACGGTATTTTTGAGCCGTTCGCTGGTGAGCGAACCGATTTTCAGCCCGAAGAGGTCGGCGACGTGGTCGATGATGTGCACGTCCATGTTGTTGCCGCCGATGTTGACGGACATGCCCGCGATGATGCCGTCCAGGGAGAGCACGGCGATGTTGGTCGTGCCCGCGCCCATATCGATGACGAAGGCGGGATTGGAGTCGCTGACGGGCAGATCCTGCCCGAGCGCGGAGAGATAGGGCGCCTCCACGAAGTCGATGCGGGAGACGCCGAGTTCGTCGCAGAGGTTATAGATGGCGGACTTCGCCTTTTCGGACACCCCGCAGGGCACCGAAAAGAGCACCTCCACCCGCCGCCGGGACGAACGGATGCCGATCTTATTCAGAAATTCGTCGAGCATGACGACCGCCATTTTGTGGTTGACGATCTCCCCCTCGAACACGGGGAACACGATGGACGTGAATTCCGCCGTCTTGCCCACGAGCAGTTTGGCGTCGTTGCCGATCGCCTTGACCTGCCCCGTTTCAGCGTTGACCGCCACGCAGGTCGGTTCGGAGAGCACCACGCCGCTGCCCGTCTTATAGATCTTGGTCGTCGATGTGCCCAGATCGATGGCTATTTTCAACATCTCTTTTTACCTCTTGCAACAGTTTTGCCGTCAATTCCAAAGGCAGCCCCACGATATTCGTATAACTGCCCGTATACCCCGCGACCACCGCGCCGTCCTGAATGCCGTACGCGCCCGCCTTGTCCATGGGCGAGCCCGTGGCGATATAGGCGGCGATCTCTTCGTCCGTCAGCGTGCGGAAAATCACTTCCGAACGCGCCGCACAAAGCCTTGCGCCCCTCTCCGTCATACAGCAAACGCCCGTGTATACCTCGTGCGTCCTGCCCGAGAGAAGGCGCAATATCCTTGCGGCGTCCTCCTCGTCCTTCGGTTTGCCGAGGATCGCGCCGTCCAAGCAGACAACGGTGTCCGCCCCGAGCACGACGAGCGGCTCGCCCGTTGTGGCCATGCCCGCATTGCGCGCGGTTTTGAATACGCTCTCCGCCTTGCGCAGCGCCAGGCGTTTGACGGCCTCGCCGGGCGGGACGCTCCTGCCGATCCTCTCGTCCGCGTCCGCAGAGCGGACGGCAAAGACGGGACAGATCTTTTGCAGAAGTTCGCGGCGGCGGGGAGAATTGCTTGCCAATATCACATACATACGCATAAACAAAGAATGCCATTTCTCTTGCGGAAAAAATGGCATTGCAGAATGGATTCCTCTCTCAAAGGATCTCGAGATTCTTTTTGAACACCCGCTTGAAGTCGGCGCCCGATTTCATGGCGTCGCGGATCTCCAGCGAAGCGTCGCCCGTGACCTCGGTCTTCATGATGACCGAATCGCCCAAGAGGTCGCAGTTGATGCCCGTGACCAGCCCCGCCATGCTCCTGTCCAAGCTCTCCGCGATGCGCAGGAGCATGCTCAGTTTGCGCACGGCGTCGAGATCTTCTTCGAGCACGATGTCCTTGTACTTCTGCCATTCGGCGGTGTTGATGTCCTCTTTGCGGTGCGCCGATGCCACAAACGCCGCCAGGACGATCTCGCGGTGGGTCGCGCCGTAGATGGTGGAATTCAGGATCATGTACCCGCTGTGTTTCTGATGGTTATAGAACTTGATGCGCATCCCGCAATCGTGCAGGGAGGCGGCGATCTTCAAAATTTTGAGGTACTGCCGGGGGAACTTGTGGAGTACCCGCAGCTGTTTGAAGAGTTGGATGCTCAGGTGCACGACGTGGGAAACGTGCGCCTCGTCGCAACCGTAGTACTTCACCAGCGTGTTCAGGGAGTACGTCAATGTGTCCGAAATGGGCTTCTCCACGGTCATGGGTACCGCCTGATTGAACATGATTCCCTCGCGCAGACCCGAGCCGCTGATGGTGAAAGTCTGCCGCTCGGTGTAGTCCACGAAGGACTTGATGATGGCGAGCGCGGCGGGCAGGATGTCCGCACGGTCGGGCGAAAGCCCGCGGATGCGCTTGCACTTCTCCACGGAAAGCACCTTGATGAGGTCGTAAATGGTCGTGAAGTCCTCCACCGCGAGGTTAAAGTTGTGCACGTTGTCCAGAGGATACTTGCGCACCATGCGGTTGATCTTGAAGAGGTTGCGGAAGGACCCGCCCACGCCGATCATCTGCACGTCCGGTTCGATCTCTTTGAGCCAGGGGATCTGCTTCAGCTGTTCGGTAAAGAACTCTTCGATCTTCGCCGCCGATTCCTCGGGCTTCATCCCCTCTTCGTAAAAGAGGTCGGTCAGCGTGACCGCGCCGACGGGGAGCACTTCATAGTTCAGGATGTTGCGGCGATTGTAATGGACGATCTTGGTGCTGCCGCCGCCGATCTCCAGGATGATGCCGCGGGGAATGTCCATGGAGTTGATGACCCCGCGATAGACGAGCGTCGCCTCCTCTTCGGGGGAGAGCACGTTGATCTTGATGCCGCAGGTCGCCTGGATCTCGTCGAGGAAGGAGCGCTGGTTCTTTGCGCGGCGCACGGCGGCGGTGCCCACCGCGATGATGCGGGACACCTTGTGCGCGTCGCAAAGGCGCTTGAACATTTTGAGAGTCCTGATCGTTTCGGCGATGCGCTGGGGCTTCAGAAAACCGTCGCGGTCCATATCATGCCCGAGACGAACGCTCTCTTTGAGTTCGTCCGCCACCATAAAATAGCCGTCGGCGAACATGTTGACCACCACCAGCCTTGCCGAGTTGGAGCCTAGATCTACAATTCCAATTTTTTCCAAAAAATCACCTCGTTTGGTTTATACCGCAAAATTTTTAGTCCTTACACAATTTCCCAACCTGAGCTTCGGCGTATTCCCGGACGGCTCCTCGTTTCCATCGGTATACGCTTTTTCCGCTCTATATTATCACATCTTTTGCCTTTTGTCTATACTATTTTTGAAATTATTGCCAAAATTTTTACTTTTTTTCACGATTTTTTTCTCATTTTAACCGAAAAACATTGCATTTTTTGTGAAAAAAGTTTGCATTTTTTCTCATTCGGAAAAATTTTCACAGGCGGCGATGCGGCAGGCGGCGGAAAAATCTTCCGCGACGAAGTCTGCCCCCGCGCCTTCCAGCTCGCCCGGGGCGGCAAAGCCGCCGTATACCCCGACCGACAGAATGCCGTTCTTTTTGGCGCCGGCGACGTCGTGCAGGCGGTCGCCCACCATCGCCGTCTGTGTGCGCGGCGCGCCCAAAAGGCGCATCGCTTCGCGGATGATGTCCCCTTTGTCGTCGAAGGAATTATCCTCGCGGCTGCCGACGACGGCGGTGAAACGCCCCTCTATGCCCTGCCCGCGCAAAATGCGCTCGGCAAACCGCTGCGGCTTGGATGTGGCGACGCCGAGCACGTGCCCCTGCGCCTGCAAGCGCGCCAGGCTTTCGGCAACGCCCGGATAGAGAACGCACTCCCGCCAGCCCTTTTCGCCGTACCGTTCGCGGTAAAAGCGCACGCCGCGCAGCGCCTCCGCCTCGTCCCCGCCGCAAAAGGCACGGAAGGAATCGAGCAGGGGCGGGCCGATGCACGCGCGGAGCTTTGCCCGCGGCGGCGGCGCGGCGCCCATCCTGCGGAAGGCGTATTCGAAGCAATTGACGATGCCTTCGGACGAATCGGCCAGCGTGCCGTCCAAATCGAAGAGGATATATTTCACGAAACTATTTTATCACGGATCCCGCCTTTTGTCAATAGCGTTATATAAAAAATATCCGCACTGTTTTTCGGCTTTGTCTGAAAAACGCTCCGTTTGCCCGAAAACCGGGCAAAAAAAGGGCGGAAAATTTCCGTAAGGCGATCCGCGGCGGCCCCCGCTTTGCGCCCGTCCGGCGGATTTTCTGCAGTCAAAAGGCGGCGGGTATGCGCGCAGAAGGGCTTTTTTCAAAAAATATTTTAACTTTTTCATCTTTTTATCACCCGAATTGCTTGCCTATAATCGGTTTTTATATTAAAATATAAGAACGTGGTTTGCCTGCGGGCGCGTTATTCTTTTGTTCCCGCGCGAAGGACAAGCCCGCTTTCAAATAAAAAATCTTTTGAAGGTAGTGATATGACAGCATTTTTCAGCAAACACAAGAGAAGCAGATCTGTCCTCGTCGCGGCGGCGGCGTTGCTGTTGTGCCTGTGCATGTGCTTTGTGACGGCATGTACGGACGACACGAGCAGCAACACCAACCAGTCGACCGTCAAGACGGACACGAACGACATCGCCAACGGTGATTTCGAATACTACACCGACGACGATCGGCTGGAACTCGTCATCGAGCCGGACAGCTGGTCGCAGAGCAACGGCGAGGACGCCCTGGGCAATTCCGCCTCCGCTTCCGTCCGCGCGTCGGGCATCGTGGACACCCAAAGCGGGCTCTGGAACGATTTGACGGCGGCCAAAGACGAGAGCGAAAGCTGGGCGCAGCGCAGCGGCGAAAGCATCAATTCCTGGATGAACCGCGTGAAGAACGCCTGGGACGGCCTCTCCACCTACGACCGCCTGCACTTCTATGAAGCGCTGGAAGACGCCATGAACGAGTACAATGACGCGAACGACGACAATTTGACACTGTCCGACTTCGACCTGTACAGCGATTACACCTATGAGATCACGGCGGACGACATTCCCGAATGCGAAAATCCCGGCACCCATGCGGGCGTGCTGGACAAGGACGACGACGAGACGGGCGTGCTGATGATCCACAACTACCGCACGGACGGCAACGGCACGGCGCAGCGGTACACCTCCGCCACCACCGTCACCCTCGAGGCGGGCACTTCCGCCAAACTGTCCGTATGGGTCAAGACCGCCGACCTCACCTATGCCGACGGCACCCCCGTGAACGGCAGGCGGGGCGCGTACATCGGCGTCACCCACACCGTGGGCGGGCAGACCCTCGACCAGATGCAGATCACGAACATCGACACCTCTGCCGAAGCGGACAACGAAACCAACGGCTGGGTGCAGTATACCGTCTACATCAAGGCGTGCTCGTACGCTTCCAGCACCTTCACCCTCGTGCTTGGGCTGGGACAGGGGTCTTCGACCTACTCCGCCGACTATGTGGCGGGCTACGCCTTCTTCGACGACGTGGAGCTGGACATCATCTCCAACGGCGAATATGATACGGATACGGAAGACGTTCCCTCCTGCGACATGCGCTCTTCAGCAGCCGAAAAGGTGTTCAGGACGGACACCGCTCCCTATGCGGACGACACCGTGTTCGCGCTCGACCTGGACGGCGCGCTGACCCCCGCAACGGACGATTACGCGAATGATACGACCGTTTCCGTCGGCCTGACCACGACCACGGTGAACGGAGTCGATTACACCACTTCCAACTATCGCGGGCTGAACATCCCGACAACGGGCGACCTGACGGGCATCTATTCCTGGAACGACCTGGATACACTGAAAGCTTCCAACGACTATCTCTCTTCCGTCTGGGAGGACGATTTCTCCGGATACAAATTTAACAAAGAGCAGGACATCATCTTCCTTCTGAGCGCGCACGGCGCGGCGTACACCGCCAAGATGGACGCGACGGGCAGCCTGTTTACACTGCCCGCGGAGGAGAACGGCGACACGACCCCCTACATGATGATCTCTTTCTGGGTCAAGACCTCGGACACCACGGGCTACACGGGCGCAACGGTCAACCTGTACGACGAAACGACCGCCACGGCGCTCGGCCCCTATAACACGACCAGCATTTCCACCGTCGACCTCGACGATGAAGAGGACATCTACGACGGCTGGGTGCAGTGCTTCTTCTTCGTGAGCAACGAAACGCTGACCGACAAGAGTTTCCGCCTGGAATTCTCGTACGGCCCCACGACCATCACGGGCACGACGAAGTCGAGTTATTCGGAAGGCTATACGGCGTTCACGGGCTTTGAGTTCTTCTACATGACCGAGGACGAGTTCAATGATTACGCCGGTTCCGCTTCGCAGAGCACGAGCGTTTCCCTGGTCGGCAGGGATGCAAACGGCGCGGGCTTTGACGACGTGAGCACGACCGACGAAGAGAAGATCGAAACGAACCTTGCCAACCCCTCCGAGTACACGGGCGTGAACGGCGGCAGCATCTGGGTGAGCGACGCTCCGGAGAGCGCCGACCCCGACGCGGCGATCAACCAAACCAATCAAAACGCGAACGCGGGACTTCTGAACCGCAACTATGTGGGCGGATACAGTGCGGAAGCGCTGGCAAACCCCGACGAATACGAATGGCTGTACAACCTGCTGAACGCGGCGGGGCTGAACGTCACCGACGCGCTCAATAACCTGACCTGGTGGAACGAGATATTCGGCACCTCGACACAGCCCCTGCTCATCTCTAACGCGGTCGCGGGGTCCTACGGCTACATCGGCAATACCGCCAACCTGAGTTCGAACGGCTACTCCACCATCTCCCTCCGCGTGATGGTGAGCGAAAACGCGAAGGCATATATCTATCTCATCGACACCTCCGACCTGTTCAAGGGCTACGGCTCCACGGCGAACGTGACGGCGGCGAACGTGACCTACTGGTATGACGACGACGGCAACATCTGCCTGTCCGACCCGACGGAACCGGGCTTCAACGCCCTGCGCGGCACGGCGTTCTACCGCGCCGACAACGGGCTGTACCGCAACAACCTGGACGGCAACGACACGAGCTATTACGCCAACCTGGCGAACTACGAGAAGGACGACGACGGCAACCTGATCGTCAGACGCAACACGGACGATTCCATCGAAGTCACCTACGACTACGCGGACGGCTACACCGACGACGGCATCGCCTTCTACTACAACGCGGAAGATCAGAAATATTACGCCTATCACGACCCCGCGACGGACGAGTACTCCACCGAGGTCAAGGACCTGAGCGAGGCGACCGTCAACGGGCAGAACTTCACGGCCGAATACGCGCGCTACATCTCCGAGAGCTATCTCGAAACGCTGGGCGTTCCGGCAACAGAACTCGGCGAAAACGTGACCCTGACCAACACGGCGGACAGCGAAGCGTGCATCGAAGTGGACGGGACGCAGCCGGGCGTTGCGAACCGCTGGGTGACGGTCAGCTTCTACGTCCGCACGGGCGGCGACACCTTCCCCTACCGTCTCGAAGTGTTCTCCGGTTCGCGCGACGGCAGCGAAGAGAACGAAGCGGGTACTTTCGTGGCGTTCGACACGGTCAGCTCCCCCGCTCTGAGCGACAACTATGACGGGTTGCTTTCCGAAGCCATCGACGAGATGACGGACGAGGGCGGCTACACCGATTCCCGCCTGGACGCGACGGTATACCTGGAAGAGGACGAGAACGGCAGGCTGGTGTACGCGAGCGGCGAAAATGAGGGTGCGCTGTACGAGAACGCGCAGTATTACGCCTACACCTTCTACGACGACCCCATGTTCCAGCGGTACGATCAGACCTTGGACGAGAACGGCTACGGCGACCCGTACGACGGGTACGTGCAGTCCGACAACGCCGAGGAACTGACCTTCCTCTACTACGAAACGACGGTCGCGGACGAACTGAATTACAGCATGTTCCTCAACTACAACGCCGTTCACCAGACGGTGGAAGCGGACGAAGGGCTGGATACGGGGGACGAAACGACCACCGACAACTGGTGGGAAGACCCCGACTTCTGGCTGATGCTCTCCTCCATCATCCTGGCGGCAGTGCTCATCGTGGTGCTCATCATCATGCTGGTCGTCAAGCTGGTCGGCAGAGTGAGCCGCAGGGCGCCCGTGCAGAACAACCGCTACAACGCCAAGAGGATGCGCTATATCCGCAAGCTGAACCTGCAGACCGAAGAGGACGAGGACGGCGCGGACGAGGGCAAGAAGGACGGCGACGCGGACGATCCCTACAACGACTGATACGCGGACCGCGGTCCGACAACGGAATATCCCCCGCAAGGGTTTCCTTGCGGGGGATATTTTTTACGGAACCATGTTTTACAGGCCTTGACTTTTCGGAAACAAATTCCGCGACGGGAAAACGCGACCCGCGCCGACGGTCGGCGCGGGTCGCGGTCTGCTTTTTCCTGTTACAATTATAAACAAACGGGCGCGCCGCGCAAAGCTCTTGCACCGTTCCGCGCCTTTTTTGTCACTTTACGAGGCGGAGCCCCTTGGGGTAGTGGTTTTTGACCACGCCGCCCGACGCCTTGCCCCAGCCCAGGGGGTACCCCTCGACGAGCACGCCGCACCAGCCCTTGCCGCCGCCCGGCAGCGTTTCGCCGCGCAGATAGCGTTCGGCTTCCGCCGCCGTCAGGCAAACGGTACGAGCAAAGTCCTCCGCTTTGAGGCTCATGGCGAGGGCATGGGCGGGCTCGAACCGTCCCTTGCGGTATTCTCCCGCGCGCACGCCCGCGCGCAATACGGGCAGGCCCTTGACGGAAAACATGTTTTGCGGCAGCAAATAGAGAACGTCGCCCGCGCAAAAGAGCGTGCCCGCGGGCACGCGGCGCAAGTTTTCGGCGCAGAAAGCTTCGAACGCAGCGCGGGCGGGCGCGGGCGCTCCGCCGCGCTGCAAGGGGAGAAAAGCGCCCCTCTCCGGCCCTTCCGCCGCCCGTTCCGAAACGGCGTAATAGTGCCCCTCGCCCTCCGCCTCGTGCGGATAAATTTTCCGTTCCCGCAGCAGAGAAAAGGCGGGATGTTCAGACAAAAAGCGCTCGATCTGCCCCTCGTCCTCGGCGGGCGCGAAGGTGCAGGTCGAATAGACGAGCCGTCCGCCGGGGCGGAGCATGCCCGCAGCAAAGCCCAGAATGGCGCGCTGCCGTTCGGCGCAGAACGAAACGTTTGCCTCGCTCCAATTGGCGACCGCCTCGCGGGCGTTTTTGCGGAACATGCCCTCGCCCGAGCAGGGCGCGTCCACGAGGATCTTGTCGAAATACGCGGGAAAGACGGCCGCGAGGCGATCGGGCGAGGCGTTAAGGACGACGGCGTTTCTGACGCCCAGCCGCTCGACGTTCTGCACGAGGATGCGGGCGCGGGCGGGGTCCGTTTCGTTGCAGACCAGTATCCCTTCGCCCCGCATGGCCTGCGCGAGTTGGGTGGATTTGCCGCCGGGAGCGGCGCAGAGATCCAGAACGCGCTCGCCGGGCCTTGCTGCCAGCTGCGGCGCGGCGGACATGGCGGACGGCTCCTGCGAATAGTACAGCCCCGCGAAGTGGAAGGAGTGCCGCCCCGCCTTTTCCGCGGCAACGTAAAACCCGTTCTCTTCCCAGGGAACGGGCCGCAAGGCGAAGGAAGAAATTTTTTCAAACTCCTCCCGATCGATCTTTAAGGTGTTGACCCGAATGCCGCGGCAGACGGGGCGGGCATAACTCTGCAAAAACGCCTCGTACCCCTCCGCCCCCAATTCCGCACGCATGCGCGCGAGAAATGCAGAGGGAAGCGCGGGCATGCCCCCGCCGTTCATACCGTCGCCTCCGCCGTCTCTTCCAGCCGGGCGCGGAACGACTTTTCCTCGACCACGCTCGCCTGCGCCGCCTGCGCGTCTTTTAAGCGCTTGCCGTCGTCGTTTTCCGCGCGGACATACACCGTGCAGCGGTCGGACTTGAAGGAATACATGCCGCCGCGGCGGTAAATTTCCGAAACGTATCGCAGGGAAACGGACAGGTTGTTTTCGATCTCCCGCGAGAAGGTGAACACCTTGTCCCGCCACTCGCCGTATTTCACCGCGGGCGAACGCTTTTTGGGGCGGTTCTTTTCCACGAATCGGCAGAACTCGGCGTGCGCCCTGTCCCGCTCCTCGCGCGCCCGGCGCACCTCTTCGGCATAGAGCTGCATGGCGGCGGAAGAACCGTTGACCGTTCTGCCCACGGCGGTGCGCCCGGGCAGCACGGCGTATTTTTCAAGCAGCCCGGGCAGCGTGACCCCGTCCGCCGCGCACATCGCCTGCGCCACGCGCATGGTGGCATAGGCGTCGTCGGCGGCGCGGTGGGGCGTGAACTCCACGTTGAGGTCCTGCGTGATGCTCTCCAGCCCGTATTGCCGCGCGAAAGAACGGATGCGGGTCATGTAGACGAGCTGCGTATCGTAAAACGAAAAACGGAGAGGCGGCAGGTGGAAACGCTTGGTCTCCAGATTGAGATATTTGACGTCGTTGCAGGTAGCATGCCCGAAAACAAGGCGATTTTCATCCTCCAACAGCGCGCGGATGCGCCCGTATGCTTTGGGAAAGGCGGGGTACTTTTTGAAGTCGGTATAATCGTAGGGCAGAACGAGCCCCGCGCGCCCCTTGCGGTCGGTCAGGTGGAACTTCCCCTTGGGGTTGATGAGCACGTCCTCCTTTTCGAGGATATTGAAATTTTCATCCGTCAGACAATAGCCGAACGCGCAGATCTTTGCCGTGTCCTTGAACACGCACGCGCACTCTATGTCGAAAAACAGGTATTGCATTGCCGCCCGCTCCCTTGCCCGATTTTTTCCCGTCTGTCCGCCGCCGATTTACCCGCCGTCATTTTTTGCGGACGGGCAGAAGGACGCTCTTGCCGCCCATGTAGGGGCGCAGGACTTCGGGGATGGTCAGGCTGCCGTCCGCCTGCAGATGGTTCTCCACGAAGGCGATGAGCATGCGGGGGGGCGCGACCACCGTGTTGTTGAGCGTGTGGGCGAATTTGTTTTTGCCGTCCGCGTCCTTATAGCGGATGCCCAGCCGGCGCGCCTGCGCGTCGGTCAGGTTGGAGCACGACCCGACTTCGAAATACTTCTTCTGCCGCGGGCTCCACGCCTCCACGTCGCAGCTCTTGTATTTGAGGTCGGCAAGATCCCCCGAGCAGCAGCCGAGCTGGCGCACGGGGATCTCCATCGAGCGGAAGAGTTCGACGGTGTATGACCAAAGTTTTTCATACCACTCGTCCGACTGTTCGGGCTTGCAGACGACGATCATCTCCTGCTTTTCGAACTGGTGGATGCGGTAGATGCCCCGCTCCTCGATGCCGTGCGCCCCCTTTTCCTTACGGAAGCAGGGGGAATAGCTGGTGAGGGTCAAAGGCAGCTTGTCCCCGTCGAGGGTCTGCCCCATGAAGCGGCCGATCATGGAATGCTCGGACGTGCCGATGAGATAGAGGTCCTCCCCTTCGATCTTGTACATCATGCCGTCCATCTCTTCGAAGGACATGACGCCCGACACGACGTTGCCGTGGATCATGAAGGGCGGAATGACATAGGTGAACCCCTTGCCGATCATGAAGTCGCGGGCATAGGTCAAAACCGCCGAATGCAGGCGGGCGATGTCCCCCGTCAGGTAATAAAACCCCTGTCCCGCGACGCGGCGGGCGGCGTCGATGTCGATGCCGTCGAAGGATTCCAAAATATCGATGTGATAGGGAATTTCAAAGTCGGGGACTTTGGGCTCGCCGAAGCGTTTGAGTTCGACGTTCTCGCTGTCGTCCCTGCCGATCGGCACGTCGGGCGCGATGATGTTGGGAATGGACATCATGCACTCTTTGAGGCGCGCCTCCACCGCGGGCTGTTCCTTTTCGATGGCGGCGAGCCGCTCGGCGTTCTTCGCGACCTCGGCTTTGACCTGTTCCGCCTCCTCGAACTTCTTCTCCTTCATCAGCCCGCCGATCCGGCGGGAAAGGGTGTTGCGGGCGGCGCGCAGGGCGTCCCCCTCGGTCTGCAGGGCGCGCTTCTTTTCGTCGAGCGCGAGCACTTCGTCCACCAGCGGAAGTTTCTTGTCCTGGAACTTCTTGCGGATGTTTTCGCGGACCTTTTCGGGGTCGGTGCGGATGAGATTGATGTCGATCATAAATTTTTTCCTCTCTGTCTGCAACCGCCGCGCGGGAGAGCCCCCTCCGCCCGCGCGGGATTGACGGTATCGTTACCCTACAAGTATACTACTTGCGGGCAAGAATTGCAATGATTTCCGCAAATGATTTTCCCGATTTTGTTGTAAATATGAAAAGTTTATGATATAATAGAAAAGGCAAGCGCGGAAACGCCCGCGCTGTACAAGAGAAAAAAATTTTTCGGAGAATGAGGAATGAACAGAAAAAAAGCAACCGCGGACGGCGAAGCGGAAGGGCGCGCGGCGGAAAATACCGCCGAAAGCGGCGGGGCGCCCGCCCCGGCGGAAAACCCGGACGCCGCCTTCAAACGCAGGATATTCCGCAAGATCAAGCGCGCGGCAATCCCCAAAGAGGGAGAATTCGAACACTTTGACCCCGTCCCCGACAAGGGATTGACGGACGAACAGGTGCGCACCCGTTTTTCCCAATACCTGGTCAACGATTCGCACAAGAAGTACTCCCGTTCCTATCTCAGCATCGTGACGGGCAACCTTCTGACCTTCTTCAACCTGCTGGCGGCGCTGGTGGCGGCCGCCCTCATCTATTCGGGGGCGAACATCTCCCAATTCGCCTTCGCGCTCATCTTTCTCGTCAACATCTCCTGGAGCATCATCCTGGAAATTTTGGCAAAAAAGCGCATCGACAAACTCAACCTCGTCACTCTGCCCGTCGCCAAGGTCATCCGCGGCGGCAAAAAGCGGGAGATCCCCGCGCAGGAGATCGTCGTGGACGACATTCTCCTGCTGGAAACGGGGCAGCAGATCCCCGTGGACTGCGTTCTTCTGGACGGGACGGCGGACGTCAACGAATCCCTTCTGACGGGCGAATCGGTCGCCGTGCACAAAAAGGCGGGCGACAGGCTTTGGGCGGGCTCGTTCGTGGTGAGCGGCAACTGCCGCACCCGCGCGACGGTCGTCGGGCGGGAGACCTATGTCAACAAACTGACCGCCAAAGCCAAGAAATACAAGCGGCCCCATTCGGAGATACGCAACTCGACCAACATGTTCGTCGGCATCATCGCCCCCCTCATGCTGCTCATCGCCGTGGGCATCTTCTGGATCAACCGCCCCGAAACGCTCGACGCGCTGCCCGAAACCATTCAGACGACCTGCGCGGTCGTCATCGGCATGATCCCCTCGGGCATGCTGCTGCTCATCTCCATCGCCATGTCCCTGGGCATCATCCGCCTGTCCAAGAGCCACACGCTGGTCAACGACATGTATTCCCTGGAAATGCTCGCCCGCGTGGACGTGCTCTGCCTCGACAAGACGGGCACCATCACGGACGGCAAGATGCAGGTCGACGAAGTGACCGTGCTCAACAGTTACTCCGACCACTCCCTGGAAGAGATCGTGGGCTCCATGCTGGCGGCGCTGGGCGACAACAACCAGACTTCCATCGCGCTCTACAACAAGTTCGGGCACTCCTCGGCGTTGCAAGCCAAGACGGTATTGCCCTTCTCCTCGCAACGCAAGCTGTCGGCGGTGACCTTCCGCGACGCGGGCACCTACGTTTTGGGCGCGCCCGAATTCGTCCTCAAACCCATGCCCTCGCGCGTGGAAAAATTGGTGCGGGAGAACGCCGTCAAGGGGCTGCGCGTCCTGGTGCTGGCATATTCCGCCAACGCCATCAACGGGGAAAAGGTGCCCGCCGTGCTGCGCCCCGCCGCCCTCATCACCCTCTCGGACAACATCCGCGAGGACGCGGCGGAGACCATCGCATGGTTCAAGGAAAACGACGTGCAGGTCAAGATCATTTCGGGGGATAACCCCGTGACGGTCGCCGAAGTCGCCCGCCGCGCGGGCGTGGAGAACGCCGATAAGTTCCTCTCCCTGGAGGGGCTGACCGACCCCGAAGTGGAGGCGGCGGCGAGCGAATACACGGTGTTCGGACGGGTCACGCCCGAACAGAAGGCGACGCTCGTCAAGGCGCTGAAAAAGGCGGGGCACACCGTTGCCATGACGGGCGACGGCGTGAACGACATCCTCGCCATGAAGGAATCGGACTGCGCCGTATCGGTGGCGGCGGGCACGGAGGCGGCGCGCAACGTGAGCAACATCGTGCTGCAGGACAACGATTTCGCCAACATGCCCAAGGTCGTGTACGAGGGCAGGCGGGTCGTCAACAACGTCAAGGCGTCCTCCTCCCTCTACATCATGAAGACCCTCTTCACCGCCATCATGGCGATCGTGTGCATCTGCCTGAACACGCAGTATTTCTTCAAGACCAACAACCTGCTGCTCTTCGAACTCATGGTGGCGGGCGTCCCCTCCGTCATCCTTGCCCTGCAACCCAACATCGAGCGCATCCGCGGCAAGTACTTCACCTATGTTCTCTGCCACTCCATTCCCGCCGCCGTCACGCTGGTGCTCGCCGTCGTCGCCGTGTATATCACCTCGGTGGTGCAGTTCGGTGCGTTCACGCCCGAGTACGAGGCGCTCGCCGTCATGGCACTCACCTTCACGGGCGTGGTGATGCTCTACCGGCAGTGCCAGCCTTTCACGCCCCTGCGCACCTTCACCGTCCTTCTGAGCGCTGCCGTGTGCATCGCCGTGTTCGCCGTTCCCTTTACGGCGTCCATCATCTACTCCGATTGGCGGAGCATCGATTTTTCCCTGACCGCCATTCTGCTTCTGATCTGCATCGTAGAGTCCGCCTTCCCCGTTTCGGCGGGGCTGCGCGAGATCTTCGGCAGCATCGAAAGAGCGCTGGAAAAAGACGACTGACCGCCCGTCTGCGGGCAGAGACGAAGTTCGCCCTTCGCATATATTCCGGAACAGAAAACCCCCGCCGCGCGGCGTACTGCCGCGCGGCGGGGGGTTTTCTTGCTTGTTTTCAATACAGGGGCATCAGGTCATGGCAAATGCTTTGCCGCGCAGGATGACGAGAATGATGTCGACGATCCACATGAACGCCGCGCCGGGAACGATGGTCAGGATGCCGATGATCGTCCAAAGAATGCTCCCCTTGGCAAGCCCGTTGATGACACGGCCGACCGACCAGAAGATGTCGAGTACGGGAATGCAGAGAATGATCTTCAAGATCCAGGGCAATCCGTTCATCGCCTTCACGATTCCTTTCATTGCGATAAATTCCTCCTTATTTTTTGATACTATCATCATAGTACATTTTGCCCGCTTTGTCAAGTGTATCGCCAAAATTCAACAAGAAGTTTTTATTTGCCGGAAAACCGCCTCATTCGTTTCCCGCGTCGAGTTCCTCACCGTCCTCCCCTTCTGTTTTGTCCTGCTCCGCCTGCGGGCGGTTTTTGCCGCCAAAGAAAAAGTTTGCCGCCCGTCGGAAAATGCTCTCCCGCGCGGTCGGGGCAGATTTCGTCCGCCTGCCCGTCACCTTCTTCATGGCGCGCATGGACACCGGCTCGTCGCTGCCGACGACGATGATGTCCCCCTCCTCTTCCTCTGCGAGGACGTCCTTGCGGGGCTTTTCATTCCCCTTATCGCGCTTGAAGAGCGCTTCTTTCACAAAGCCGAGCGCAATTTTGATAAGGTCGCGCTTCAATGCCTCCATGTCCGCTTCCAAAGCGCACTGGAAGCGGTGCACGCGTGCCGTGATCCAGAGGATGGCGAGGTCGAAGAGAAGCTGCAGGATGAGACAGACGGGCAGGAGAATGGCGAGCAGGACAGAGAGGGCGGTGGGATGAGACACCGCCGTCAGGATGCCGACAACGGAGAGCACCGCCGAAACCGCCATGGCGGCAAATTTTGCCCAATGGTAGATTTTTGCCGCACGCTTGTCCCAGGGCGTATCGTACCCCTTTGCCGCGCGCACGGTGCAGACGGCGGCAAACGCCGTGTAGAGTACGGTGATGATGAGAAGAAAGGCGTTGACCCAAACGTACCCAGTGCCCGCGGCGAGGCAGTAAATGAGAAAGAGCATATAGATGCCGAGCGACACGAAGCGGAACGCCGTGTTGAAATTTTTGAAATCGCGTATGAGATTATCAAGTTCCTTTTTCGTCTGATACGAACCGAAATCGACCATAATATTTTTCCTCTCGTCAAATAGCGTTGCGCCGCGGAAATACTCCCGCGACCCTGTCTATTATACACCGCTCCGGCGGGAAAGCAAAGGATTTTTGCCCGGAAAATCAAAATTTTTTTCTGTCACTTTTTGCCGTCTGCCCCGCTGCGGGACAAACGGCATAAAAGAGCGGACTTGTCCGCCCCATGTCCCGAAACAAGCATGAAAAAAACAGAGCGCAACTATCTGCGTTCTGTTTTTTCGTTTTTACCGTATTTTGCGGGCATGCCCGCGGCAAATTTATTCTTCGTCCCCCGCCGCGCCGCTTGCGGCATCCTCCGCCGCGTCCTCGGGAGAGGGCGCGGTTTCGGCGGGCAGCACCGTTTCCGCCTCGTCGTCGCGCTCGGCGATCGCGATGGTGGCGATCTCGCTGTCGCGCACGCGCATCACGCGCACGCCGCGCGTGTTCCTGCCGATCTTGGACACGGCGTCGGCATGCATACGCATAATGACCCCCGCCGCCGTGATGAGCATGACGTCGTCCTCGTCGGACACAAGTTTCATGTTGACGAGCGGTCCCGTCTTTTCGTTGAACACGCCCGCCTTGATGCCCTTGCCGGCGCGCCCCTGCAGGCGGTATTCCTCGACGTCCGTGCGTTTGCCGTAGCCGAGGGCGGTGACGGTCAGAATGTCCTTGGACTTGTCCACGACCAGCATGTCGACGAGCGCGTCACCCTCTTCGAGGTTCATGGCCTTGACGCCCTGCGTGTCGCGCCCCATCGGACGCACGTCCTCTTCGGAGAAACGGATGCACTTGCCCGCGCGGGAAGCAAGAATGAGTTCGTCCTCGCCCGAGGTACCCATGACCGAGATGAGCGCGTCGCCCTCGACCATCTTGATGGCAATTTTTCCGTTGCGGTTGATGCGCATGAACTCCTCGACGGGGGTCTTTTTGATGAGCCCGCCGCGGGTGGCGAAGGCGATGAATTTTTCCCTGCCCGCCGCCACGGGGAGCATACAGACGATCTTTTCGTCCTGGTCGATCTGCACGATATTGACGAGCGCGCGGCCGCGGGCGGCCTTGTTCGCTTCGGGGATCATGTAACCCTTGATATGGTACACCTTGCCCTTGTCCGAGAAGAGGAGAATGTGGTCGTGCGTGGAGCAGACGAACATATTCTCGACGAAGTCCTCTTCCTTAGGCTTGTGCCCCGTGATGCCCACGCCGCCGCGGTTCTGCGCCTTGTACTCGGCGACGGGCAGACGCTTGGCATAGCCGCTGTGCGTGAGGGAGATGACCACGTCCTCGACGGGGATGAGGTCCTCGTCCTCGATGTCGCTCTCGCCCGCCGAGATCTCCGTCTTGCGGGGAGAAGGATAGCGGTTTTTGATGTCCGTCAGGTCGGTCTTGATGATATCCAGCACGCGGCTCTCGTGCGCCAGGATATCTTTGAGATCGGCGATGGTGTTGTGCAGGGCGACCAATTCCTCCTGCAGCTTTTCCACTTCGAGGGAAGTCAAACGCTGCAAACGCATTTCCAGAATTGCGTTCGCCTGCTTTTCGTCCAGCTCGAACGCCGCGCACAGGCGGCGGTTGGCGTCGTTTTTGTCGGCGGACTTCTTGATGATGTCCACGACCTCGTCCACGTTGGCGAGGGCGAGGACCAGCCCCTCCACGATGTGCGCCCGCTCTTCGGTCTTGTTCAGGTCGAACCTGGTGCGGCGGACGATGACCTCTTTCTGGTGATCGATATATTCGGAGAGGATCTCGCGCAGGTTGAGAACGCGCGGCTCGGTGCCCTTGCCGACGAGGGCGAGGAGATTGATGCCGTCCGATATCTGCAAATTGGTGTGCTTGTAGAGGGAATTGAGAACGACCTGCGGGTTGGCATCCTTCTTGATCTCGATGACGACGCGCATGCCCGTGCGGTCGGATTCTTCGCGGATGTCCGAGATGCCCTCGAGCCGCTTGTCCTTGACCATGTCGGCGATGGTCTTGATGAGCGCCGCCTTGTTGACCTGGTAGGGAATTTCCGTGACGACGATGCGGGAACGGACGGCATTGCCCGAATGGTATTCCTCGATCTCGCACTTAGAACGGATGACGATGCTGCCCTGCCCCGTGCGGTACGCCTTGCGGATGCCGCTCCTGCCCATGATGATGCCCCCCGTGGGGAAGTCGGGCGCGGGAATGTATTCCATGAGTTCGTCCACGGATATGTCGGGGTTGTCGATCATGGCGATGGTGCCGTCGATGACCTCGGCGAGGTTGTGGGGCGGGATGTTGGTCGCCATGCCCACGGCGATGCCGTCCGAACCGTTGACGAGCAGGTTGGGATAGCGCGCGGGCAGGACGAAGGGCTCTTCCTCCGTGCCGTCGAAGTTGGGCAGGAAGTCCACGGTCTCCTTGTCGAGGTCGCGCAGCATTTCCGCCGCCAGCTTGGAGAGGCGGGCTTCGGTGTATCGCATGGCGGCGGGGGGATCTCCGTCCACCGAGCCGAAGTTGCCGTGCCCGTCCACGAGCGGAAAGTTGATGGAGAAGTCCTGGGCGAGGCGCACCAGGGCGTCGTACACCGAGAAGTCGCCGTGCGGGTGGTATTTGCCGAGCACGTCGCCGACGATACGGGCGCACTTGCGGTACGCCTTGTCGTTGTACAGCCCCATTTCGCTCATGGAGTACAAAATTCTGCGGTGCACGGGTTTGAGGCCGTCCCGAACGTCGGGAATGGCGCGGGACTTGTTGACCGCCATGGCGTACTCCATGAAGGATTTTTTGAGTTCCTGGTCGACCTCGATGTCCAGAACGCGCGTCATGGCGAGCGTCTTTCTGAACTCTTCGGTCAGTTCCTGGCTGGTTTCGTTCTTTGCCATTTTTTATTTCTCCTGATGAAAGATCTTACCTTTTCGGAACGTAGGCACGCGTTCGTCGTCATTCGCTGCGTCCCGTTTGCCTTTCGCCAGAGCGGAAAGGCATGACGCACTCTGCGATGACTCCTCTTCCCGAAAAATCTTTGTCGCCGCAAATATTTTTCGGGAGCCCTGTCGCCGGACGCGGATTTGCCGCCGGGAGCGTACTGAGGCGTACGCGACCAAGGCAAAACGCAAGTCCGACAAAGTATCACGCGATGCATGCGTCCCGAAAATCACATGCCTCCGTAGGTGTCGGCCTTATCTACCATCGCCGCGTTTTCGGTGATGAACTGCCGCCTGAGTTCGGGATTTTCGCCCATGAGCAGAGAGAACATTTTATCCGCCTCGACCGCGTCGGACATGGAAACGCGCTTCAAGGTGCGCGTGGCGGGGCTCATGGTCGTGTCCCAGAGCTGTTCCTTGCTCATTTCGCCGAGCCCCTTGTACCGCTGGAACTCGATCTGCTTGGCTTTGTCCTGCCGGGCGGCGATGAAGCGGAGCTGCTCTTCGTCCGAATAGAGATAGGTGTCCGGCTCGCCTTTGACACTCGCCTTGTAGAGCGGGGGCACGGCGGAATAGACGTGCCCGTGCTCGATGAGCGGGCGCATGTAGCGGAAAAGGAAGGTGAGGAGCAGAATGCGGATGTGCGCGCCGTCCACGTCGGCATCCGTCATGGAGATGATGCGGTCGTAGCGGAGTTTGCTCTCGTCGAAGTCGTCCAGGATGCCGCAGCCGAACGCCGTGATCATCGCCTTGATCTCCTCGTTTTCGAGGACGCGGTTCATTCTGACCTTCTCCACGTTGAGGATCTTGCCCCGCAACGGCAGGACGGCCTGGAACCGCCTGTCCCTGCCCTGCTTTGCCGTGCCGCCCGCGCTGTCCCCTTCCACGATGTAGATCTCGCACAGTTCGGGGCGGCGGTCGGAACAGTCGGAGAGTTTGCCGGGAAGCGTGGCGCTCTCCAGAACGCCCTTGCGGCGGGT
The DNA here is from genome assembly GCA_017886575.1 of Clostridia bacterium. GTDB lineage: Bacteria > Bacillota > Clostridia > Christensenellales > Borkfalkiaceae > RGIG4074. Next base: position 27,174 of record JAGHJP010000057.1, read on the forward strand.
GAGCTCGCGGGCGTTGCGCGCCGCGTCGCGCGCCTTCTGCGCGGTGATGCAGCGGAGCACCAGCTCGCGCGCCGCTGCGGGATTCTCTTCCAGAAAGGTGGAGAGGTGCTCGGTGGCGCAGCGGGAAACGAAGGAGCGGATGGAGCTGTTGTTGAGCTTGTCCTTGGTCTGCGACTCAAACTGCGCGTTGATGAGTTTGACGGACACGACGGCGGTGATGCCTTCGCGCACGTCCTCGCCCGTCAGGCGCTCGCTCTCTTTGAGGAGATTGAGTTTATGCCCGCAGTCGTTGATGACCTTGGTGAGGGCGAGTTTGAGCCCCTCGACGTGCGTGCCACCGTCCACTGTGTTGACGTTATTGGCGTAGGAGTAGATGACCTCGCTGTACCCGTCGTTGTACTGGATGGCGACCTCGCACACGCTGTCCCCCTCGCTCTCCTCGAAATAGACGGGCTGCGGGAAGAGGGTTTCCTTGCCGCGGTTGAGTTCCTCGACGAGGGAACGGATGCCCCCCTCGAAGCAGAAACTGTCCTTCTGCTCTTTGCCCGCGCGCTTGTCCTCGAGCGTGATGGTCAGCCCCTTGTTGAGGTAGGCGAGCTCTTTGAGGCGGGCTTTGAGCATATCGTACTTGAATTCGGTCGTTTCGAAGATGTCGGCGTCGGGCATGAAGGTGACGCGGGTACCCGTCTTATCGGTATCCCCCACGATCTGCACGTCCCGTTGCTTGACGCCGCGGTTGTAGACCTGTTTATAGATATGGCCGTTCTGGCAGACTTCGGCTTCCAGCCATTCGGAGAGCGCGTTGACCGCCTTGACGCCCACGCCGTGCAGCCCCGAAGAGACCTTATAGCCCGAATCGCCGCCGAACTTGCCGCCCGCGTTGACCTTGGTGAACACGACTTCGAGGGTGGAGACGCCCTCTTTGGGGTGAATGCCCGTGGGGATGCCCCTGCCGTTGTCGGTGACCGTGCAGCTGCCGTCGGCGTTGATGACGACGCCTATCTGCGTGCAGTAGCCCGCCAGCGCCTCGTCGATGGAGTTGTCCACGACCTCGTGCACGAGGTGGTGCAGCCCCTTCTCGTCCGTCGAACTGATGTACATGCCGGGGCGTTTGCGGATGTGTTCCAGCCCGTCCAGGACCTGTATCTGCTCCGCGCCGTATTGGTGTTCCACTTTTTCAGACATCGTATGTTTGACCTCCTGTCGGGAAAATGGGTGGATTTTGGCTTTTATTATATATTATATATATAATAAATTTTTTTCTGCTCCCATTATAACACACTTTTCGGAAAAAGTACAACGTTTTGCGCCCCTTTTGCGTTTTTTATGCCGAAAAGAGGCGGACAAAGCGTCCGCCCCTCTTCTTTCTACCCGTATTTTTTCCGATTTTCCGCCGAAACTCACCCGACCGCGCGCAGCGTCCGCCGGATGTCCAGCCGCGCCACGAGGTAGGCGGCGAGAAAATAGACGGCGTACAGCGCCAGCATGACGCCCGCAAAGCCCGCCACCTGCGCGGCGATCGCGCCCGCGGCGACGGTGACGTAACCGAAGTTCGCCGCGAACGTCTGCAATATGCCGACGAGCGGGAAACACATGCCGAGGGGCACGACGAAGGGAAGGAAACAGTAGAAGAACATCTGCGCAAACAACGACCGCCCGAGCATGCCCTCGGACGCGCCCAGCCGCCAGAGCATTCTGTACCGCTCCCTGTCCTCGGCGATGACGGAGAGGGTCTTGAGGGAGAGCATCGCCATGGTCATGAGCAGGAACACCGCCGACACAAAGAGGTCGCCGAGCAAAAAGAGCGCGACCTGCCCGATCCGGTCATACCGCTCATACGCCCGGATATCGAAGGATGAACCGTAAGTGCCGTTCCCGTAATCGTTGCGCAGCTCCAGATAAAGCCCCGCGGCGTCGTACCAGCCGTCCGCAAGGTCAACCACGAGGGCGCGGGTATACCGAACCCCTTCCCCGTAGGAATTCCCGCTTGCGTCCGCCTGCGCTTGCAGCGCCGCAGCGGCCTCGTCGGGCACGATGTAAAAATCATAGTCGGAGGACATATACAGATCTTTATACAGTAAGCCCGACGGCACCGCAAGGGTCCCCGCGCAGGCATACGTCCCGCCGCCGATCGTTATCTCTTCCCAGCCGCCGGCAAAAAATTCCGGCTCTTCGTGCAGATCGTCCGTCCGGCAGACGGCGTATCCCCCGTTCAGCGCGGGCATGGTATAGCCGTATATCGCCAGCGCATGGCGGGCGTCGCTCTCCGCCACGCCGTAATACCCTTCCTGCGTTTCGTCTGCCGCGGGGCTGCAATAGACGCGATAAAGGCAGCTGTCCTCGATGTCGGCATATTCCTCTATTTTCACCAGCGCGTCCTCGAAGGACACCTGCCCTTCGTTGAACGAACTGATGTCGTAACGGAACCCGGCGTCTTCGATCGACCTGTCGATCGTCAGATCGAAAGTGAAGAAGATGTTGGGCCCGATGACGGCAACGGCGAGCAGCACGGAGAGCACGCCCATCATGAGAGAGCTTGCATTGATGCGGGCGGAGAGTTGTCGGACGGTGAAACGGCCCGTGCCCCGCGCCGAGAGGGCGGGAAAGCGCAAAAGGATCCACATGACCGTGCGCGACAGCCCGACGGGCAAAAACCCCGCGGAAAGGAAGAATATGACGAGATAGGACCCCATCTCCCCGATCCTGTCGTAAAAATCCGAACTCTGCATCCATTCCATGAAGAGCATGACCGAAACGACGAGCCCGACGAGAGAGAGGACGAACACGGCGATCCAGATGACGGGAAAGCGCACCGTTTTGGGCGCGGCGCTCTCCCCTTGCAGCAGGCGGGAAATGCGGGCAAAGCGCAGGTAGAAAAGAGCGGCGAGAGAAGCGATGAGGAACATGAGCGCGACCATGACGACCGTCAGAAGAGAGCCCGTAAAAGAATAGGCGGCAAATTCATACGGCTGTTCGAGAAAATTCAGAAAAATTGCCGTGAACGCCTGGTAGGCGCCCAGCCCCAAGAGGATACCCATGCCCAAAGACAAGAGGAAGGTGACGCCCGTTTCGCCCGCGAAGATCGCGATGACGTCCCGCCGCGTCATGCCCAGGGTGAGATAGACGCCGAACTCCCGCTTTCTGCGGCGCAGGAGAAAGGTGGTGGCGTACCCGAGCACGAAGGCGATGACCGCCGCCATAATGGCGACGACAAGGATCAGGATGGGTTGCACGAAATCGGCGTACAATTCCGTCATTCTGTCCATCATCTCGCTCAGAATGAGATTGTTGACGGAGAACAGCAGCGCGACGGTCAGCGACACAGTGATGAAGTAGATGAGGTAATTGCCGATCTGCCGCCGCACGTTGCGGAGAGCGATCTTAAAAAGCACCCTCTTCACCCCCTCCCAGCGTTTCGGTGACGGTGAGGATGTCGTGGCGGAAGTCCTTCTGCTCCCGCTCGCCGCGGAAAATTTCACTGTAAATTTTGCCGTCGCGGAGGAAGATAACCCGCCGCGCGTAGGAGGCGACGGACGCGTCGTGCGTGACCATGAGGATGCTCGCCGACAGCTTTTCGTTCATCAGGCGGAACTGCTCCATGAGCACGCGGGAATTGCGGGAGTCGAGCGCGCCCGTCGGCTCGTCGGCGAGGATGAGCGCGGGCGAAGTGACGACGGCGCGGGCACACGCCACGCGCTGCCGCTGCCCGCCCGAAAGTTCGGCGGGGAACTTTTTCAGCTGGTCGGTGACACCCAGCGCCTCACTGACTTCCAGCACCTTGCCCCTCGTTTCCCCCGGCCCCGCCTTTCTGAGGTTCAGCGGCAGCGCAATGTTCTCCTCGACGGTCAGGGTGTCCAGAAGGTTGTACTCCTGGAAGATGAACCCGAGTTTGTCGCGGCGGAAGGCGGCAAGTTCCTTTTCCCCGAGCGCGGAAACGGGCGCGCCGTCCACCAATATTTCCCCGCCGCTCAGCGGCTCGATGGTGGCGATGACGTTCAAAAGGGTGCTCTTGCCCGAGCCCGAGGGCCCCATGACCGCGACAAACTCCCCTTTCTCCATGGTGAAGGACACGCCGTCGAGGGCGCGCGTGGTCACGCTGCCGTTGCCGAAGTACTTGACGGCGTTCATCACTTTCAAAATTTCCTGCATGGTGATTTACCTCCTTACATATACGAAATTGATTTTTTGATGTTCTTTACAAAAAGGAACAGACGGCAAAATGATTTTTCCTGTCCGCTACATGCCCGAAGCGCGCAGCGACCGCTTGACGTCCAGCCGCGCCACGAGACAGGTGACGGCGCAGTAGAGCGCGTACAGGAGCAGGATCACGCCCGAGAACAGGGCAGTGTTGCCCAGAAGCTGCCCGAAAGACAGATACCCGCTGAACATGTCGTTCACCGCCATATTGACAAAAAAGACGGGGATATTCAGCAGAATAGGCACGGCGAACGGCAGGAAAAACCACAGGGCGATATTGACCGTGAGGGCCGAAAGCGTCTGTCTTTCGGACGCACCCGCAAGATAGAGAAGGCGATACCGCCGTTTGTCCTCGGCGACGGCGGCAAGGCTTTTGAGCGCCAGCACCGCCATGGAGAGAAGCGCAAAGGCAACGGTGACGAAGAGCAGCAACAGCAGAAACGGCGCCGCTATTTCCGCAAGTTCGGAGGCAAAATTATTGCCGAGGTCAAAGAAAGGGCCGTGCAAGCCGGAGATCTCGTCATACAGCGCTTCCCTGTTCTTTTCCCCGAAAAAACTTTCTATCTCCGCCATATCGAACGTACCGCTCTTAAAATTGACGGCGCAGGAATACCACAGGGACAGCCTGCCCCCCGCCGCACGCATCAGCGTGTCCGCCGCGCCGTCCGGAAGCAAGACGATGTTTCCCGTGATACCGCCGCAGAGCCGCGACCGCACGGAAGAAAAGCCGTTGAATGGAAGCCGGTATTCCCCGATTTCCAGGAGCGTATCGTCCAGCACGCCTTCCGCCTGCCCTTTCAGTTCTTCCAGCCAGGGAACGGATATACCGTTGCCCAGGACGATATAACCATTCCCCGCGGGATCGGCCTTTTCTCCCGCCATTTCCGCGAGCGCAAGGTAGTCGCTCTCCCCGATGATCCCGATTTCCCTATCGCCGATCCGATCGTCTTCGAGTCCCAGGTCGCTGACTTGTCCCGTGAGAATACGGCCGGTCCGCAGTTCTGTCACCTCCCCGAGCTCCTCCAGCCAGACGGGAACATCTTCCGTGTATTCTCCCGTTTCATCGTAGGGACAGACAACATGCACGGAGAAGGGATTGTTGATCCGAATTTCTTCCGCCTGTGCGCCGAACGCCGTGAGAAAGAGATTGCCGCCCGCGATGACCACCGAAAGGAGGACGGCAATGACGCCGAAGAGGGCGGAGTCTGCACTTATCCTGCCCGAGATCTGCCGCAAGACAAACGTGCGGGTGCCGCGGGAGGAAAATCTTTTATTTTTCAACAGATAGTACACGCCGCATTTGAGTGCGCCGATATAGACGAATACGATGGAGATAAACGCCGCCGCAGCCGAACCGACAAGGACGAGCACGTGTCTTCCCATCTCGGGGCTGCTCACCGTGGAAAGCAAAATGATAAGGGACAAGACGAGCACGCAGGCGAAAACGGCAGTGACGATCAACCACAGCTTGGGATTTTTGGTCGATTTTTTCTTTCCGTCCGTTCCTTGCATCAGTTTCGCGATCTTTTCAAAGCGCAGATAGGCGAGAGAAACGAGCGCGGCGAGGAGGAACACGACCCCCACCAGCACGACGGTGAGCACAAATCCACCTACGGAAAAATCCCCGCCGACGAAATCCATTCCCAGGAACGAGGACACGCCCGCCATGAGAAGCTGATAGACGAGGGTGCCGAGCCCCAGCCCCGCCGCCAGCGAGAACAGGAAGGTGAACAGCAACTCCATCATGAAGATGAAGACGATGTTCCCGCGGGTCATGCCGAGCGCGAGGTACATGCCGAACTCCTTTTTTCTGCGGCGAAGCAGAAAGGCGGTACCGTAGCCCAGCACCAAAGCCGAAACGATGGTGAGAAGGGCCGCGAGCAGCACACATACCGCCATAGTTTCCACATAAAACTCCATAGAAAGCTCTCGCGGAATTTCACTGAACATCAGGCTGGCGAGCGAAAACAGGAGCGACACGGTGAGCGCAACGGTGACGAAATAGATGAGATAGCCGCCGATCTGCCGCCGCACGTTGCGCAGAGCCAATTTCAAAAGCATCATTTTACCTCCTTCAAAAAGTCCCGCCGCCGAAAGCGCGGCGTTCCCCCTTTGTCGCATCTCTATTATACCATACGTCTCTGCAAAATTGTCTTACGCGAATCTTACATGAATCTTACATTTTTGTAAGATTTCTCCCCCTTTGCCCCGTTTTACGAAAAAAAGAAAACGGAAGGGCGTTTTTTGCCGCTCCTCCGCAAAATTCTCAGATGTCCGGCGCGCCCGCGTCCGCCGTTTGCCCCGCTTTCTCTCCGCCCTGCGAAAAAGTGAACGTGAAGCGGGTATATTTTCCCTCTTCGGACGCCGCCGACACGGCGACGCCCGATTTTTCGCACGTCTTTTTGACGAGGTACAGCCCCATGCCCGTGCCGCCGCCCCGCCTTCTGCCCGCGCTGCCCACGAACCCGCGCGCAAACACGAGAGGCAGTTCGTGCGGGGGAACGCCCTCGCCGTCGTCCTCCACGATGAGTTTGTCGTCCGCCGCCGTGATTTTCACGTGCCCGCCGGGGCAGTATTTGGCGCAGTTGACGAGCAGTTGCTTTAAGGAAAAGACGAGCGCCTGCCGGTCGCAGGCGACGGTAAAGTCCCCCGCCGTCTCCACCTGCACGCCCGCCGCCAGCAGCAGTTCCATTTCGTTTTTGACCGCCTCTTCCGCGGCGTCGCGGACGGAAAATTTCGTGACGCGCACGTCCGTGCCCGCCGTGCGCAGGCGGGCATAGAAGAGCACGGACTCGGCGAGGTTGTCCGCGCGGCGCAGTTCGGTCTTTAATTTTTTTACGTCCCCGCCGTTGGCGAGGATGAGCGAACAGGCGGTGAGCGGGGTCTTGATCTCGTGCACCCAGCCCTCCACATAGTCGAGGTAGTCGTCCAGCGTGCGCCGCAGGCCCGACACGCGGTCGATGGCGGCGCGGGACACCGCCTTCATGACCGAAAAATACACCTCTTCGACGGCGTTTTCGGGGCGGGGCAGGACCTCGCCCAGGAGATAGACCTCCTCCATCTCCCGCTGCAACCGTTTGAGCCGCGCCATGCGTTTTTGAAAAAAGTAATACGACAGTCCGATGTACAGCCCCGCGCCGAAGAGAACGGCGAGCACGGTGAAGAGAATGAGGATCCACACCGCGCCCAGGAACGCCGCGGCGACGCACCATGCGACGAGGAGAAAGGAAACGACAGTGAGGAAGAGGGCATGCCCGCGGAGAAAGGAGAGAAAACTCATAACCTGTACCCCACGCCGCGCACCGAGCGGATGAACCCCTCCGCGCCCAGTCCCTTCAGCTTTTCGCGCAGGCGGTTGACGTTGACGTACAGCGCGTTCTCGTCCAGATAGCACCCGTTCGTCCAGAGTTCCTCGATGAGTTCGTCCTTGGGGCACAGGTCCCGCCCCATCAGGCAGTGCAGGATGCGCGCCTCGTTTTTGGTGAGTTCGGCGCTCTTCTCCCCGTAATACACCTTGAACGCCCCTTCGTCCAGGGTCAGCCCGCGCACGGAGAGCGCGGCGCGGGATTTGCCGAGCAGCCGCTCTATCCGCGCCAGGAGCACGGCGGCGTTGTACGGTTTTTTCACATAGTCGTCCCCGCCCGCGCCGAAGCCCGCCAGCTCGTCCTCCGCACTATCCCGCGCGGTCAGAAAGATGACGGGCACATTTTTCTCCGCCTTCAGGCGGCGGCAGAGGGCAAAGCCGTTCTCCCTCGGCAGATTGACGTCCAGAAGCGCCAGGTCGCATGGCGGCTGAAAGACGGGCAGATAGCCCCGCGCGCGCAGGAGCGCGGCGAGCTCGGTACGGATGGTTTCATCGTCCTCGGCGATCAGAATGCGGTCCATGCACACCTCCTTGTCCCCACCGTGTTGCGATACGGCGCGGGCAAGCCCAGCCGCACGGTATCGCCACGGTATTACTATAACAGAAATCGGCCGAAAAGTAAATACCCCTGCGGAAAATTTCACGGGAATATTTCCCGCACGGCGGCGGCGACCGAGGACGTGTCGTGGCAGCGGAAGAGCCGCTCCCGCGCCGCGGCGGCGCCCTTTTCGCCCTTTAAGTAGAGGGCGGCCATCTTGCGCATATAGACCGTAGCGAACCGCTCGCCGAAGAGTTCCTTCGTTTCCGCCAGCTGCGTGAGAATGACTTCCCGCTTGCTGCGGCGGGGCATGCCCGTAAAATCGCAGAAGATCTGCGGGTCGGACATGGCGGCGCGAGCGAGCATGACGCCGTCCGCGCCCGTATTTTCGAGCATCCTGTCGGCGTCCGCGACCGAAAAGATGCCCCCGTTGGCGATGACGGGGACCTTTCCCTCCGCCGCCCGCACGACCGCGGCAACGGCGACATAGTCCGGTTCGCCCGCGTAAATTTTATCCCGCGTCCTGCCGTGCACGGAGAGCATGTCCGCGCCCGCGTCCAGCATCGCCTTGGCAAAGTCCGCCGCCACCACGCTTTCCGCCGTCAGCCCGATGCGCATTTTGACGGTGACGCGCTTGCCCGACTTTTTGCACTCCGAAACGATCTTTGCCGCCAGCGCGGGCGAAGAGAGCAGCGCGCTCCCCTCGCCGTTGTTGAAGATCTTGGGCATGGGGCAGCCCATGTTGATGTCCACGATGTCAAACGGCGCGAGAGCGTCGCTCTCGCACGCCTCACGCAGCACGGCGGGGTCGCTGCCGAAGAGCTGCGCCGCCTTGATCTTTTCCGCTTCGCCCGAATACAGAAGTTCCCGCGTGTTTTCGCTGCCGTAATGCAAGCCTTTGGCGCTGACCATTTCGGTGCAGGTCAGCCCCGCGCCCGCGCCCAGGCATATCTTGCGGAAGGGATAGTTGGTATATCCCGCCAGCGGCGCCAGAAACACGTTGTTCTCCGTGCGGATGCCGCCGATGTCGATGGGGTGTAAACGCATGTCCGCGCCTCCCGTTGCGATTATTTTCCGGTTTCGTCCGTCTCCGCCGCCTTTACCCTGCGGTAATACCCGTCCAGCTCGGCGGGAGAAAGAGCCGTGATGTCCCTGCCGTCGGCGATGACGGCGCTTTCTAGCGCGGTGAAGCGGCGGGCAAATTTCTGCACGCTCTCTTTTAAGGCGAGTTCGCAGTCCACGCCCGCAAGCCTTCCCGCGTTGACGACCGAAAAGAGCAGGTCGCCAAGCTCCTCGCGCGCCTTCCGTTCGTCCCCTTCCTCGCAGACATGCTCCCACTCTTTCAGTTCTTCGACGATTTTTTCCGCCGCCGCGGAGACGGAAGGGAAGTCGAACCCGCTCTTGCCGGCGCGCTTTTGCACCTTCTGCGCCCGCATGCAGGCGGGGAAGCAGGCGGGCACGTCGTTCACCGCTTTGGAGAAGGTGTCCTGCCCCTTCTCCTTCTTCTTGTTCGCCTCCCACACCGAGAGGGCGGACGCCTCGTCCGCCGCCTTGTCCTTGCCGAAAATGTGCGTGTGGCGGTGGATGAGTTTTTCGCACAGTTCGGTCAGGGCGTCGGTGAGGTCGAACGCCCCGCGCTCCTCCTGCATGACGGCGTGAAAGACGGCTTGTAGCAAAACGTCCCCCGTCTCTTCGCGGATCTTGCCGGGGTCGCCCGCGTCGATGGCGTCCACGAGCTCGTACGCCTCTTCCACCATGTTCATGCGGATGCTCTCGGGGGTCTGCACCTTGTCCCACGGGCAGCCGTCGGGGCGGCGCAGGCGGCGGATGATATTTTGCAGGTCGTAAATGTCGAATCGCGACTTTTCCAAAAGCGGCAGGGCGGGCACGACGACCGCCGCCGTTTCGTCATACCCCTTCTGGCGGTCGAGCTCGTACACCCTGACCTTTTTGGCTTTGCCGCCGCGCACGAAGAACACCTTGTTCTCCTCGCCGACGCGGTCGCCCAGGATGAGTTTGACGTCCCCCGCCACAAATTCATCGTCCACGTCGTAGATGACGGCGGGCAGGGTGAGGTTTTCCGTTTCTTTGAGTTCGTACGCCGACACCCGCGCGAAGGCCGTGCCGGGCAGGCGGGCGAGCTCCAGCGCGCGCTCGGCTTTGGAAACCCCGGCGACGACCCGCACGCCGCGGCGGGCGGCAAGGTACTGCGCGCAGCGGTCCTCGCCGACGGCGCCCGCGCAGCAATAGACGACCTCTTCCGCTTTGCCCGCGTTCCAAATGTATGCCGCCGCCTTTTTGTACCAGGTCTCGAAAGAGCGGGTGCGCGGGAACGCCCCGTCCAGCGTTTCGTACCGCACGCCGAGGGCGTCGAGCGTTGCCGCCGCGCTGCCCTTGCCCGAGCGCAAAATGATTTTGCCGGCGGAGAGAAGGGCGCTCCTGCCGCGCTCCGTCAGATCCCCCGCTTCCGTGCCCAATCCGACCAATGTGACCATTGCCTTGTTCTCCTTGTCGTGAATTTTCCGCCGCAAAAAACATAAAGTAAAGAATGCCCGCCCGCAGGGCAAGCCTGCGGGCGGGAGAAAAGTTTTTCCGTTTTTTCTTCCCCTATGCCCGTTCGCGGCGCAGACTGCTAATTAAGTTTAGCACAAACGCCGTCAAATAGCAACCGTTTGCGGCGAACGCCATGCCCGCCACGGAAATATTTTCCGCCCGCACGAGAAAAAAAACAAGCGCCGTTTTGACGGCGACCGCCGCCGCCATGTTGCCCGCCGCGCGCAGCGCCCTGCCCCTGCCGATGAGGCACGCCGAAAGGGTCTGCGCGCAGGCGTGCGTGACCGCCGTCGGCGCCATGATCTTCACCAGCGTTTCGAGAACGTCCAGCCGCTCGGCGCTCAGCCGCCGGAAGAACAACCCGCCGAGCGGACGGGCGAAAAAGAAGAGCACCAGGGCGCAGGGCAGGCTGACGAGGAGGGTGAACCCCAGGGCTTTGAGCGCCTTGCCGCGCGCGCCCGCTTTGCCGCTCAGCCGCGGGATGATGGACACGGCGAATCCGTAACAGACGGAAACGGGCAGCCCCGTCAGCGTCACCGCGCCCCCTGCGTACAGACCGTACAGGGCGACCGCCTCTTCGCTGTACGCGCGCATCAGTTTTACACCCAGCCAGCTGTCGATGAACTGCGAAAGGGGCAATATTGCCGCCGCCAGCGCGACGGGAAGGGTCAGGGAGAGCAGCTTTTTATATGTTGGCGGCGGAGAAGCATAGAGCGGTTTGACGCCCCGTTCGGCGCGGTAACGGCGGAACATGTAGAATACCGCCCAGCCCTCGCTCAAAGACACCGCGGCGAGCACGGCGGTGACGGCGTGCAGCGTGTTGCGACGGAACACCCAGGCAAGGACAACGGAGAAAAGCCCCTTGACGACCTGCTCGCCGATCTCCGAGAAGGCGGTGGGCAGCATATCGCACTTGCCCTGAAAATAGCCGCGAAAGACGGACAGCAGGGACACGAGGAGCACGGACGGGCAGAGGGCGACATAGCACCACCTTAAATCTTCCCCCTGCAGATCGCTGATGACCCCGCGCAAGGCAAACATCAGGATCGTGCCGCCCATGCCCACAAAGAAGAACAATGAGAAGGCGGTGCGGAATACCGTTCTTCCGTCTCCGCCCGCCCGCTCTTCCCGCGCCACGATGCGCGAGATGCCCGACGGCAGTCCCGCCGAAGAGACGGTGAGCAGCAGACAATAGAAGGGATAGGCGAGCTGATAGAGCCCCACGCCCTCCGCCCCCAAAAGCCCCGTCAGGGGAATGCGCGCCGCCGCGCCGATGACCTTGGCAAAAAAACTGCCCAGAGATATGATGAACGCGCCGTGCAAAAACCCCTGCCGTTCCCGTTGTACCCGCATGTCCGACCTCCCTTCTCGCTTGCGGCGCGGTACGCCGCCCGTTCCGCTCTCAGAAAAAAAGGGCGGCATTCCGCCCTTTTGCGCAAAACCTGCCGCGCCGTTCCTTCAGTTGAATTGGTTGGCGAGCATTTCCGCCGTGAGCTGCGCGAGTTTGATGGACGCGTTTTCTATCTTCACGCCCTCCTTGACCGACAGCAGCACCACAGCGCCCAAACAGTCCCCGCCCGACACGATGGGAATGATGAGCTGGGCGTAATACGCGTCCGTTTCCTCCCCCTCGGTAACGGGCAGCACGGCGCCGCCGTCGCTGCGATCGGCAAGATAACTGCGCCGCTCGCGGAGCACCCTGTCCATCTCGCGGGAGAGATGCCGACCCAACCCCCGCTTGCCCTCGCCGACCGCCGACAAAATTTCGTCCGTGTCGGCAATGACGGTCAAAAGGCCGCTCAGATCGCTGAGCGTGCGCGCCGTCGCCTCGCTGAACTTGTCAAGCGTGGCGATGGGAGAATATTTTTTGAGCATGAGCTCGTCCCGTTCGGTGAATATCTCGAGGGGATCGCCCTCCTTGATCCGCAGCGTGCGGCGGATCTCTTTGGGGATGACCACCCGCCCGAGTTCGTCTATCCTTCTTACGATTCCTGTAGCTTTCATAAAGACCTCCGCAAGAAGTATGTGAAAGTATTGTCGGTTTATACCTTCATGCGCCGAATTTTCTTTTTGCGGCAAATGCGCGCTTTTCTGCCTTATTTTTCCGCGCCCCCGCGCCGCTTTCCGCCCCAAGGCACGAAAAAACGCCCCTTGCTCGGAAAACACAAAACATCGCTATGACAAGAGGCGTTAATATAAAAATATAATCAAACGACCACAGCTCTATTAAAAAATAAATTGAAAACAATAAATATTATGCTACTCTTAACTATAATTAAATCACTACAATATTCCCTTGCTCAACTATTGGCTGTTGTTTCGGTCTGATATAAAACTCTATATGGTCTGTCTCGATAAGCAAATTATTCTCTTTATCGAATTGTTTTACAACATAAGCATATCGTCCGTACGCCAAACCTGTAATTGACTTGAAAAATATTCCGTTTTCTACCGTAGCCTTCATTATCACTGCCCATGAGAGTACATTTTCCCGATTAACCAGACCATAACGACCTCCAACCTTTATAATTTCTGTTTTTTCAGGGATAAATAACGATATTTCGCTATGATCATAGTTATCTGCGCATGGTTGAAAATAAATATTGACCAAACTTTCGCCGACGGAATGTTTGATTGCAGCGCGTTTTAAAGTGTTTTCTTTTCGCAAAACTTCTTGCCTTTCAGCATACGCCTGCTTGTCTGCCTCTTGATAGGCAATTTTTATTTCCAGATCATCGGCAATATTTTTTATAAATTTTAATCTTATCGCGTCAATCCTATCATTGAAATCAACTGCAATAACAAATTGATCCTCACCGCTCCCCTTTGCACGCAACATTCCGGCACGCGACATATTGGTCTGTGTCGTTGTAGTGTCTTTAGAGATGGGAATATCTATGTATGTATTATTTGTCTTAACCTGAACCGAATCAATAAAAGGGCATTTGCTCTTAGAAATTGCCAATTCGTATATTGTCTTGGTAATATCTTGATCTTGTTTGATTGTAAAGAAATTAGTTTTTTTATCGTAACAACCATAAGTATCGTCTTTACATGATTTGCCGACAGGAGCGCAGTCAGAAAATAAGAATGTTCCCTTGCCATTATCTTTTATGTGTGATAACAAATATTCCTGATATTTATTCATAGCACATCTCCTTATTTCAACCCACAGATGTATTGAATACAAAAATCAAGCTCTTCTTTTGTCATGCTGTCAACTTTCTTTTCGGAATGAACGACACTATTGCGATACTTACGAAGTTTTTGAAGATAAGGAACAAATTTTACTGTACGCTTTTCCATATACCCCCATCCATCATCTTCTTCATAAGACCCATGTTGCGAACAATATCTTTCGAGCATCTCTGAAAAATCGCCTTCGTAATGATATTTGCTTTTTAATACAGCTTCCAACCGCACACATAGCTTTATTGCTACCAAATCGCCATTTCCTTTTGCCAGTTCATTACGGAAAAATTCTTCATTTAACTCTTCGATGATCTTGTCCGCATTATTTTTTTCTTTCAAATCATTGACAACTTGTTTTTTGCAAAGTTTTATATATTCTGCCAACTCGTCACTATTGCTGATAGTTATTAAATTTGGCTTAAACCTATTTGATTTTAACCCTTCATGGGAATGAACAAATCCTGAAAAATTTTCTTTATTTCTCAGTTTGAAGTATTTCAAATTCGGATTATCTCTTTCGTATTGTTCAAAAAAACGTTCAACGGTATTTTCGATAAAAGGAGGAAGTTTCTTTTTTTCTAAAATCCATTGCTCTATTTTTTCTTTATTTCCTTCTGTAGCGTAATTTGCCAAATAAGTATCATTATGATTAACAGCATATTCAAAAAGGAAACGCCAATCTTCACCATTAACCTCCTGCTGTATCTGTTTAATGATAGCAGCTTGTTGTTCATACTTTGAAACAGGATATTTTTCTAACGCTTTTTCTATCAAAACAATATCATCAACAGCCAACAATTCATCTATAGTAATGATCCCGTTGTGAATGGATGATTGAACAAGCACTTCTTGTTTTGACACCGATTTATCAAGTTTCAGTTTCGCGACACGAATCTCATCATCCGAAACGACCCCGCAATTGAACCCCCACGACATTACGCCTCTGTTCAGGCTGTTCATTTGGTCGATCATTTCAAAATCATTTTTTTGAAGAGCCGCCTTCAACGTTTTGTCCAGTATTCTGACCAAACCGTGTCCGACTTGACTATATTGAAAACCGATAAAATAGTAATTGTTGACGTAATTATGCTTGTCCTTCAGGTTGTCATAGGCATATTGATTGTTTTCTTCCGACAAAGTAAGGAGCCGCTCTAAAAGATCGGTATTTCCGACTTCATAGCAAGCATCGATCAGATAGGGAAACGCATGATACCATACACATTTGCGCCCGCGCTGCTTTCCCAATAAAAAATCGATCGTCGTTTCATTGATCCTTTTATCGGTAACGATCATCGTGAAAAAGTCATCCGGCAATACGCAGACATACCGATCGTTCCCCTGGCTCTTACCAAAATGTTCCAATGCACCGACGGGCAGCAACCCCATTATGTCCTCGGGAGAATCAAACCTATAAAAAAACCTGTGAGGTCCTAAGTAAAATCCTGTCTTACTCAATAATTCAACATGGTTTGATAACAGACAGAATTTCAATGCGGTCAAAATATCGAATGAAGATATAGCCTTTTTGTCTGACGCACATACCGCGGCAAAGACGTTGAGGCTTTCATATTGTTTTATATAATCAATGAGACATTTATTATTCTCATCTTTTTGTTGATAATTTATGTCCTTTAAAAGAGTGACATCATCATTTTTTGCACACAACTCGGCCTTCGACATTGTAATGATTTCGGGCTGCATTTTTTTGCCCGTCATAAGGTAATCAAGGCTGACCCCGAAAATATCGGCAAGTTTCGGAAGCATTGTATATTCAGGATAGCCCGCCTCGCTTTCCCATTTGCTTACAGTCTTATCGCTGACATTCAACCGCTCGGCAAGTTCTACCTGCGTCCACCCCTTGGCTTTGCGCAATTCAGCTATCGTTTTCCCTATACTATGATCCATAAATTTGTTCCCCTTGTTTAATCGATAAATTCATTATAGCAAAAGTGTCAAAAAAAGTAAACCTACTTATTTTCTACACGAAACGTAGAGTTTTGAGTAACGAAACGTTTGTTCTCTACGATCAATAGAATTATATCATATCACATTAAAAATGTCCATAGTCTTTAAAAAATAATTTCCAAAACGTCTGCAAGCGATCCTCCCGCGTATAAGTTATATTCGGAATTGAACTTTTTCCGCCGTCACATGCAAAACGGCGGGGCATATCTGCCCCGCCTTTTGCGGTTTTCCCAAATACCATGCCCGCATATACGGGCATTTTCGCTATGACGTTACGCCGACTTTTCGTAGACGAGTACGGGCTGTTCGCCGCGCTCCACGCACGCCTTGGTGATGATGACTTCCTTCACGCCCTTCTCCGAAGGGATCTTATACATGACATCGGTCATCAGCCCCTCGATGATGGTGCGCAGGCCCCTGGCGCCCGTTTTCAAGCGGATGGCGGTGCCCGCGATCTCGCGGACGGCGTCCGCCTCGACCGTCAGTTTGACCCCGTCCATGCCCACGAGTTTCTGGTACTGCTTGATGATGGCGTTCTTGGGCTCGGTGAGGATCTTGACGAGCGCGTCCTCGTCCAGCGGGTTGAGGCTGACCACGATGGGAAGCCTGCCGACGAACTCGGGAATGAGCCCGAATTTGGTGAGGTCCTGCGGCTTGACTTCCTGGAGCAGGGAGTAATCCACTTCCGTACTGCCCAGACGGAGGTTGCCGCCGAAGCCCATGGTGGTGTCGTCCTTGCGGGAGGACACGATCTTATCCAGCCCGACGAACGCCCCGCCGCAGATGAAGAGAATGTTGGACGTGTCGATCTTCAGGCACTCCTGCTGAGGGTGCTTTCTGCCGCCCTGCGGGGGCACGGACGCGACCGTGCTTTCGATGATCTTCAAAAGCGCCTGCTGCACGCCCTCGCCCGAAACGTCGCGCGTGATGGACACGTTCTCGCCCTTGCGCGCGATCTTGTCGATCTCGTCGATGTACACGATGCCGCGCTGCGCCTTTTCAATGTCGTAATCGGCGTTCTGGATGAGTTTCAAGAGGATATTTTCCACGTCCTCGCCGACATAGCCCGCCTCGGTGAGCGTGGTGGCGTCCGCCGTGGCGAAGGGCACGTTCAGGATCTTCGCAAGCGTCCGCGCGAGCAGTGTCTTGCCGCTGCCCGTGGGACCGAGGAGCAGGATGTTGCTCTTTTCGATCTCGATGTCGTCGTCGAGGGGTTCCTTTTCCCGCACTTCCGGCTCCGAAGGGTCCACGCCCTCGGTGAAGGAGAGCTTTCTCCTCCGCTTTCTGGCGGGGTGCGTGAGCGCGTTGATGCGCTTGTAGTGGTTATACACCGCGACGGAGAGCACCTTTTTGGCGTTGTCCTGCCCGACGATATACTTGTCGAGTTCTGCCTTGATCTCGGCGGGCTTTTTGAGCTCGACGGGCGCGGGCGTCTCCTCGCCGCGGCTCTCGTCGAGCATATCCTTGCAAAGTTCTATGCACTCGTCGCAGATGAAAATGTTGTTCGGCCCCGCGATGAGTTGTTTGGTAAATTCCTTCCCCTTGCCGCAGAAGGAACAGTACTGTTCATATTTTTCCATAAATAGAATCCTCCCGTTTGACTGCTTTGCCGCAACGAACGGCAAATACGATGGGTCCATGCCAAAGACGAACGCCCTTTTCCGTTTTCGAGCGAAGAGTATGGTGAATTAGGAAGCGGGTGGAAGATTACCGCCTCCGCCCGCTCTCATGCGCTTCATCTCTTATAATATACCTTGTCGATGAGTCCGTACTTTTGCGCCTCTTCCGCGGTGAGGTAATTGTCCCTGTCGGTGTCGCGTTCCAGCTCTTCCGGCGTCCTGCCCGTATTCTCGGCGAGAATGCGGGTGAGTTTTTCCTTGATCCGCAGGATGTGTTCGGCCTGGATCTTGATGTCGCTTGCCTGCCCCTGCGCGCCGCCAAGCGGCTGGTGGATCATGATCTCGCTGTTGGGCATGGCGTACCGCTTGCCCTTGGCGCCGCTCGATAAGAGGAAGGCGCCCATGGACGCCGCCAGACCCACGCAGGTCGTGGACACGTCGCAACGGATGAAGTTCATGGTGTCGTAGATCGCCATGCCCGCCGAGACCGAGCCGCCCGGGCTGTTGATGTACAGCGCGATGTCCTTGGCGGGGTCCTTGGCTTCGAGATAGATGAGCTGCGCCACGACGGTGTTCGCCACCGCGTCGTCGATCTCCCCGCTCAGGAAAATGATCCTGTCCTCCAACAGACGGGAGTACAGATCGTAGCTTCTTTCGCCGCTCGAAGTGCGCTCCACGACGTAGGGGATCAAAACATTCTTTTCGTTCATGCTGTTATGACCGCCTCCTGTCACTGAATTTGTCCGAAAGCCCGCAGCGCCGGGCAGAGCCGCGCCCCGCAAAGGGTCGAAGGGTCTTTCAAGCCTTATGCCTCGACATACATTTCGTTGTTCTTTTTCAGAAAATCGAAGAGTTTGGTGACGATGATGTCCTGCTCGATGTACGCCTTTTGTCTGTCGTCCATGTTCTTCTTGTATTCGTCGAAGTCCTTTTCGACCTGCTTCGCCTGCTCGGCGATCTTCTCGTCGATCTCCGCCTCGGTCGCGCCCAGGCCTTCGAGTTTGATGATCTTTTCGATGACCAGCTGGCTCAAAACGTTCTTCTTTGCCTGTTCGTAATAGGTCTTGCGGAACGCCTCTTTGGTCGTGCCGAGGTATTGCAGGTACCCGTCCATGTTGAGCCCCTGATACATGAGCTGGTACTCGATGTTCTGCATGATGGAGTCGATCTGGCTCTCGATCATGGCTTCGGGGATCTCGCAGGTCGCCTTTTCCGCAATGGCGGCGATGATGCTGTTTTCCGTTTCGTCGCGGCTGCGGCGTTCCGCCTGCTTTTCGAGCCGCTCCCTGACCTTCTTTTTATAGTCCTCCACCGTTTCGCTTCCCGTCGCGTCCTTGATGAACTCGTCGGTCAGTTCGGGGATCTCCTTTTCCTTGATCGCGTTGAGTTTGACGGCGAACACCGCCGCTTTGCCCTTCAAATTCTCGGCGTGGTAATCTTCGGGGAAGGTGACGTTGACGTCCTTCTCGTCGCCGACGTTCATGCCGGCGATCTGCTCCTCGAAGCCGGGGATGAAGGACCCCGAGCCGAGGGTGAGGTCATATTTTTCCGCGGTGCCGCCCTCGAACTTCTTGCCGTCGACGCTGCCCGAGAAATCGATGTTGACGATGTCGCCGTTCTGCGCGGGACGACCCTCGACTTCCTTCTCGCGGGCGTTTCTCTCCTGCACTTTTTTGATCTCGGCGTCCACGTCCTCATCTTTTACATTATATACGTACTCGCGGATTTTTATACCTTTGTACGCCTCGATGGCGACGTCGGGCTTGACGGGCACGACGGCGGAAAGCTTGACCCCCTTGTCGGAGATGTCGTCCACGGAGAGGGAGGGCTCGCCCACGGCGGTGAAGTTGTCTTTCTCCTTTTCGAGGATCTTGGGATAGTTCTCGTTATAGAGCTCGTTGAGCGCGTCTTCATAGAACACGCCCTTGCCGTAGAACGCCTCGACGACGCTCCTGGGCGCCTTGCCGCGGCGGAAACCGTTGACGGTGAACCGGTTCTTGTTCTTGTTGTAAGCTTTGTCGATGGCCGCCTGCCATTCCTTGGCGGTAAAGTCGATGCTGAGTTTTACCGTGCTCTTTTCTGCGGATTCGTACTTGTACTTCATAAAAATTCTCCTGTTTCCCGTTCGGTCTTTTTTCGTGAGCCTTTGGGCGCGAATACCGAAAACTGACTTCTTTTTTTGTCTTTACGCTATATTTTAACACATTCCCGCGATAAAGAAAAGCGATTTTATTTACAAAATCGAATTTTCGGAGTATAATTTTGAGTGTATCCTCCGCGGGAACGCGCCCCGTGCGGCGCCCTTCCGCAATTATGCCAAGGAGTTTTCATATGCCTCAGGACGCTTTCAACCTCCGCCGCAACGCCGAAGAGCTGAACGGGCTTCTTTCGGGCGGCAAGATCAACAAGGTCGTACAGCCCGCGCGGGACGAAGTCCTGCTCTATATATACACCGGAAAAAGCCTTTTGAAACTGACGATCTGCACAAATGCGAGTTTTTGCCGCGTTTGCCTGACCGAAGAGGAGAAGGACGCCCCCGCCGTCGCCCCAAATTTCTGCATGCTTCTTAGAAAACACCTGCTCGGCGCGCAGATCACGAAGGTGGAACAGGTCGGCTTCGAGCGCATCGTCGCCGTGACGATGCACTGCGTTTCCGACTTCGCGCAGACCGACCGCGTGCTCTACTGCGAGATCATGGGCAAATATTCCAACATCGTGCTCGCCGAAAAGGGGATCATTCTGGGCGCGCTGAAAACGGCTTCCCTGGAGACGGGCGCGGCGCGCGTGCTCTTCCCCGGGGCGAAGTACGCCCTGCCCGCCCCGCAGGACAAGGCCGACCCGCGGGACCGCGCCGCCCTTTCCGGCGCGGTGCAGGCCGTGCTCTCTTCCGACGACCCCGCAAAGGTTCTTTGCGACCGCGTGGCGGGCATCGCCTATCCCACTGCCGCGCAGATCGTGGCGGAATACCCCTTAAACGCGGGCATGCCCTTTGCCGATTTCGTCTATAACTACCTGTTTGCGGGCGAGGGCGCGCCCTGCGTTCTGTACCGCGGGAACGAACCGCAGGAATTTGCCGCCAAGCGGCTGACGGGGGCGCTACCCGCCCCCTCGCTGCAGGCGGCGCAGGCGACCGTTTACGGCTACAAGACGGGCAAAAAGGCCTTTGAGGAGAAAAAACGGAAACTACAGAATGCCGCGACGGCGCTCAAAAAGAAACAGGAAAAGAAGCTGGCACAGATCCTGGAAAAATTGAAGGAATGCGAGGACGCGGAGAGCTGCCGCCTGAAAGGCGAACTGATCACGGCGAACATCTACCGTTTGGAGCGGGGCATGTCCGCCTGCAAGCTGGAAAACTATTACGAGGAGGGAAGCCCCCTTTTGACCGTCGCCCTCGACAGGACGCTCACGCCCGCGCAGAACGCGCAGAATTATTACAAGCGGTACGCCAAACTCAAGCGCACCGTGGAAGCGCTGACCCCCCGCCTGCACGCCGAAGAGAGCGACCTGGACTACACCGAAAGCGTGCTTGCCGCCATACGGCAGTCGGAGGAGACGCGCGACCTTACCGAGATCGAAGAGGAGCTGATCTCCCTGCATCTTCTGCGCGAACCGCAGAGCGCAAAGAAACGCAAGGCCGCCGAATCCCCTTTCCGCGTCTTTGAAAAGGACGGGTTTATCGTCCGCGCCGGGCGGAACAACGTGCAGAACGACCGCCTGGTGCGCGCCGCCGCGCCGGACGACGTGTGGCTGCACACGCAAAAATACCACTCCGCGCACGTCGTCATCGCCGCCGGGGGCAGAAAAGTGCCCGACGCCGTGCTGGAATTTGCCGCGCGGCTGTGCGCCTACTATTCGGACGGACGCGGGGGCGGCAAAATACCCGTGGACTACTGCGAAAGGCGATTCGTCAAAAAACCGTCGGGCGCAAAGGCGGGATTCGTCAACTACACAAACTACAAGACCGTACTCGTCGAACCGCTGTCCGCGCCGCCCCTTCCCCAAACCAAAGGGGACTGACGGCGCACCCATGCCAAAGAAACAGCGGTTTTATAAAAAATATACGGGAGAAGAGCGAGATTGCGTTTTCGGGAACTGCTGCAAAAACTGAGAGCGCGGGCGGGCGAGAAAAACCGCACCTGTTACCTCTGCCGCGGCGAGGTGTTCGCCGGGGAGACGTTCTGCAAGGACTGCCGCGGGCGGCTGCCCTATGCCGTAGATTTTTGCCTGCGGTGCGGCAGGAGAACGAAAGAGCGGGGATTCTGCGCGGAGTGCCGCGCCCGCCTGCCGTTGCCGGACAAAGAACGCTCGGCGTTCGTCTACGACGGGGAAGTGCGGCGGCTCATATACGCCTTCAAGAACGGAGACGCGGGCATGGCGGAGGGGTTGGCGCGGGAGATGCTGCCCGTCCTGGAGCGGGAATTTGCCGCCGCCGATCTTCTGACCTTCGTGCCCATGACCGAAAGAGCCCGCAGAAAGAGAGGCTATAACCAGAGCGAACGGCTTGCCCGCGCCCTCTCGGCGCTCTGCGGCATTCCCGTCGAGGAGATCTTTGCAAAGACGAGAGAAACGGGCGAACAGAAGAGCCTTTCCCGCGCGGAGCGGGAAAAGAACCTGCACGGCGCCTTTCACC
>JAGHJP010000058.1 GCA_017886575.1 Clostridia bacterium
CCCCTCATCCCCGTCACCAGGCTCTGCCGCCAACCCGGCGACGACCAGAATTTTAAGGTCAAGTTCGACGAATCGCTGCTGGCGTAAGCAGCTTCACAAAAAGAAACCGTCCCGAAGGCTTTGCCCTTCGGGACGGTTTCTTTTTCTCTTGTCTTTCCTCAGCGGAGCAGCCTGCCCTGCTTGGTGTCGAGCACCGTGAACATTTCCAGCTCTTCGCCGGTCATCGCGTCCACATAGACGAAGTATTCCTTTCCGTCGTACGAACCGCTGAATTCATAGGTCAGCGCTTCGCTCCCCTCGTAAGGGATGAGCGCGAGCCGCGCCGTGGCGGGTTGAATTTTGCCGAGCGCCTTTGCCGCTTCCCCTTCGGACACAGCGGGACGCTCTATGCTCCTTTCGCAGTGGTTCAGATAGTAGGGCAACGCCTCCATGCCCACTGCCATGCCCTTGGTTTCGCAGACTTTGACGATGACCATGTCCGAATAACACAGCACGCCGTCCTGCTCATACACGAAATTGATGTTCGCGGCGGTGCCGTTCTCCTGCAACCAGACGGGATGCATGCCGTCCATGCCCAGGTTTTGCAGGAATTCCGCGGCGATCTGCACGCACTCTGCCTGCGAGAAATTGTTCGCCATGCACTTTTCGTAGGAGTCGAACATGATGAGCCTGCCGCCCGCCTTGGAGAGCTGGGCGTATATCTCCCGCCCGCGTTCGTCGCGCAGGGTGAAGTTGTAACAATGCATCCCGTCCGAAACGGTATCACCCGTGTGTTCGGCTTCCTGCACGCCGTAGTCCCTGAAGTACTCCCGCGCCAGTTCTTCCGCCTTTTCCGCGGTCACTTCTTCCGCGTCCAGAAGGCCCCGCGCCGTCACCTTTTCTTTATTCTCGGAGAAGGGACCGTCCTGAATAGAGGAGGGCGTTTGGATGACGTTGGAATTGATGTTCTCGAAACCGCCCTGCATCATGCCTTCGCCGCTGTTCTTGACGAGTTTCTGCCAATCCTTGGCGGTCATGGTGTCGCGCAGCGTATGCAGTTCCTGCAAGATGGCGGCGTTGGTCTCGTACATATATTCCAGCGTGTCCCCGCGGCCCGAAAGCGACCTGCCCATGGCGACGGCGCTCAGCCCTTCCCGCGCGAACTCGGACGTGCGGTTGACGAAGGAAGCGATGTTGTTGGTGGTAGCCATGTCCACGGGGAAGCGCTCGAGCGCGCTCTCCATGAGTTCCGCGTCCACCAGGATATCGGTGAGCAGGCGGCGCTGCTCGCCCGCCCCGCTCGCCAGGCGCAGTTTGTTCAGGTTGGCGTCCAGATTTTCGCTCAGTTCTGTGACTTCGTACAACTCGCTGCGGTAGGATGCGCCCATCGTTTCGCTCATGTTGCTCATATTGACGCCGCCGACGGTGATGACAGTCAGCATGGCGAGGGATGCCACGCCGAGGGAGATGACCGCCGCCAGCCAGCCGCCGATGCCCTGCCCCTGCGCACGCCGCTTGGTCTTTTGCTCGCGCTTATGTTTGCGGTTCTCCGCTTCCAGACGGCGCTTGTGCATGCGCTCTTCCTTGCGCTTTAAGGCAAGTTCGTGTTTGAGTTCCCGGTTCTGCTTGCGCAGGGCGATGCGCTCCTGCTTTTCGCGTTCTTTGCGCTCCATGCGCTGAACGGCGTTTTCGTTGCGGAGCATGTCCCGCCGCGCCGCGCGGGCGGCGCGGCGCTCCTGCGCCCGCTCCTTTGCCTGCAAACGCTTTTCCATGGCGCGTTCCTTCGCCTGCAGCTTCTGCGCTTCCGTCTCCTGCCGGCGTTCCGCCCGCTTCTCTTCGCGGCGGGCTTTACGCTCGGCGCGCGCCTTTGCCGCCTCCAGCCGCACGCCCGCGGCGGCGTTTTCTTCCTCTACCTTTTTGGTGACCGTCCTCTTGACCGTGCCCGACGCGGGCACGGCGGACGCCTGCTTTTCCTTTTCGATGCGCTGCACCTTCTTGGCACCGCTCGACGTGTTGACGCCTACTTTCTTTCCGCTCTTCTTTTCTTCCATGTTCTTCTCCCTCCTTAAATGGCGAATACGTGACGCCCGATGACCGTCACCGTCTGGCGGTCGAATATCCATTTGCTCGTGGCGACGGCGGGGTTATAATAGTACAGGCAACCGTAAGAGGGGTCCCAGCCGTTGAGCGCGTCCTGCGCCGCGTTGTACGCCGTGTCGTCCGGCTCCAGGTTGATCTGCCCGTCGTCCACCGCCGTGAACGCGCCCTTCTGATAGATGACGCCCGCCACGGTGTTGGGGAACTGACTGCTCTCCACGCGGTTCAAGATGACCGCGCCGATAGCGACCTGCCCGACATAGGGTTCCCCCCTGCCCTCGGCATAGATGGCTTTGGCGAGCAGGTACAGATCGGTGCTCGTGTAGTCCGACGTCCCCGCGGCGCCGCCCGTCACGTCGTAATCCCGTTCCAGAACGGACGCCGAATCGTTCATGCCCAGCGCGCGGAAGGTCGCCAGTCCGACCACGCCGTCGGCGGTCAGTCCGTTCTTTTGCTGGAACTTCTTCACCGCCTCGCGCGTGCCGCTGCCGAACACGCCGTCCACCGCGCCGTCATAGTACCCCCATTCTTTGAGGCGGCGCTGCACTTCCGCGACCTCTCCGCCCGCCGAACCCTGCCGGAGCACCGCGGCGGGCAAGTCTGCCGCCGCGGCGGGCGGCACGTTCTGTATATGCCGGTCGACCGTGAACAGCGCGTAGATCAATCCGACGGCCAAAAACGCCAGCGCGATCGCGCCGATCCTGATTGCTTTTTTCATATTTCGTCTTTATTCCTCCTATGTACGCCGCCGCGGCTCTCTTGCGGCGGGGAGTCCTCTATTCCCCGAAAAATTTTTCGATGAGTTCGAGTATCTTTGAGCGGTAGACGATATTCGCCCCGCTGACGCTCGCAAAACAGAGGGGCGGATAGATACAGCACCACCAGTTGTCCCCTTCGCCCGTCCCGAGCTCGATGATGAGCGCGTCGTATTCGCCCGCTTCCAAGGTATACTCTTCATACACCCGCGTGGGAAAGGTCTCCTTCCGCACGCCGGCGCGCACGCCGTAGGAAAACCCGTTTTCGCGGAGCACGCTCTCCCCGACGGATTCTATTTCCTGCAGATGTGCCTGCGTGGCGGCGAGCGCCCCTTCTTTATCGGTGCAAGCGGCGACCCAGGGGGTGATCGCTTCGACGACCGCGTCGCGGACGAGGTATTTGACCGCCTGATCCTCGGCGGAATCGGAGTTGGCGCGGATGTGCACGCGCAGGTATTCCGTGCGGGACGGGGCATCCCCGCCGCCCGCGGCGCTCCCGAAAGCCGTCAAGATTATTATGACGAAACCGAGAAAAAGTATACAAAGTTTTTTCATTTTTTCTGCCTCCGCCCTCATGTATTGACGGACGGGAAAAAATTTATACCGTAACGGGCAAAAAAACGGGAGGGCGAAAGGCGGGACGCGCGTTTCACGCTCTCTGAAAAAACATTAAAAAAATTTTCAAAAAAGGGATAAAAAACGCTTGCAATCTCCTTTGGAATATGGTATAGTAAAAAAGCTTTTGAATGAGCAGGGAAGTTTAGCTCAGTTGGGAGAGCATCTGCCTTACAAGCAGAGGGTCATAGGTTCGAGCCCTATAACTTCCACCAAAAATAGTGCGGAATATATGCGGGAATGGCTCAGTGGTAGAGCGTCACCTTGCCAAGGTGAATGTCGCGGGTTCGAATCTCGTTTCCCGCTCCA
>JAGHJP010000059.1 GCA_017886575.1 Clostridia bacterium
CCATCGTCTGAAAATGTAATAGTTCCAGCTAAACAATCTAAATAATCATCTTTAATTAGTCTTTTCATTAACAAAGTAATCGCATTGTCCATGGCTTTATCCTTGTAAATAAACCTTAAAGGCGAACCCGTCTCCTAAAGGAAACGGGTTCGCCTTTAACTTGTTTGGTGACCCCGACGGGAATCGAACCCATGATACCACCGTGAAAGGGTGGTGTCTTAACCTCTTGACCACGGGGCCGAAAACGGCGATAGCCGTTTTTTTCTGGTAGCGGCGATGAGATTCGAACTTATGACCTATCGGGTATGAACCGATCGCTCTAACCACCTAAGCTACGCCGCCAAAAAATGGTTGCGGGGGCAGGATTCGAACCTACGACCTTCGGGTTATGAGCCCGACGAGCTACCTGGCTGCTCCACCCCGCGATATAGCACCGACCTTCAAGCGGTCAGCTTTCTTATTTTATAAAATTATCCCTTTTTTGTCAACTGTTTTTGCATATAAACATAAAACTTTTTTCTCTGTTTCTTTATTGTTCGCGCGCGGCTCCGTCCGGTGTATGCCGTTTTGCGAATTTACAATATTTGGAAACATGCCGAAAAAATTTGCATATTGACAAAAACCGGGGGCCGTGCTATAATAATTTTGCCGATAAGGATAATTTGCGGGGAAAAACGGCGATGGTGATCTGGGATTATTTTGTTCAATATTACATCTATTGGACGCTTCCGTCGATGCCGGTAACGGAGGCGACATTTTTTATCGGGCTCATCGTCATATTCAATAAAATACAGCCGAAAGCCGCCTGCATCGGGAAATTGATCGTACATTTTTTCGTCCTCTTCGTATCCGTGGTGATCGCAAAGGCATTGCTTCGGCTGACGGCGTTCAATATGACGTATATCTATCTGATCTTCGCCGCCGTTTACGCCGCAATATTCGGACGGAAAAAACCGGTCAACAGTATCATTTATCTTTGCGTGTACTGGACCGTATATGTGTTTTCCACCGTATTCGGAAAAGCTGTCGGCGCGGTGATCTTTGAACATATCCTGAACATAGAGTATTCCCGCGCGGCGACGTATGCCTCCATTGCGGTGACGACGCTGGTCATGCTGACTTTTTTTACCGCGTTCGTCAAAATATTTTCCCTGGAGCGGTATGCGCAGATCGGCAAGCCGTATATCTTATTCCCGCTTGCCGTAGATATCATAGCAAATATTGCAAAGGTGCTCGTCGACAGCGTGAAGGGGGAAGGGCTTCCGTTTTTCAACCTGAACGAAAAGGAGAGCGCCTTGTTTATTTTTCTGTGCGGCATATTGTTGTATTTGCTGAACGGGCTTTCCTATTGGTTCTGCTTCCGCCAGACAAAGGCGATCGCGCAAAACGAGGAGATAAGCGAAGAGATCCGGGCGATCCGGCGGGAGCGCAAGGACGGACGCGAGAGCGCCGAAATTTTCAAAAGCAGCCTGGAAGAAATGAGGCAGATAAAGCACGACATAAAAAATCAGCTCGCCTACCTTCAGATCATGATAGAGGCGAAGGATTATGCCAAGATGGAAGAATATTTCGGCGAACTGAATCAAAACGTCTACAACGCGCTCAATTACAGCGATTGTGAAAATACGACGGTCAGGAACGTGCTCAACCTTGAAAAATACAAATCCGGTCAATACGGCATCACCCTGGATGCAAAAATCATTGTCCCCGCCCGCATCGAAGGCATATCCGAATACGATCTCACGACCATTCTGTTGAATTTGCTGGACAACGCCATCGAAGCGTGCGTGGAGGACGGCTGCGTTTCTCCCGTCATAGAGTGCAACATGCGTTTGAAGGACAGGTATCTGTATATCAATATCGTCAATCCGGTCGCGGACGCCGGGAAGAAAGCCCGGCGCAAAAAACTCGAAACCGGAAAAACGGAAAAGGAATTGCACGGACGGGGAACGAAGATCGTAAAGGCGATCGTCGGAAGATACAAAGGAGCGTTTACGCACGAAATAGAGGACAATAAATTTACGGCGGACGTGATGCTCGCGTTGGCGGATGCGAAGGAGGGAATATGAAAGACAGGATCAAAGTAGGGATCTGCGACGATGATACGCCTGCGTTGGGCGCCATTTCCGGGCTCGTGGAAAAGATATTCACGGACGAGGGCATACCGGCGGACATCGAGCTTTACAGCGGTTCCCGGGAGATGTTTTCGGCGGCGGCGGACAACGGGTTCGATCTTTTGCTTCTGGACATAGATATGCCGGACAAAGACGGGATACAGCTCGGCCGTGAACTGCGCCGGAAGGGGAATACCGCCGACATCATTTTTGTTTCGAATTGCGAAAACAGGGTATTCGAGTCCTTTCAGGCGGAGCCGATGGGCTTTGTGCGAAAGAGCAATTTTTTCTCCGATATGACGAAGTATGCCAGGGCATACGTCAAACGGGCGGGAAAAACAAGAAAGACGCTTGCCGCGGAGATCGGCGGCGTGATCTACAACATTCCGCTCGGCGATATCGTTTATATCGAGGGAGCGCTTGCAAAGCAACATATTTATACCGATAAAAAACCGGAGTATTACGTCCTGCGTTCCTCCATGAAAGAGTTGGAATGCGCTTTGGAACCATACGGATTTTTACGGGTGCACAGCGGTTTCATCGTCAACTCCTCCCACATATCCGTCATCAAGAACAGCGAGATCGTATTGCTTGACGGACGTACCGTCCCGCTTTCCAGGAGCAAAGCGCAGGAAACGAGGGAGAAATTCCTGAAACTGATGCGCAGCAACGGCAGCGTCACTTTCTGACCGTATATCGGGCCGTTCGGACGCGAAAAGCCCGCTTTCCCGCGGGGCTTTTGTTTTGCGGCAAATTTTTCCGTCGTTCGGGCGGGATATGTATTTTTCCGGCTGCCGTATGGATGCTTCCGCCCCTCGGTTTCTCCTTGCACGGCTTTTTTTGCGCCGTCCCGCCCTTTCATATTTTTGCGCCGCCGCGCATTTAATAGCAGTATGAACCTTGCACAGATCAAAAACGGCGAAGAGGCCGTCGTCATTCAGGTGAATGCCGAAGAAAATATCCGCGCGCGCCTGCGCATGCTCAACGTCTGCCCGGGCGCAAAGGTAAAGGTGGTCAAGCGTTCCCTTTTAAGCAGCAGCCTGCTCCTGGAAGCGGACGGCGTCCGCCTGGGGCTTCGGCGGGAACTCGCCGAAAACATCCGCGTCCTGCATCGGGGGCTGTGAACGCCGTATGAACGCTTTCAGACGGGAAATCATCTTCACGGGCAATCCCAACGCGGGCAAGAGCACGCTCTTCAACGCTCTGACGGGCGCGCATGCCCGCACGGGTAACTGGCACGGCGTGACGGTCGGGGCGCTCTCCAAGGCCGTCAAAAGCCCGCGTGGGCGCTTTCTCTATACCGATCTCCCCGGCATCTATTCGCTCGACGGCTATTCCATGGAGGAAAAGGGGGCGGCGGACTATCTGCGCGGACATAAAAACGCCCTGCTCGTCAACGTGGCGGACGTGCGCACCCTCTCCCGTTCCCTGCGGCTGACCCGCGCCCTCATCGGCGCAGGGTATGCCGTTGTTCTGGCCCTCACCATGTGCCGCGCCTTCCGCAAAAACGGCGGCAGCGTCAACGTTTCCGCGCTCTCTGCCGCGCTCGGCGTTCCCGTGTTCGCCGTCGACGCCTTCCGCCCGCGCGAGGTGAAGGCGTTCAATTCTTTTTTGCAGGGGGAAGGGGCGTTTCGTGCCGCCCATGCCCGCAAAACAGGGGAAAAGGATGAAGGGGAAAAGCCTCTGCCGCGGAGCGTCTATGTGCCGCAAAAGAGGAAAGCGGGCTTTATTGAAAAGATATGCTATAACCGCGCGCTCTGCCTGCCGCTCTTTTTCTGCCTCATGGGCTCGTTGTTCTTTCTGACATTCGGGCGGGGCATGCCCGGGGCGGCAATGAAAAGTTGGCTGGAAGAGCTGATCTGCGTGCGGCTGGCGGACGCCGTCGGGGCGCATCTCTCCGTCCCCGCCGTGCGCGCGCTGGTCTGCGACGGTTTTTTCCGTTCGGCGGGCGGCGTGCTCAGCTTTCTGCCCCAACTCGCCATGCTGTACGGGTTTCTTCTTTTCATGGAGGAAAGCGGGTACATGAGCGCGCTCGCTTTCACGGCGGACGGCGTGTTCCGCAAATTCGGGCTGAACGGCAGGGCGGTGTTCTGCGTGCTGCTCGGTTTCGGCTGTACGGCGCAGGCGATCCTTTCCACCCGCGGTTTTGAAAACCGCGCCATGCAAAAGCGCACCATCTGCGCCCTGCCGTACATTTCCTGCTCGGCAAAACTTCCCGTCTATCTGACGCTCCTGTCCTCCTTTTTTGCCCGTCCGTTTCTGGCGGTGGCGGGGCTGTATGCGCTCGGCGTCGTGGTCAGCCTTCTGGTGTTTTCCTTTCTTTCCCGCGGGGAAAAGGGGGAGTTTATCCTCGAATTGCCCGAAATGCAGCTGCCCGACCCGATTTTCTTCGTTAAAACCTTGCTCTTTCGCCTCAAACAGTTTATAATAAAGATAGTGACGGTGGTCACGGCGTTCACGCTCGCCGTCTGGTTCTTCTCCTCCTTCAATTTTTCCCTGCGGTATGTTCCCGCGGAGGAGAGCATGCTGGCGTTTTTTTCGGACGGATTGAAGTACGTCTTTTATCCCGTCGGCGTCCGCGATTGGGAAACGGCGTTCGCGCTTTTCAGCGGGCTGGTGGCAAAGGAGAACGTGGCGGGACTCTTGACGCTGTTCTACCCCGCGGGGCTGCCCTATACCGCCCCGACGGCGTTCGCCCTGGCGGTGTTCGTGCTCTTCTGTTCCCCGTGCATCTCGGCGATCGCCGCCTCGGCGCGGGAGATCGGCTGGAAAGATTCGCTTTGCAACGCCGTTTTGCAGACGGCGACGGCGGTGCTCGCCGCCTATGCCGCTTACTTTTTGTTTGTCTACCGTATATTTATCCCCGCCGCGGCCGTGCTCGTGCTGCTGCTCGCGGCGGGCAAGAGGTTATGTTTTGAAAGAATTCACCGTAAAGAGCGCAGACACGCTCAAAAATTTCACCGATAATACCTATCCGCAGGGCTCCTTTTACTTTTCGGCATTGCTCAAAAAGAGGGACGTGCGCGTCAACGGTGTGCGCGTGGGCGGCGACGTGCCGCTGGCGGCGGGGGATCGGGTGACCTATTACACCACGCCCGCGCAGGAGGAAAAGCAAGCGTTCCGCGTCCTGTACCAAGATGAAAACGTGCTCGTCGCCGACAAGGAAAGCGGGGTCAATTCCGAGGCGGTGTATGCCGTCCTGAGCGCGTCCGCGCCCTGCTTTTTCATTCACCGCCTCGACCGCAACACGCAGGGACTGATGATCTTCGGCAAAACGCAGGCGGCGGCGGACTGCCTCCTGTCGGCGTTCCGTACCCGGCGGGTGACGAAGATCTATCACGCCGTCTGCGCGGGCGTATTTCCAAAGGAGAGCGCCGTGCTCACCGCTTACCTGAAAAAGAACGCGGGCGATGCCTTCGTGAAGATATCCGATCGGCCCGCAGGGGAAAAGATCGTCACGGAATACCGCATCCTCGGACGGGCGCGGGGGCTGAATTTCGTGGAGGTGACGCTGCACACGGGCAAGACCCACCAGATCCGCGCGCATCTGGCGCATATCGGCTGCCCCGTGCTGGGCGACACGAAGTACGGCGACAGGGCGGTAAACGCCCGCTGCCGCCGCACCCGCCAATGCCTTGCGGCGAAAAAACTCATTCTGCATGCGGGCGGCGTCCTCGCCTATCTGGACGGGCGGGAATTTGTCTCTGCCTTCGACGTCTTTGCTCCGTTTTCGGAAAACCAGCCTTAATATATTTTTCGTTTACCGCGGGCATGGATATGCTGTTTTGGCGTTTGGAGAAAAGAAAATGCGCGAAGTTTTTGCGGCGGAGAATATTTTTTTAACGGGGCGGGGACGGAAGCCAAGGGGACGGGGCGGAAACGCCCGAAAAATTTTTCGCAACAAAGGCAAAAACGCTTGCATTTCGTTTTGCGGTGTGATATAATAAGCACGCTGATTTTTCGAGGCCTTGTGGTCAAGAGGTTAAGACGGCGCCCTCTCACGGCGCAATCCCGGGTTCGATTCCCGGCAAGGTCACCAAACAAGTGAAAGGCGAGCCCGTTTCCGTTGGGAGACGGGTTCGCCTTTGTCTTTGCGGTATGTCCGTCCGCACCGTTCTCCGTCTTTCGTTGAGCCGTGCGGTTTTGTGTTTCGCCTGCGGCTTTTCGTTTGCCCTGTGATTTTTGCGCGGGGTTGGAAAAGAAGGCGTGAAAGTACGCATAAATCCCCGCGGTATCCACAAAATTTTATTGTCTTGGACTGCCGAAAAGAGCGCTTGCTCCAAAAGGGCGGCGTTTCCATCGGAACAATAATATAGAAAAACGCCCGCAGTTGCAGGCATGGCATGGACGTCTGTCCCGTTCGGCGTGCATTTGCCGTTCTGCCGCAGGCTTGCGGTACGGGCGCGGAAGGAGAAAAAAACATGACAAAAAGATCCGTACAGATCGTTTCCGCCGTTCTGGCGTTCGTCCTCGTGCTTGTTGCCGTGTTGACGACCTGCCTCATCCTCATCCCGCGGGAAGAGACCCTGCCGCCCACGGCGTCCGAGGGGACTTCTTCGTCCGGGTCCGACGTACCCATGCCCGAAAGTCCCTATCCCGACACGCTGTTTTCGTCGGGCATGGAGAATACCTCGAAGGTCGGCTTTTCGGCGGAATACCTGGGGACGGTCGAACGGCATATTCCCGAGGTTTCGGACGAAGGGCTGCCGCAATATCCCCTGTACGGGCAGCCTTTTTCGGCAAGCGAATCGGAAAAGCAGGCGATCATAGACGAAAATAACGAACTCACGGCGTCCGATTCCACCTATGACGGCATGGACGAAGAGGGGAACCTATACCTCGGCGGCGTTCCGACGGGCAAAAAACTGTACAAGCATACCGCCGCGGCGGGCATGTACGAAGGGGAGTTGAGCGACGACGAGCCCGCCGTGGTCAAGCGCATGACCATCCGTTCCCGCAGCGGCGGCAATCACATCACGGGACTGTATGCGCCCGCGGGGGAGGTCGTCAAAGTGGAGATCGGCGCGTCCGACCTCGAAAAGACGGGCGGGTTGAAGATATATATCGGCCAGGCGCTTGCAAACGGCGGGGCGAACAACATCTGGGCGTCGCGCGATTTCAACCGCATGCCCGTCATTCTGAACACCATGACCGTCAAAACGACCACGGCATACGTCGGGTCCTTTTTCGGCGGACCCGTCTATGTGCAGCCCGTCAACGCGTCGGCAAAGCCGACGTTCACCGTCACCGTGTCCGGCGCGGTGCCCTATTCGCACTTCATCCTCGGCTACACGACCGAGGAGGAATTTGAACAGAACAAAGATTCCACGGCTCCCTACTTCGATCTCGAAGTCTGGGACGACGGCGTGCGCCATTCGGGGCCCAAGTCCCGCGCGGAGAATTTCGATTTCGCGGAACTCACGGCCGCCGCCGTGCTCTGGGATAAGATCGCGCGCGTGTCCAACGCCGTGCCCGCCGGCTCGGGCGGGGAAACGGGCATCATCTTTTTGTACGATCCCTTCATCGCGGCGGGCAGTATGGTCGCCTTCGTCGGCCGTCATTCGGTCAATTGCCCGCCCCAGTGCCTGACCGCCGCGCTGGACGCGGAGAGCGCCGTCGACAACGCCTCCGACAATTTCTGGGGCTGTATCCACGAATTCAACCACCATTTCCAGCGGTTCGGCTTCGCCCCGGGCGACGAGGTCACCAACAACGCCGTCAGCCTGGTGGAATACAGTCTCTTCACCCGCATTTCTTCCAATCGCTCCCTCGGTAACGCGAACGAAGGGAGCTATGCCGTCGGCTGGAATCGCTACACCAACCCGAGCTGGAGCCTGCGGCAGACCATTGCCGATCGGTCAGCCAATTCCAATCTCGACTCCTACGCCAATCTCCTGCACGCCTTCGGACAGGACGTATTCATCCGCGCCACGCAGGCGGGGAACGGCAGCGGCGGCGCCGACGCGTGGTACCGCGCGGTCAGCGACGTCACGCACAACGACATGACCTATTATTTCACCGACCTGCTGCACCAGACCGTTTCGGCGGACGTGCTGAGCGAATATGCTTCCAAGGGCTATCCCGTGTTCGTGCCCGTCGCCTCCGTCTATCAGACGGGCAGGAGTTATACCGTGGACGGGGAAAAGTATTACAGCCGCACGGCGCAGCCCTACGGCATCGAAACGGGCAAGGATTTCACGCTCGACCTGAAAAACAACGTCGTCCTGCCCGACGGGTTCACCTATACCGTGAAAAATATCACCGCGCCGGAGTACGGCACGCTGCGCGAACAGAGCGACGGAGTATACGTCTACTCTCCCGACCCCGCCCACCGCGGGTCGGGCAAGATGGTCGCCACCTTGGCGATCGAAAAATCGGACGGCGCGTTCGACGTGCAGGATGTGGAGCTGGTCATCGAACTGCAGCAAAAGCAGTACCGCCCGACCATGCTCGAGCGCACCGTGTACACCTATGACGCGGGGGACATGTACGCCACGGCGGCGGAGGCGTATGAGGCGGGCTATGCGGGGTACAAAGAAAAGCGGGAAGAGGACAATGAAAACCGCGTGGAAAACGGCAACGCCGAGATCTGGGAACCCGACCCCGCTTCGAACGCCGTCATGGAGATCCGCGGCAAGTTCCGAATCGGCGGCAGCGGCAGATACCGCGTCGCCCTGCGCGGGCGGCGGAGTGCGGCGCTCTATCTCTCGCGCGACGGCAGGACGTTCGAAGAGGCGGCGCGCCTCGACAATACCACCAATTCTCCCTCGTTTGACCTCGGCGACCCCGCGCACTACCGGGACTATGATTTTGCCAAGGGCGATTGGGTGTATTTCAAAGCCGTGTTGCTCGTCGACCGCTCCAACGCCTTCGTCGGCGTGGGGCTGGGCAAGTTCGACGGGGAAGGGGAAGTGTCGGTGTCCTACCTCAACGCCTACCGCAATTCTTACGAGCGTGACCCGTTCGTCTCCGATTATTTCTATACGCACGATTACCGTTACGAAGGGGAAGAGTACGAAACGGAGCAGCGGCTCGTCGAAACCAATTACAGCCCCTGGGACGAGAATTATCCGATCGATGCGCTGTTCGACGCGGACAATACCAATTTCATCCATTCCGACCGCACGCCGGTCACCGCCGAGAATCCCTTCGAACTGACCGTCGATCTGGGCAAAACCGTCCGCGCCAATCGCCTGACCATCTACGGCGAGCCTTCGCGGCAGTACCAGCCGAAAGACTTTTGTCTGTACGGCGGGGAAAGCCTCGACGACCTCGAATTGATCGCCGACGTGACGGACGCGCCCCGCACGGGCGCCGACGTCGTCGCCGACTTTGCGGAACGGGAGCTGCGCTATTACAAACTGGTCGTCACCGACACCTGGGCGACGGGCCCCAAATACATCGCCTTCCGCCGCGCCGCGTTCTCCTACGCCCTGCCGGACGGGGCGTGGCGCTCCCCCGACGAGGACATGTTCGTCTATAAGGGCAACTGGACCGTCGCGGGCGGTCTGGCGACGTTCGGGCACTTCTATGTCGGCGAAAACGCGTCCATGGAGTTCACGTTCACGGGCACGCGGCTTGCGATCCTTTCGCAGCGGTCCGCGGAATACGGGGCGTTCGAAGTCCTCATCGACGGCGCGCCGGCCGCCGCCTTGCCGCGGGCGGGGGAGGGCGTCGGCATCGCCTTTCTCTCCGAAGAACTCCCCGCGGGCAGCCACACCGTGGTCGTCCGCAGCCGCGAAAAGTTCAATGTCGATTCCGTCGTCCTTTGGGACTGACGGAACCGCTCTTCGCCGGAAAAAAAGTTGAAAAACGGGCGCGGACGTGTTATAATATAATAGAATAATAAACGCGGACGAAAGCCGTCCGCGCGGCCTTCGGGAGGTGTGAGGAGATGCTCTTTCAGCGCATGCGCTATTTCGTCGCGGTCGCGGATTGCAACAGTTTCACCGAGGCGGCGGAGCAGTGTTTCATTTCACAGTCCGCCATATCCCAGCAGATCGCGGCGTTGGAGGACGATTTCGGCGTCCGCCTCATCGTGCGCGAAGGCAGGAAATTCCGCCTGACACCCGCGGGGGAATACTTTTATCAAAGAAGCAAAGCCGTTCTGGCGGAAGTCGAAGAGGCGAAAGCCGAAACGCAGCGACTCGGGCGGGACGAAGAGATGCGGCTCAATGTCGGCTATCCGGCGGCATACGACGGGGCGGAGCTGCAGAGCGCTCTTTTGGAGTTTTCGCATGTCTATCCCGAGGCGCTCGTCGGCGTTTTCCGCGGCACGCACGAGGAGTTGTACGAAGCCCTCAAAGCGGGGCGGGCAAGCCTCGTGCTGAGCGACCAGCGCCGCGCCTTTTCGGACGAATACGAAAATTTTGTCCTCGACCGGCGGCCCGCCGCCGTCGACCTGTCCCCCCGCCATCCGCTCGCAGGCAGAGCGTATGTGACGACGGCGGAACTGGAGGGCGAGCCGTGCATCCTCGTCGCGGCAAAGGACGCAGAGCAGGCGGAACGGGACTTCTACGGCGGAACGCTGGGCGTCGGCAAACAGTTTCTCTTTGCGGCAAGCCTGGACGAGGCGCGTCTGACGGCAATGGGCGGCAGGGGCTTTTTGCTCGTCGAAAGCGCACGGCGGGATCCCGCGCCGCTCGTCCGCTCGGAGTTGCGCCGCGCGGACGGCAGTCCCATCGTGCGCACCTACTGCGCCTTTTGGCTGAAAAAGCGGAGCAACTATTACATTGAAGAATTTACAGGGATCCTGCGCAAATATTATACCGTGCGCTCATAAAGATATCGCCCCGAAAGCCGACGCTTTCGGGGCGTTGCTTTGTCTGTAACGATAAGTTTTACTTATCGAAAGGGGCAAAAATCGAGATTGATTGCAGGGGCGGGACGTGGTATAATGAGGGCAGCAAAAAGAAGAGGGGCGGCTCCGCCGGGCAGGGCGGGGCGCCGAAGGAGGCAAAGTCATGGCAATTTCCGATTTTTCCAAAAAGTATCACGAAAAAATGTTCCCGGGGTATCGGTCGGCATTTCTTGGAACCGACCCCGAATTCATCGAACGGTTCGACAATTTCGCGTTCGACGAAGCGGTCATAAGCGACGATCTGGACGATAAGACGCGGTTCACCGCCATCCTCTCGTCCCTGCTCGGCTGCCAGGGCATCGACGAATACCGCGCCATGCTGCCGGCGGCGCTCAATTCCGGCGTCACGCCCGTCGAGGTCAAAGAGATCGTCTATCAATCGGTCGCCTACCTCGGCATCGGCAGGGCGTTTCCCTTTCTCAAAGCGACGAACGACGTCCTCCTCGCCCGCGGGGTAAAACTTCCGCTCGCGGGGCAGGCAGGGACGACCATGGAAAACCGGCTGGAAGCGGGCGAGCAGGCGCAGATCGATATCTTCGGCGCGGGCATGCGCGGCTTTGCCGATACGGGCAGGGATACGAACGGACAGGTCAACAAGTGGCTGACAGACAACTGTTTCGGAGACTGGTACATCCGCGGAGGGCTGGACTATAAACAGAGAGAAATGATCACGTTCTGCTTTCTCGCCGCACAGGGCGGCTGCGAGCCGCAGCTCACATCCCACGCCGTGGCAAACATGCGCGTCGGCAACGACAGGGAATTTCTCGTCAAAGTGGTCTCGCAGTGCGTGCCGTACATCGGTTATCCGCGCGCTGAACGCCCTCCGCTGTGTGAACGAGGCGGCAAAAAAATAAAAAAGAGAGGTAAAAAAACAATGGCAAATCTCATCGTCTATTACTCCCGCAGGGGAGAAAACTATTGGAACGGCACCATTAAAAATCTTTCAAAGGGCAACACGGAAATTGCCGCCGGGTTCATACAAAAGGCGGTCGGAGGCGATCTGTTCGAAGTACAGACCGTCAAGGAATACGCAAAGGATTACTATGCCTGCATCGAAGAGGCGAAGCGGGAGCTGCGCGAAGGGGCGCGGCCTGCGCTGAAAGTCTTTCCGGAGAACATCGGCGCATATGACCACGTATTCATCGGCTATCCGAATTGGTGGGGCACGATGCCCATGGCGATGTTCACGTTTTTGGAGCGTTTCGACTGGACGGGCAAGACCGTTCATCCCTTCTGCACCAACGAAGGCAGCGGCATGGGCGTTTCCGAGCGTGACCTGAAAAAGGTCTGCCGCGGCGCGCTCGTCAGGGGTGGGCTGTCCGTCCACGGCGCGGAGACGGCGCAGTCCGAAGGGAAGATCGCCGCCTGGGCGAAGAAATCGATGGAATGAAAAAAAGGAGGTCTTTCTATGCAGAAAACTTGGTTGATCACGGGCGTTTCGTCCGGATTCGGATATGAAATGACGAAATTGCTCCTCGAAAGGGGAGATACGGTCGTGGGCACGGTGAGAAATACGGCAAAGGCGGAGGAACTCGTCAAAAATTATCCCGACACCTTCGACTGTGAAATTCTCGACGTCACCGACGTGCCCGCCGTGCATAAGACGGTAGACGATGCCTTTGCGAGGCACGGAAAAATAGACGTCGTCGTCAGTAACGCGGGCTACGGGCTGTTCGGCGCGGCGGAGGAGCTCTCCGACGAAGAGATCGACCGCATCATCGCCACCGACCTCACGGGTTCGATCTAGCTCATCCGCTCGGCGCTCCCCCATATGAGAAAGCAGGGCGGCGGCAGGATCATACAGATCTCCTCTTACGGGGGACAGGTGGCGTATGCGGCAAATTCCATGTACCATGCCTGTAAATTCGGCATCGAAGGCTTCTGCGAATCGGTCGCGCAGGAGGTGGCGAAATTCAACATCGGCGTGACCATCGTCGAGCCGGGCGGGGCAAGAACGGAGTTCCGTTACGGCAGTGCCAAGGTCGCCAGCCTCACGCCCGAATACGAGCACGTCCACGGCTTTCTGAATATGCTCGATAAGTCCAAGGGGCTCGCGCCCGGCGACCCCGTCAAAATGGCGGAGCGCATCATTGAAAGCGTCGATAAAGAGCCCGCGCCCCTTAGAATGGTGCTCGGCAGCGCGGCTTTGAAGGCGACCATTGAAAGGCTGGAAGAGAGGCTTGAAGATTACAAGACGCAGACCGCCCTTGCCGCCAGCACGGACGTTGCGGAATGACCGCGGCGCATTACAGGAAAAAGTTTTGGCATAAAAAAGAGTTGTGTAGGCAAATTTGCACAACTCTTTTTTCTTGGCGGAAGGCGAGGGGTTCGAACCCCCGGATGCTTGCACATCAACGGTTTTCAAGACCGCCGCTTTCGACCGCTCAGCCAGCCTTCCGTATTTTGTTTTCAGAACTTTATCATACCATACCGCCGCAATTTTGTCAATAAATAATGTCCCGCGGCGGTAAAATTCTTGCGCGCCCGCCGCCATTCGTGGTACAATACGGGTATGGAAAAATATACGCTCATCCGCAAAGACCGCAGAAGCGTCTCCATGCGGCTCGATAAGGACGGCAACATCACCGTCTATGCGCCCCTGCGCCTTTCTCAAACGGAGATCGATCGGTTCGTCGCGGCGCATGCCCGTTGGCTCGCCCGCAAACGCGCCGAACTCGCCGCCCGCGCGCCCCTGCCCGTCATCGGCGGCAAAGAGGGGGACCATGTCCCGTTTTTCGGGGAAGAATACACCTTGCGGCTTTGGGAAAAACGCTCCGCCACACTGCGGGGCGGGGATATATTTCTGCCGCAAGGCGACCCGTGCGGGGCGCTTATCCGCTTTTACCGCCGAAAATTGAAGGCGTTTCTTTTGCCCGTCTTGCAAAAATACGCGGACGAGATGGGGGTAAAGCCGCAAAAAGCGTCTATCGGTTCGCCGCGGACGAGATGGGGGGTATGCAGC
>JAGHJP010000060.1 GCA_017886575.1 Clostridia bacterium
ATCGGCGCGGGCGTGCCCAATTTGCAGCTCGACAATTCCATCGGCATCATGAAGGCGTATTCCTCCTGCGTGGGTGAGGGGCCCTTTGTCTGCGAATATTTCGGCGAAAAGGCGGAGCGGCTCCGTGCGTTGGGCGGCGAATACGGGGCGGCGACGGGCAGACCCAGAAGGGTGGGGCCCTTCGACGTGCTCGCCTCCCGCTACGGCATCCGCTGCCAGGGCGCGCGCGAGATCGCGCTGACCAAGCTGGACGTTCTGTCCGATTACGAAGAGATCGAGATCTGCACGGGCTACGAGCTGAACGGCAAACGGCTGACGGAGTTCCCGTTCACCGACGTGCTCTCCGACTGCAAACCCGTGTTCGAAACGGTCAAGGGCTGGCACTGCGACATTTCCAAATGCCGCAAGAAAGAAGAGCTGCCCGAAGAGGCGCGCGATTACATCGCCTACATCGAGCGGGCGTGCGGCTGCTACATCAAGTACGTGTCCGTCGGCGCCGAGCGCGAAGCGTATATCGTCATGTAACGCTTTCCGCCGCGGGCCGTCCGCCTGCGCCGGGAAACCTATTTTTTCCGCATCCGCATATACTGTGTTATGCGGAAAAAATTTTATAAAATGCACGGCACGGGCAACGACTATATCTTTTTCGACTGTATGGGGCGGGGCGTTCCCCACCCGCAGGCTCTGGCGCGGAAGTTGAGCGACAGGCACTTCTCTGTCGGCGGCGACGGCGTCATTCTCATCGAAAAGAGCCGCATGGCGGACGCAAAGATGCGCATTTTCAACGCCGACGGCAGCGAGGGAAAGATGTGCGGCAACGGCATCCGCTGCGTCGCCAAATATCTCTATGACAGCGGTCGCGTCCGCCGCAAGGAGATGAACGTGGAAACGCTCTCAGGCGTCCGGCGGCTGACCGTGTATACGGGCGGGGATGGCGCCGTCTGCCGCGTCCGCGCGGACATGGGCAGGGCAAACCTGTCACCCGCCGCCGTGCCCGTTCTCCTGGAAGGGGAGCGCGCCGTCGGCCGCCCCGTCGAAATCGGCGGAAAGGAATACCGCGTCACCTGCGTCTGCATGGGCAATCCCCACTGCGTCGTGTTCGGCGCGCCGCCCGAGCCGTTCGGGGAAACGGGCAGGGCGTTCGAACACAGCCCGCTCTTTCCCGAGGGGGTCAACGCCGAATTCGTGCGCGT
This sequence comes from Clostridia bacterium, assembly GCA_017886575.1. Classification (GTDB taxonomy): domain Bacteria; phylum Bacillota; class Clostridia; order Christensenellales; family Borkfalkiaceae; genus RGIG4074. The sequence continues at coordinate 1,194 of JAGHJP010000060.1, forward strand.
GTGCGGCAGAAACCGCCTGCGGGTGCGCGTTTGGGAGCGCGGCAGCGGCGAAACGCTCTCCTGCGGCACGGGCGCCTGCGCTTCCGCCGTCGCGGCGGTCGAAAACGGGCTTTGCGATTTCGGGCGCGACATCGCGGTGCGGCTGAAGGGGGGAGACCTGACCGTATGTTACACGTCCGAAGGGGTATATCTCACGGGCGGCGCCGCGCTGGCGTTCGTCGGCACGGCGGATATATCGGATATATAAAGAGAGAAAAAACAAGAACAAGCATAAAAAATTTTTTACGGAGAGGAAAATCGAGTATGACAAAGTACATTTTTGTTACGGGCGGCGTCGTGTCCGGCCTGGGCAAGGGCATCACGGCGGCGTCGCTGGGCAGGCTCTTGAAGATGCGCGGGTATAAGGTGGCTTCGCAGAAGCTCGATCCGTACATCAACATCGACCCCGGCACGATGAGCCCCTTCCAGCACGGGGAGGTCTTCGTCACCGACGACGGCGCGGAGACCGACCTCGACCTCGGGCACTACGAGCGGTTCATCGACGAGGATCTGAACAAGTACTCCAACCTGACCACGGGCAAAGTGTACTGGAACGTGCTCAACAAGGAGCGCAACGGCGAATATCTCGGGCAGACCGTGCAGGTCATCCCGCACGTCACCAACGAGATCAAGGCGTTCATCTATGAGGTCGGCAAAACCACGGGCGCGGATATCGTCATCACGGAGATCGGCGGCACGACGGGCGACATCGAAAGCCAGCCCTTCATCGAAGCCATCCGCCAGGTCGCCCGCGAGGTCGGCAGGGAAAACTGCTGCTTTATCCACGTCACCCTCGTTCCCTACATTTCGGGTTCGGACGAGTTCAAGTCCAAGCCCACTCAGCATTCCGTCAAGGAATTGCAGGGCATGGGCATCGCGCCCGACATCATCATTGCCCGCGTGGACGCACCCATGCCGCAATATGTCAAGGACAAGATCGCCATGTTCTGCAACGTGGAACCGCGTTGCTGCATCGAAAACCTCACCGTTCCCGTGCTCTACGAGGCGCCCCTCATGCTCGAAAAGAGCAAATTTTCGCAGATCGTCTGCGACATTCTGCACCTGAAGTCCAAGCCCATCGACCTGAGCGCCTGGCAGGCGCTCATCGACCGCATTCATGCCCGCAACAAGACGGTCAAGATCGCCCTCTGCGGCAAATACGTGCAGCTCCACGACGCCTATCTCTCCGTCGCCGAGGCGCTCGCGCATGCGGGGTACGAGAACGGCGCCAAGGTGGACATCTCTTGGGTGGACACCGAAAAATTGACGCCCGAAAACGTGGAAGAAACACTGCGGGACATGGACGGCATCATCATGCCGGGCGGCTTCGGCGGCCGCGGCATCGAAGGCATGGTCCTTGCCTGCCGCTACGCGCGCGAGCACAACATTCCCTATTTCGGCATCTGCCTCGGCATGCAGATCGCTGTCATCGAATACGCGCGCGACGTCTTGGGTTACGCCGACGCCAATTCCTCCGAATTCGACATTCTGAGCACGCACAAGGTCATCGACCTCATGCCCGATCAGTACGGCGTCAAAATGGGCGGTACCATGCGTCTGGGGGCGTACCCCTGCAAGGTCATCGGCGCCATCATGAAGCGCGCCTACGGCACGGACACGATCTCCGAGCGGCACCGCCACCGCTTCGAGTTCAACAACGAATACCGCGACGAACTCGAAAAAGCGGGCATGGTCATCGCGGGCACGTCGCCCGACGGGTCGCTCTGCGAGGCGGTGGAAGTCCCCGCCAACGACTTCTTCATCGGCGTGCAGTTCCACCCCGAGTTCAAGTCCCGCCCGGACAACGCCCATCCCATCTTCCGCGAGTTCATCGCCGCGGCGGTCAAAAAGATGCGGGAGCGCAAGGCGGCAAAGAAATAAGGCTGCCCGGAAAGTAGATAAAAGAGAGCGAAAAAATACCGTTCGCCGCGGGCATGCTCCTGGCGGGCCGAGCGGAAACCAAAGGAAATAAGGTCATAGAATCGTATGAAACTGAACACCAATTATTGCAATCTTTCGGAGAGTTATCTCTTCTCCACCATCGCCCATAAGGTCAGCGAATATCAGGCGGCGCATCCCGATCAGAAGATCCTGCGCCTGGGCATCGGCGACGTCACGCTGCCGCTTGCGCCCGCGGTCATCGCCGCCATGCACGAAGCCGTGGACGAAATGTCCGAAAAGGAGACCTTCCGCGGCTACGGTCCCGAACAGGGCTATGATTTTCTGCGCGGGAGCATCCAGGGCTATTATGCCCGCCGCGGCATTTCCCTCGATCTGAGCGAGATCTTCGTCTCCGACGGCGCAAAGTCCGACTGCGGCAACATTCTCGACATCTTCGCGCAGGACAACGTCGTCTTGGTGCCCGACCCCGTCTATCCCGTCTATGTCGATACCAACGTCATGGCGGGCAGGAAGATCCTGTACATGAACGCGACGGCGGAAAACGGGTTTTTGCCCATGCCCGACGAAAGCGTGCATGCCGACATTATCTATCTCTGTTCTCCCAACAATCCCACGGGCGCGGCATATACCGCCGCGCAGTTGCAGGCATGGGTGGACTATGCGCACAAAAACAACGCCGTCATTCTCTATGACGCGGCATATGAAAGTTTTGCCGCCGAAGGGGCCGCGCGCAGCATTTACGAAGCAGAGGGGGCAAAGGATTGCGCCATCGAACTCTGTTCGTTCTCCAAGACGGCGGGGTTCACGGGTACCCGCTGCGGCTACACCGTCGTGCCGCAGGCGCTCGTCTTTGACGGCATGAGCTGCAATAAATTCTGGCTCCGCCGCCAGACGACCAAATTCAACGGCGTTTCCTACATTGTCCAGCGCGGCGCGGCGGCGGTGTTCACCGAGGAGGGGGAAAAACAGATCCGCGCCAACATCGACTTTTACCGCAACAACGCCAAGATCGTTTCGGACACGCTGGACCGGTTGGGCATCTTCTACACGGGCGGCAAAAATTCGCCCTATATCTGGCTGCAATGCCCGAATCATATGAAGAGCTGGGACTTCTTCGATCTGCTGTTGAACGAAGTGCAGGTGGTCGGCACGCCGGGCAGCGGTTTCGGCAGGAACGGCGAGGGGTTCTTCCGCCTCACGGCGTTCGGCAGCGAGGAAACTACGCGCGAGGCTTGCGCCCGCATCGAAAAACTGCTCGGGGCGGGCAAATAAAAAGTTACGGCATTCAATCGGCGCGGCGCGTTTGCGCCGCGCATACGTTATAACGAGAGAAAAGTTATCGAGAGGGAGAAGAAGAGAACCATGGATAAGAATTTTCGTCCCGTCAACGCGCCCGGCGCGCGTTCGGCGGGCGTGCTGCTGCATATTTCCTCCCTGCCCGGGCGGTACGGCATCGGGTCGCTGGGCAGAGAGGCGTATGCCTTCGTCGATTTTTTGCGGGAGGCGGGTGTAAGGTATTGGCAGGTCCTGCCCCTGGCGCAGACGGGCTTCGGCGACTCGCCCTATCAGTCCGTTTCCTGCAACTCGGGCAATCCCTATTTCATCGATCCCGAAACGCTCTTTTCCCGCGGGCTCTTGACGGAGAACGAATTAAAGCAGGCATCCATGCCCAAAAAATCGGTGGATTACGCAAAACTCTATCACAAGCGTTATCCGCTTTTGAGAAAGGCGTTTTCCCGCTTCGACAAGACGGACGCCGCCTTCTGCGCATTCGTGGAACAGGGGGAGTTTCGCGCCTATGCCGAGTTCATGACCGTCAAAAAGAAGTTCGGCGGCAGAAGTTTTGCCGAATGGGACGAAAAATTCAAATTCAACGACCGCAAAACGGTGGAGGGATACATTGCCGGAAATCGGGAGGAATACCTCTTCTGGCAATGGCTGCAATTTGAATTTTTTCGCGAGTGGCATGCCCTCAAAGACTATGCCAACGCGCGGGGCGTTTATCTCATCGGCGATATCCCTCTGTACGTGGCGTACGACAGCGCGGACGTCTGGAGCCGCCCTGAACTCTTCAAACTGGACAAAAACCGCGCCATGACCGAAGTGGCGGGCTGCCCGCCAGATTATTTTTCCGCCGAAGGGCAGCTTTGGGGCAACCCGCTCTACGATTGGGAAAGACAGAGGAAGGACGGCTACGCCTGGTGGGTGGACCGCCTGGCGTCGGCGCTGGACACCTTCGACGTGGTGCGCGTCGATCATTTCCGCGGGCTGGACCGCTATTACGCCATTCCCGCGGGCAACAAGAACGCCGTCGTCGGCCGTTGGTGCGACGGGCCGAAAAATGCGCTCTTCAAAGCGGCAAAAAAGCGGTTCGGCGCGCTCAGCGTCATTGCCGAAGACCTCGGCGTGATGGACGACGGGGTGCGGAAACTCCTGAAAGACACGGGTTTCCCCGGCATGAAGATCCTGCTCTTCGCCTTCGAGGGGGGAGAGAACGACTATCTGCCCAAAAACATCAGGCACAACAGCGTCTGTTATACGGGCACGCACGACAACGACACGGCGGTCGGGTACCTCAAACGACAGAATCCCGCCTTTCTGAAATTCGTCCGAAAGAATATCCGCGCCGCACTGGAAAGCCGCGGGCTTTCCCATTCGCTGCGCGGTTATAAAAACATTGCGGACGCCCTGCTGCACCTGCTCTTCGAGTGCGATGCCTGTCTGTCCGTCGTGCCTGTGCAGGATTTGCTCTTCCTCGACAACGCGGCGCGCATGAACACGCCCTCCACCAACGAGGTCAACTGGCGGTTCCGCTTGAAAGCGCTGCCTTCCGCTGCGGATGCGGCAAGGCTGCACGCATTTTTGGAACGCTATCACAGACTGTGATTTTCCCGTCCGGGAAGGGAGAGAGGAAACGCGTCAAAGATCGCAATTTCATGAAAAACAGAGAGCGCCCCGTGGCAAAAAATGCCGCGGGGCGCCATGCGTTATCTTTTTCTTTTTTTCGTTATTTTCGGGCATGCCGCCCGTCTTTCATGTAGTGTGTCTTTTTTTATAGAAAAGGGCGATCGCCTTGTATATCTCCATGACCACGATGGGGACGAGGCAGAACCCGAGCGCGATGAGATAGCCGTACCAGGGCAGGTACGCCATGCCGAACACGGTCACGACGCCGGGGGTGAAGATCAAGAAGGCGATGAGCGCCGCGGAGAGGAGGGCGACCAGGTTGAGCGTGCGGTTGCCGAAGGGACCCGTGACGAACAGCGATTTGTCCGAACGCATGTTATAGGCATGCAGGGTCTTGGCGAAAGCGAGGATCAAAAACGCCATCGTCCTGCCTCCTTCCACGCTGCCGCCCGTCATCCACTTGCCGAGGACATACCCGCCCAGCGTCAGTGCGGCGAACATGCACCCCTGCAACACGATCTCCAAGCCGTATCCGCGGGCGAACAGTCCTTCGCTTTTGGGCTTCGGCTTGCGGTCCATGATGTCAGGCTCGCTCTTTTCCAGACCGAGCGCGACGGCGGGCAGGGAGTCGGTGATGAGGTTGATCCAAAGGAGCTGAATGGAGGAGAAGGGGGATTCCTGCCAGAGGATCATGGCGAGGAATACGGTGATGATCTCGCTGATGTTGGTGCCCAGCAGGAAACCGACGACCTTTTTGATGTTGGCGTAGATGCTCCGCCCTTCCTTCACGGCGTCCACGATGGTGGCAAAGTTGTCGTCCGAAAGGGTCATGTCTGCCGCGCCCTTGGCGACGTCCGTGCCCGTGATGCCCATGGCGCAGCCGATGTCGGCGGCTTTCAGGGCGGGCGCGTCGTTCACGCCGTCCCCCGTCATCGCCACCACTTCGCCTTTCTTCTGCCACGCCTTGACGATGCGTATCTTATTCTCGGGCGAAACGCGGGCGTAGACGGCGATGTTGCGCACTTCTTTGTCCAGTTCTTCGTCCGTCATACTGTCGAGTTCGGCGCCCGTCACGGCGCGGTCGCCGTCCTGCAAAATGCCCAACTCCCGCGCGATGGCGGAGGCGGTCACGATGTGATCGCCCGTGATCATGACGGGCTTGATGCCCGCGCGGCGGCAGACGGCCACCGCTTCCTTGGCTTCGGGGCGGGGCGGGTCGATCATGCCCACCAGTCCCATAAAGGTCAGCCCGCTTTCCAGCGCCTCGGAAGTCGGTTCGGCGGGGATCTCGTCGATGACCTTGCAGCCGATGGCAAGCACGCGCAGGGCGGAGGCACTCATCTCTTCGTTCACCGCCTTTGCCCGTTCGATGCCGCCCGCCACGCACCGCGACGCCATGATGTCGAACGCGCCCTTGACGATGACCACGTTTTTTCCGTCGATGCGGTTGACCGTCGTCATCAGTTTGCGGTCGGAGTCGAAGGGCAGTTCGGCAAGGCGGGGGTACTTTCCGTTGAGTTCGCTCTTGGGGGAGCCTGCCTGCTGCGCCGCCAGCACGATGGCGGTCTCCGTGGGGTCGCCGATGTGCACTGTCTTACCGTTCTCGAACCGCACGGCGCCGTCGCAGCAGAGCGCGGCGTAGTCCAAAAGTTTTCTTTCCTTTTCGTCGTAATCGCCGTTGCAGTCGGAGACTTTTCCGCCGTCGGCATAGATCTTCACCAGCGTCATGCGGTTCTGCGTGAGCGTGCCCGTCTTATCCGAACAGATGACCGAGGCGCTGCCCAGCGTCTCTACGGCGGGCAGGCGGCGGATGACGGCGTTCTTTTTGACCATGCGCGTGACGCCCAAAGACAGCACGATGGTGACGATGGCGGGCAGCCCTTCGGGGATGGCGGCGACCGCCAGGGATACCGCCGTCATGAACATCTCCATCACGTTCTGTTTGGCGATGATGCCGATGACGAAGATGACGGCGCACGCCGCCAGCATGACGATGCCTAAAATTTTGCCGAGGTCGGCAAGTTTCTGCTGCAAGGGGGTCTTGGACTCCTTTTCGCCCGAAAGAAGTCCGGCGATCTTGCCCATTTCGGTGCGCATGCCCGTGCCCGTGACCACGGCGGTCGCCGTGCCGTAGGTGACCGAGCAGCCCGAAAACACCATGTTGCCGCGGTCGCCCACGGGCGCGTTTTTGGCGATCTCCGCCTCGGCGTTCTTTTCGGCGGGGACCGATTCGCCCGTCAGGGCGGACTCCTCGCTCTTTAAGTTGACACTTTTGAGAAGGCGCGCGTCGGCGGGCACGAAATCGCCCGCCTCCAGGTGAATGATGTCGCCGGGGACGAGTGCGGCGGAGGGGACGATCTTTTCTTCGCCGTCCCGCAACACGCGCGCGTGCGGCGCGGACATATTCTTCAAGGCGTCCAGCGCCTTTTCGGCCTTGCTCTCCTGCAGCATGCCCATGATCGCGTTGAGCACGACGATGAACACGATCAGGGCGGGCTCGATGAATTCCATGGGTTCGCCCTCCACGCAGGCGACGGCGAAAGAGACGACCGCGGCGACGAGCAGAATGATGATCATGACGTCCTTGAACTGCTCCAAAAACCGCTGCGCCATGCTCTTTTTCTTTCTCTCGCGCATCCGGTTCTCGCCGCATTCGGCGCGGCGGCGGGAAACCTCCTCTTCGGTCAGCCCGCGCGCAGGGTCGGTCTTGAGTTCGCGCAAGATCACCTCGCGCGTCCGGCAATGGTCGTTCATTTTTTCATGCTCCTTTCGTATAAAAATAAAAAGACTTCCGGCTTGTGACCGAAAGTCTTGTCATTCCGCGAATCAAATCGGCGAAACCGATGAAAACACCGAAAACCATCGTTCGGGTGCTGTTGCCTTCATCGTCAGGACTACTCCCTTTCTGTATGCAACAGTATAAATCAATCTTCCGGCTTTGTCAAGGATTTTCACCGATATATTTTCACTCTCTTTCAAATTTTCATGCGGGAAGCGGAAAAAGAGGGGATCTTTTTGCCCGCCGGGCAAGTTCGCTTGGTTTTCCCTCTTTTCCGTTCCGCGCGGACATGGGTCATATCAATTTGAGCATTTGGTTGACGTAGGATACGCCGACGAGTTCTATTTTTCCCTTGTATTTTTCACAGGCGGAAAGATTTTTTTTGGGCAGGATGACGCGGCGGAAGCCCATTTTGACGCATTCGTTGACCCGCTTGTCGGCAAAGGACACTCCCCGCACTTCGCCCGTCAGCCCGACTTCGCCGAAGAGGGCGGTGTATTTGTCCACGGGCTTGCCCGCGGCGCCGCTCGCCAGCGCGGCGCATATGGCGAGGTCCACAGACGGTTCCCCGAGCTTCATGCCGCCCATGGCGTTGCAGTATACGTCGGCGTTGAAGAAGGGCACGCCGCACCGCTTTTCCAGCACCGCCAGAAGGACGACGAGTTTGTTGTAGTCCACCCCCAGGGACATGCGCCGCGGCAGACCGTAGGCGGTCTTTGCCACCAGGCACTGCACCTCGACCATCATGCAGCGGTTGCCCGTTTCGGAGGGGGTGACGGCGCTCCCCGCCGCCTCGCCGCGCGATTCCGAGAGGAAGAGTCCCGCGTAATCGGCGACGCCCTGCACGCCCGTTTCGCTCATCTCGAACACGCCCACTTCCTGCACCGAGCCGAAGCGGTTTTTGACCGCGCGCAGGATCTTGAAATTCTCCTGCCCTTCGCCCTCGAAATAGAGCACGGTGTCCATGATGTGTTCCAGCACCTTCGGCCCCGCCAGCGCGCCCTCCTTGGTGACGTGCCCGATGATGAAGAAGGTGATGCCGCGGCTCTTGGCAAGCCGCATCAGGGCGGTGGCGCACTCGCGGACCTGTCCCACGCTCCCCGCGCTCGAGTTGAGCGTTTCGGTGTATACCGCCTGAATGGAATCGATGACGACGAACTTGCTCTCCCCGATATTCTCGACGATGTTTTCCAGGCACGTTTCGTTGAGCAGGTACATTTGCGCGCCCGCCACGCCCAGCCGCTCGCAGCGGAGTTTTACCTGCGCGCAACTCTCCTCGGCGGAGACGTAAAGCACCTTGTGGGCGGCGGACAGGTTGGCGGCGATCCGGGTCAGAAGGGTGCTCTTGCCCACGCCGGGGTCGCCCCCGACGAGTATGAGCGAGGCGGGCACGATGCCGCCCCCGAGCACGTTGTCGAACTCGGCGATGCCGCTTTTCACGCGGGTCAGCCGCTCGCGCTCCACGGCGGCGAGGGGAACGGCTTTTCCGCCGCCGAAGCGGGGCTTGGAAACCCCGCTTTTCCCGGGCATGGGCGGGGCGGGAACGGGCTCCTCCGCAAAGGTATTGAATTTTTCACAGGCGGGGCATTTTCCCAGCCAGCGCGGGCTGACGTAGCCGCACGCGCCGCAGACGTATTGCGTCGTCGCTTTTGCCATGGCGTTCTCCTTCCGGCCGTTTCCGGCGGGTCATAAAATCATTGCCAGCCCCTGCAACAGGGCGAGATGGAGGGGATAGAATATGTAAAAGAAGTATTTCATGCGCCATTTTCCCCGCCGTCCGTTGTAGAAGAGCAGGGGGAGCAGGGCGAAAAAGGCGTAGTATTCCAAAGCGCCCAGATCGGTCCCGAGGGGGAGCAGGGCGATGCCGACGGCGAGGCAGGCAAGTTTGACGTACAGGTTGTCCAATTTCCCCAAAACCGCGGGCACGGGTATGTCCTTGAAGTCGAACAGGGCGGGAAAAACGGGCAGCAGACAGCCCACGAATCCGTAATCGATGACGAATATCTCGTTGAGGATATACGTCCCCGCGACCGTACAAACGAAAAGCAGGCAGGAGAGGACCTTGACGGAGACCGGGCATGCCCCGTCGGCAAGCTTCTTTTTGCAGAACTGCAGGGCGTAGATCATGAGCACGGCGAGGGAAAAGGTGACGAGCACGCTCATGGTCAGGTTGCCGTCGTCGAAGAAGAAATAGACGACCTGGCAGAGGAGCGCCACGGCGAAGAGCACGGTGAAATGCAGCGCCTTGTCGCGCGTGTAGCGGCAGCCTTCCGCCAGCATGTAGGCGAACAGGGGAAAGGACACCCTGCCGATGATGCGCAGGATGATGAGGTCGGGGAAGAGGAAAAATCCCACGTGGTCGACGACCATGAGGATGGCCGCGAGAATTTTAACGGCGTTGCCGCTTAAAAAGCCGATGTTTTTCATGCAGTATGCCCCGTTTCGCGTCATTCCCGTACAGTATACCACAAGCCGCGGCCGCTGTCAACCGGGCGCGGCCCCCGCACGGGGCGGAAAAGGGAAAAAGGAGGCGCCTTCCGCAAAAAAATCGACAAAAAGAACGGCATTTTGAATTAATTTTATTGACAATCGGCACGGATGGCGTTATAATACACAATGAGAACTTTTTTCGCGGCGGCGTATATACATCCGATAAAGACGGAGCGCAGGACAGGCGGAAGCCCGGCGGAGAACTATGAGAAGGTTAGATCATTCGTTTTTGAAAAAAATTCCCATCGCACATCGTGGTTATCACACGAGCGGGATACCGGAAAATTCCCTGCTTTCCGCGGAGAACGCCATCCGGCACGGGTATGCCATCGAGCTCGACATCCGCGTCACCCGCGACGGGCAGATCATCGTCTTTCACGACGAATACGCCAAGCGCTGCCTGGGGCTGGAAGGCCGCATCGGACAGTATACGTACGATCAGATCAAGGACATCGATCTTTTGGGCTTCAAGGGGGTACATGTCCCGCTCTTCTCGGAGTTCCTGGCATACGTCAACGGTAGGGTCCCGCTGCTCATCGAGTTGAAAGCGTGCTTCGGCGCCAAGCATTTCGTGGACAACGTCGTGAAGATGCTCCGCGCCTATCACGGGGAATTCGCCATTCAGACGTTCAACCCCTTCGACCTCATCAAGCTCAAAAAGATCGCGCCCGAGATCATCCGCGGGCAGCTCATCACCAAGGACCTGAGCGAAATGCCCCGCGAAAACATCCGCGACCGCCTCGGCTATTTCATCGTCTGGCTGTTCGGCTTCACGCGCTTCAATTGGTTTTCCGATCCCGATTTTTATAACATCGACATCCGTTGCTACGGCAAGTATCAGAAGCGGTACGCCATCCGCAACGTGCTCACCTTCGTGGTGACCAACGAGGAAGAATACGACCGCGCCATGCGCTGTACGGACAACGTCGTGTTCGAGAACATGATCATCGAAATGCCCGGCAGCGGCGCGGGCGCGGGGACGAACGGGGAAAGCATAGACGTTTACGGCGGCGCGATATACGAATCCGCCTGAGCGCATTCACGAAAAAATAAAACCGCAGGGTAAGATAAATCGAGCGGACCCCGCGGTTTTTTTCATGCAAAAATTTTTTCTTTTCCCGTTCGGTGCGGGCATGCCCCCGATAAAACAGGGGTATACTGTAAAAAGGGCGGGGGAGAGACGGTCAGCGCAGCTCCCTGTCCGCCGCGGCGAGTGCTTCGCGGATGACGTTGTGCATGTCGTAATATTTGTATTGCCCGAGTCTGCCGCCGAACAGGACATGCCCGTCCCCGTCCGCCAATTCCTTGTATTGCAGGTAGAGTTTTCCGTTCTTCTCGTCGTTGACGGGGTAATAGGGCTCGTCGCCCGGCTTCCAGGCGGAGGAATATTCCCGCGAAATGACCGTCTTGGGCTGGTTTCCGAACTCGAAGTGCTTGTGCTCGATGATGCGCGTGAAGGGCGTCTCGGCGTCGGTGTAGTTGATGACGGCGTTGCCCTGGAAGTTGTCGGTGTCCAGGACTTCGGTCTCGAAGCGCACGCTCCTGTATTCCAGCGCGCCGAAGCGGTAATCGTAGAAGCGGTCGATCGCGCCCGTATAGACGACTTTTTCCGCGCAGGAAAGATAGCCGTCTCTGTCGCCGAAGAAATCGGTGCTCAGCCTGACTTCGCTCCCTTCGAGCATCTTCTCGACGATGGCGGTATAGCCGCCGACGGGAATGCCCTGGTAGCGGTCGTTGAAGTAGTTGTTGTCGAAGATGAACCGCACGGGCAGGCGTTTGATGATGAACGGGGGTAATTCCGTGCATGCCCTGCCCCATTGCTTGCTCGTATACCCCTTGACCAGTTTTTCGTAGATGGTTTTGCCGACCAGGTTGATCGCCTGTTCTTCGAGGTTGGAAGGGTTTTCGACGAACGCCTCCCGCCGCTCCTCTTCGATACGCGCTTTCGCCTCGGCGGGGGTGAACACGTCCGGCCATATCTTGGTGAAAGTGTTCATGTTGAAGGGCAGGTTATAGCACTCGTTTTTATACCGCGCCACGGGCTGGTTGACGTAGTTGTTGAATTCGGCGAACCGGTTGATATAGTCCCAGATCTCTTTGTCGGAGGTATGGAAGATGTGCGCGCCGTAGCGGTGGACGTTGATGCCCTCCACCTTTTCGGTGTAGATATTGCCCGCGACGTGCCCGCGTTTCTCGATGACGAGGCATTTTTTGCCGCGCTTGGCCGCCTCGTGGGCGAACACCGCCCCGTACAGTCCCGCGCCGACGATGAGATAATCGTACATGCTGTTTTTCAGCCTCCTTTTGCGTTCTCTTATCTTTCATTATAGCAAAAAGCGCGGACAAGTCAAGGCATTGCGGAAAAGAAATGGAAAAAATGCAATAAAAAATTGAAAATTGGGTATTGACAGGGCGTGTATCAGATGTTATAATAACATAAGAGTTAGGCGTTTCCGCCCTTTTTGCCTTTTTTGCGGAAGCACGAAAGGACGGCGGGACACGCCGTTGTGACAAAAAAAATTTTTTATATCAGAGGTAAATTGACGTGTTGAAGTATCAGGAATTGATCGACAAGATGACGCTCGAACAGAAGGCGTCTTTGACGTCGGGCAAAGACTTCTGGCAGAGCATGAATATCGACGAACTCGGTATTCCCAGCATGTTCCTGTCCGACGGCCCTCACGGCATCCGCAAGCAGGCGGCGGCCGCCGACCATCTCGGTCTGAACAAGAGCATCCCTTCCACCTGCTATCCCACCGCCGCGACCATGGCGAATACGTGGAATCCCGCCCTCGGCGAAGAGATGGCGACCTGTCTCGGCAAAGAGGCGGTCGCGCTCAAAGTCAACGTGCTCTTGGGTCCCGGCACCAACATGAAGCGCAACCCTCGCTGCGGCAGGAACTTCGAATACTTTTCGGAAGACCCCTACCTCGCGGGCAAAATGGCGGCGGCGTACATCCGCGGCATCCAGTCCAACGGCATCTCCGCCTGTGTCAAGCACTATGCCGCCAACAACCAGGAAGAGCGCCGCATGGTCATCGACACCATCGTGGACGAGCGCACCCTGCGCGAGATTTACCTCACCGCGTTCGAGATCGCGGTCAAAGAGGGCAAGACGAAGAGCATCATGTCCTCGTACAATATGATCAACGGCACACACGTCAACGAAAATAAACACCTGATGGTGGACATTCTCCGCAACGATTGGGGATATAAGAACGTCGTCGTCACCGACTGGGCGGGCGAAAACCTGCGCGTCCCCGGCATGCAGGCGGGCAACGAGCTCGAAATGCCCGGCACCAACGGCGACACCAACCGCGACATCGTCCGCGCGGTCCGTAAGTATAACGAATACAAAAAGGCGGTCGAAGAGGGCAAAATGGAACAGTCCGCGCTCGACGCGGCGGTCGAAAAGGGCGAGGCCATGCCCGAAGAAGTGCTGGACGAGAACCTCGACAGGCTGCTCGAACTCATCTTCACCACCGAAGAGGTCTACAAGAACAAGGCGGAAAAGAAGAAAGATTCCGTCGAACATGCCGAGCCCACCGATTGGGCGAGCCACATGCGCGAGACCGAGCAGGAAGAGGCGGGCGGCTACACCGCCGCATCCTCCGCCGCCGACCCGCACAAGATCGTGTTCGATGAAATGAAGCACCACGACATGGCGCTGCGTGCGGCGCAGGAATCGGTCGTCCTGCTCAAAAACAAGGACAATATCCTGCCGTTGAACGGCGAGACCAAAGTGGCGGTCATCGGCGACTTCGCCAAAGCCCCCCGCTACCAGGGCGCAGGCTCCTCGGTCGTCAATCCCACCCGCCTCGACACGGCGTATGACGCCCTCGAAGAATGCGGCGTGAACGCCGTCGGCTATGCGCAGGGTTTCGACCGCTACGGCAAGAAAAAGCCCGCGCTCGTCGAAGAGGCGTGCGCGCTCGCCCAAAAGGCAGACGTGGTTCTTTTGTACGTCGGTCTGGACGAAGTGACCGAAGCGGAGGGGCTGGACCGCGAGAACATCGAGCTGCCCGCCAACCAGGTCGAACTCATCGACGCGTTGGCAAAGACGGGCGCAAAGATCGTCGTCGTGCTCTCCTGCGGCTCCGCCGTCGAAATGAACTGGGACGAAAAGTGCGACGCCGTCGTGCACGCCTACCTCGGCGGTCAGGCGGGCGCGAAAGCCGTGCTCGACGTGGTCATGGGTGCGGTCAATCCCTCGGGTAAACTTTCGGAGAGCTATCCGCTGCACTACGAGGACTGCTCCTCCGCCAGCCACTTCCCCGGCAAACAGATCTCCGTCGAATACAGGGAGGGGCCCTTCATCGGCTACCGCTATTACGACACCGCGGGCGTGCCCGTCAAATATCCCTTCGGGTTCGGGCTCTCCTACACGACGTTCGAATATTCCGATTTGTCCGTGGGGGAAGAAGGCGTCACGTTCACGATCGCCAATACGGGCAACAGGGACGGCGCGGAAGTCGCGCAGGTCTATGTGGGCAAAAAGCAATCGGAAATTTTCCGCCCCAAGAAGGAACTCAAAGGCTTCACCAAGGTGTTTCTCAAAGCGGGCGAAAGCAAGACGGTCACCGTTCCCTTCGACGACAAGACTTTCCGCTATTACAACGTCGGCACGCTGCAGTGGGAAGAAGAGGGGGGCGAATACCAGATCTATGTCGCCGCATCCGTCGAGGACGTGCGCTTAGAGGGCGCCATCGTGCGCGAAGGCACGGGCGCGAAATCCCCTTACGACAGGGAAAAACTCGCTTCCTATTTCTCGGGCAAGGTCGCGGACGTCTCCACGGAAGAGTTCGAAGCGCTCCTATCCGCGGGCGACGAAAAGGTACATTACAAGCGTCCCAACCCCAACTACCCCTTCTATAAGAAGAACAGAATGGTCATCCATGCCAACTGCACGGTGGCGGATCTCCGCTATGCGCGCGGCTGGACGGGCAGGCTCTTTGCAGGCGCCATCACGTTCGCCATCAAATTCCTGCGCGCCGTCGGCAACCGCACGCTCGCCAATACCCTCGTCATGGGCGTGTACCACCAGCCCATGCGCGGCATGGCAAAGTTCGGGGGCTTCGGCATGTACCGGATGAACGGCCTCATCACCATGTTCAACGGTCACTTCTTCAAGGGCCTGGGCATGTTCATCTCGGGCGACCCGCAGACCAAGGCGGAAGAGCAGGCAAAAAAGAACGCCGGCAATTAATTTGCCGTGCCGTAAGCGAAAAGAGAAACTGAAATTTTCCGTCGGTAAGTGTGGAAAATGGAATGTTATAAAATCAATATATTGGAGGTTCAGTTGAATGAATGAAGAGGTAACACAAAGCGCGTCCGGCGCAGCCGCGGCGCAGGCAGAAGTCAGGGTCAAACCCCTGTCCGACAACGCTTTCCTCGCCTTTTTCCAAAAGATCTGGCGTTGGTGGCTCGGCGTATGGTACGGATTCGCGGATAAGCACCCGAAGGGTTCGAAACTGATTCAGCAGTTTGTCGTCATGTTCCTGTTCAGCAACCTGGTCACCATTTTCCAGGCGCTCATCATGATTTTTTTGCCATATGCGTTTCAGGAGATCTGGGACGTGCCGTTCGTTTGGCCCGCCGTCGCGCTGCCCTGGCAGGATGCGGCAGGCAACGCCCTGAATTACGCGATCTTTAACGAACCGGTCAAGTTCCTGCTGGGGAACGATACTTTCATTGCTTCCACGCCCGAACAGGTACAGCAATACATGGATCTGGGTTACGAATTGCAAATGTCGGGCCTCGGCAACTTCATTGCATTCGAAATTGCCACCTTCCTCGCGCAGTGTATCAATTTCCCGCTGCAGAGAAACATCACGTTCAAATCCAAAGGCAATCCCGTCGTGCAGGGTATTTGGTATTTCATCGGCTGGATCGCCATTTCCGTGGGCGTCAATGCCATTTGGGGCATCATGAATCCCATCATGATGTGGTGGAACTGGAATGAAGCCGTCATTGCCATCATCAAGACCGTTCTGACGGGCGGCGTTTCCGTGGTCATCTTCTTCTTCATCTTCCTCGTCATCTTCCCCGATCAGCAGAAGCTGGCGGATAAAGCGGCGAAAAAGGCGGAAGCCCTGAAAAATTCGGGCGCGGCGGCGGAAGAGATTGCGGCGGCGGAAGCCAAGGCAGTCGAACTTGCCGAAAACGCAAAACTCGAAGCCGCCCGCAAAGAGGCTCTCGTCAGCGATTCCGCGGCAAACTCCCGCGCAGTCTCTTGGGAAGCGTCCAAGAAGATGCTTGAAAAAATGAAATCGGAAGGCAAATCCGAAGAGGATATCGCGGCGCAGGAGAAGATTGTCGCCGACAAGTACAATCAGGCGCTGGAAGCGGCGGTCAAGCGCGACGAGGCGATCGCGGCGAACGAAGCGGCGATCAGAGAGGTCGAAGCCGCCCGCGCGGCGCGTGCCTGAGCATGCAGACGTAAAAAATCAAAATAAGAGGCGGTCACGGCGGCGTTTGCGCCGCTGTGACCTTTGCCTTTTATAAAAAATACAAAGAGGAAAAGCGGATCATGAAACTCATCACCTTTGCGGTGCCCAGCTATAATTCGCAGGATTACATGCGGCACTGCATCGACACTCTTTTGACGGGCGGCGACGAGGTGGAGATCGTCATCGTCAACGACGGCTCCAAGGACGATACGGGCGCCATTGCCGACGAATATGCGGCGAAATATCCCGACATCGTCGTTCCCGTGCACCAGGTAAACGGGGGGCACGGTTCGGGCGTCAACGCGGGCATGGATCGGGCGAAAGGGCTCTATTATAAGGTCGTCGATTCGGACGACTGGCTGGACACCGACGCCTTGAAGACCGTTCTCGGTACCATCCGTGCGCATGTGCAGGCGGGCGAAGGGGCCGATCTCTATATCTGCAATTTTGTCTACGAACATGTGTCGGACGGCACGTCCTACGTCAGTCATTACCGCAAAAAAATGCCCGTCGGCCGTTTCTTCGGCTGGGACGAGGTCAAATCTTTCACCAAGTGGGAAATGCTGCTCATGCACTCCCTCATCTATCGCACAGAGGCGCTCCGCGCAAGCGGCATCCGCCTGCCCGAACACACCTTCTATGTGGACAACTTGTTTTCCTATCAGCCGTTGCCCTGCATGAAGAAACTTTATTACGTCGACGTCGACCTTTACCGCTATTTTATCGGCAGAAGCGATCAGTCGGTCAACGTGGACAACATGACCAAGCGTTACGAACAGCAGATCCGTGTCATGCGGCTGATGACGGACGCCTATACTTACGACTACATCCGTTCGCAGAAGAAGGGCTTGCGCAAATACATGTTCCATGCGCTGGGCGCCATCATGATGAACACCATTTTTTTCACGGCGGGCGGCAAGGATAACAGGGAAACGCGCAAGGAAAAGCTGGACGAACTCTGGCGGCACATCAAAGAGCGGGACAAGAAATTGTATAAAAAACTTCGTTACCGTTCCCTGCCCGCCATCATCAGCTGGATGCCCTTCGGCATCCGCGGCGCGGTCTCGGCGGCGGGATATAAATTCCTCTGCAAATTCGTCAAACTCGGACAGTAAATCAACCATAGGAGAGAAGTTATGAAAACATATATCGGTTTCGACATCGGCGGCACATTCGTCAAGGGCGGCATCGTCGAGGAGAACGGTAAACTGCTGGTATTCGACAGCATTCCCACGGACACGAAAAACATCGTCAGCGACCTTGCGGGGTTCACCAACAAACTCATCGACAAGGCGGGGCTGTCGCGCGACAAGATCGCGGGCATCGGCCTGGGCATCCCGGGCATGATCGACTCGGAAAACGGCGTGGTCACGTTTGCGGGCAACCTCGATTGGAAGAATTTTGCCATCGGCTATGAACTCAGCGCAGTGACGGGCTATGTCGTCAAGATCACCAACGACGCCAACGCGGCGGCGCTCGGCGAGGCCCGCTTCGGCGCGGGCAAGGAATACACCGACAGCATTTTGGTCACCCTCGGCACGGGCGTGGGCGGCGGCATTGTCATCGACGGCAAACTGTTCTCGGGCAGGCATTCCCAGGGCGGCGAGATCGGGCACATGGTCATCGAGCGCGGGGGATTGAAATGCACCTGCGGCCGCCGCGGCTGTTTCGAGGTCTATTCTTCGGCGACCGCGCTCATCCGCGACACCAAGCGCGCCATGATCGAGAACGTCGATTCGGAGATGTGGCAGGACTATACGCCCGACACGGTGGACGGGCTGACGGCGTTTTCGCACGCCAAGACCGACCGCACGGCGGCGAAGATCATCGAGAATTACGAAAATAACCTCGTCTGCGGCCTGGTCAACCTTGCCAACATTTTCCGCCCCGACGTCATCATGCTGGGCGGCGGCATTGCCAACCAGGGCGAAAACCTCACCAAACCCGTGCAAAAGAAGTTTGACAGCGAGCTCTTCGCCCACGGTCTGGGCGTGGCGGTGCCCATCGTCAAGGCGTCCCTCGGCAACAAGGCGGGCGTCATGGGCGCGGCGGCTTACGCCATGGACGAGATCAAGTAACTTTTCCCGCACCGTTGCGGGGCAGAACAGCGGCCTCATTTTTTGTGGAACGACGGGAAGACCGGACGAGATGATGAATGGGGCGGCGCGGGGCGCGGCGGATAAACGATCCGCCGCGCCTTTTCTCATCCTTTTTCCCATTCGTTGCGGGCATGCCCGTTCGTTTTCGGGCAGGCGCCGTTTCCGTCGTGTTTTGTCCTTTTCCGCTCCGAAGCTCGTCCCCCTCCCCGCGATGTGCCGCGGGGGGGACAGCATATTTTTTATAAAAAAACGGGTCCGAACAAAGTCCGGATCCGTTTTCAAGCGTTTCGGCAGAGATGCCAGCGCGGCACGCCGCGCGGGCGAAAAAGCGCCTTTCGGACAGGCGAATGCTGCAACTGTCCTTACATGGCGGGCGCGTTGGCGGAAGGGGTGTAGACGCGGGCGGCAAGTTCCTGGTTGAGGGCGTACAGTCCCTTGGCGTCGTAGCCGAACATCTTCATCTTTTTGATGAGGTCCTCGGCGTTCTTTTCCTCTTCGCCCTGCTCCTTGATGAACCAATCCAAAAATTGCATTGTCTTGAAATCCCTCAGGTCGAACGCGGCGGCGTAAATGGCATTGAGGAGGGAGGTGACGTACTGTTCGTGTTCCAGCCCCGCGTTGAGCGGATCGATGGCGGCGGCGAACGTCTTGTCGGGCTTTGCGACGGCGCCGAAGGTCACGCGCACGCCGTTGTCGATGAGGTAACGGCGCATCATCATGGCATGGTCGCGCTCCTCCTGCGCCTGCACTTCATACCAATGGGCAAATCCGTCCAGCCCTTCGTCTGCATAATAGTTGGCGAAATCCAGGTAGAGGTATGCCGAGTAAAATTCCTTGTTCACCTGTTCGTTCAGAAGATTTGCGATTTTTTTGTCTAACATAAAAAACCTCCGTAAAGTTAAATTTTTCTTGTCACCGATATTATAGTACATGCGTTCCCGAAAATCAAACGAATGCGCGGCGTTGGGGAAAATATTTTCCCTTTTTGTCCGGATGCCCGTCTTTTCGGCGTCCTTTCTGCAAACTCTACCCGCAGTAGAGTTTAGTTTTTCTTTGTAGAGCGCGTTTTTACCCCGATAGAAATTTTCTCGGAAACAGGAGAGGGGAAAAATACATCGGTAGGTAGTAAAATCCGCCGCGGCGGTCTATAATAATAGGCGTAAGGGGCGGAAGGCCGCGCAGGCGGCTCCGCCGCAGGGAAGGCAGACTTGCGAGAAGGCGGTCGTTGCCCGCGGCAAGCGTGCGATCCCTGCCCCCTGACCCTTCGGCGCCGACCGCTGCGCGGCGGCCTTGCGAAAGCGCCGCAAAGACGGGCGTTGCAAGGGTGATCGGGGGAAGAAAGGGGAACGCGGGAATATAATAAAAGGGAAAGCCCGACGGGGCGCCGCCGAAAGCGGCGGGAACAAGAACCGATCAAGATAAAACAAAGAACAAAACAGGAGGTAAAGTCATATGAGAGAAAAAACCATGGGCGGCATGCCCGCCCGCGACATCGGAATCAGGGAGTCAAAAGCGGCAAGGCAGCCGGTGTACACCAAGGGGGAGGAACTGTTCAACGCCGTTTCGCACATCGTGGGCGCGGGGCTGGGCGTGCTCTTCTGCATCGCGTCCTTCCTCGTCGCGTCGCGCGATCCGTCCGTCAACAAGTACGTCGCGGCGGGCATATATTCCTTCACGGTCATCGCGCTGTACACGATGAGCGCGCTCTATCACTTTCTGCCCCAGGGCACGGCGAAGCGCATCTTCCGCATCTTTGACCATTGCTCCATTTTCCTGCTGATCGCGGGTTGCTACACGCCCTTCTGCCTCGTCGCCTTCTGGTCGCTGCCCGTCGGCAAGATCATCTTTGCGGTGGAATGGGGGCTCGCTCTCCTCGGCATCACCTTCAACGCCATCAACATGGAGTGGAAGGCGGTCAAGGTGATCAGCCACATCAGTTACGTCGTCATGGGCTGGATGATCGTATTCATTCTGCCGATCTTCCTGGACAGCGTTTCTCTGGCGTGTTTCCTGTGGCTGCTGGCGGGCGGCGTGTTCTATACAGTGGGCATCGTCTTTTACGCTCTCGGCCGCAAAAAGAGTTACATGCACTGCATTTGGCACGTCTTTGTCCTGCTCGGCAGCGTCTTTCAGTTCGTAAGCATCATTTTGTTGCTGCTGTGACGTGAGAACGCGTTTCTCAAAAAAATGACAAAACAAACCCCCGACGTTGACTGACGTCGGGGGTTTTGCGTCCTGTCGGATGGGGGTAGTATTTCCGCTCTGCGTCCGAGGCGAAGGAAGGGGAATTTGCGTGCCGTCTTTGCGAAAAGGGGGGTATGTATAAAACCTTTCCGCGCGCCGGAATGCCGCGTTTCCCGTCCGCATCGCGTCAGGCGTTCAGAGCGCCGCGCCCGCCATAGGCCCGGGGCGGTCGATCGGAACGGCAACAAATAGGGGAGAGTGTCAGCTCTCTTCCGTGTCCGTGCGGGGCATGCCCGCGTTCGGCTTGTTTCAGCCGATGCAACTTACCGTCATGCCGCTGCCGCCGGGGGTAACCGACGGGCGGCCGTTTATTTTTTCCAACACCCTTCTTTCTTGCCTCGGGGGTCCGCGCCGTCGCCGCAAATCGGGGTAATTTTTCTTTGCGTGCGCCCGTGTCCGCGTACCGCGCTCTTCCGTCCGTACATCGCGCAAAACGGGATAGTTATTTTTTGCGCTCTGCCGTTCGGCCCGCCGTAATCGTCCGGACAGCCGGTGCAGGACCTCATCTTTTCACGGGGTAGTGTAAGGTCGAAGTGTCTTTATATCTTCACGCTTCGTCTACGTCGAGGGATATTTCGACGCCCGCCCGCGTGAAGTGCAGAATGTTATTCGCATATCCTCCGCCCGCCGTAGTGTGTCCGCTCAGATGCAGGAACGCCCATTCGGTCGGCGTGTCGGGGTCCGTCTCGGGCATCAGCGCGCCGAGGGTGTAGTCGTGATTTGCCACATAGTCAAAGGTCACGGTCACAGTGCCGCGTTCGATGTCGGCGGCAGCAAATTCGATGCGGACGCCTTCGCTCAGGCGCACGATCTTGTAATTATCGTCCGCAATGCCCTCCACGGTGTATTGCAGTCCGTCCCAATCCATGCCCTGGCAGAGTATGCCGTCATAGAAATCGAGGATCTGAACGGCGAACGTGTCGTGATCGTTCTCCACCGCGGAAAAATCGAACTCGATCGTTTCCTCCCAGGTCGTGACCTCGAACTCTTCCGCCTTGACCACTTCTATTCTCTTGACGATCGTGGCGTTTTTCGAGGATACGCTGTTGTCCTGGATGTGCAGGGTGATGTAGGCGACGCCTTCGTTCGCTTTGGTCACGTCTATGTCAACGCTGCCCGAATCGATGAACGTGCCGTCGCCGCTGAAAGAAAGCGCCAAGGCGTCGTCGGGAATGACCGATTGATCGGAAGAGGCGACGTATGTACGGCTCGAAGCGGCGGGACTTTGCACGGTCTCGTCAAATTCGAACCGCAGGGGTACTTCGTAGCCGCCCGCCACGGGCACGATCTGGTCGGGGACTTTTGTTTCCCACGAAAGGAAATCGTCCGAAAGCGTTTCGCTGTACGTTCCCAGGGTCACCTGCACGGTCACGTTCTCTGCGCCCATCGTCCAGGTGAAGGTGTTTTTGTTCGTCTGCGTCCCTTCTTCTCCGTTGAACGTCAGCGTTTCGAGATATTTTTCCGGGTCGGTGATCTCCACGGTGACCGTCACCGTTTCGCCCTCTTTCGCCCCGTATTTATCGGGGGTAATTTCCGCGCCCGCCACCGGCGTCACGGTCACGATGTACGTTTCGCCGCCGCTGCTCGCGGGCGGCGTGTCGTCGGTGCAGGCTGCCGCAAACAGCCCGAACGCAACGCATGTCGCCGCGGCAAGGACTGCCGCAAACGCCCGTCTGATTTTTCTGTGAAAGCCCATCGGGGATGCCTCCGAAAGCGTACAGCAGATTTGCGCCCGCGAAGGGGAGCGCCGCTCCTCTTCTTGCGGGGGTCGCTCTGTCCGCTTTCCGATCATAGTATACTATATTTTCCCTCTTTTGTCAATGGTTTGAAAGAAAATTTCTTAAAACGAAATTTTATAACGGTTTTGTGCCTCTTTCCGTTTTGTTGCAGTGCGGCCGAAGAGGGGGCAAAACACCAAGCCCATGTCCGCGGCAAACGGGCAAAGGAGAAGAGCGTGCGCAGAGAGAAAGAAGTCAAACAAAAAGGGGCGAAACCGCGGGCATGGATAATCTTTTTTTGTTCTTCTTACGATTTGCCGGAGGACGCCATGGTATTGACGATGTTTTCCACGGCTTCCTGCAACGGCGGCGGGAGTTTTTTGTAGTTCTCGAAAAATTCTTTCTCCCGCGGCGTCAGAGGTACGGTGTTCTCTTCTTCCGTAAAGAATTGGGCGAGCGTAATGCCCAGCGTGTTGCAGATGATCTCCAGGTTGCGGATGGAGGGAACGGTCCCGCGGGAAAAAGTGTTCGCCAGCGTCGATTGGTTCAGTCCGGAAAGTTCTGCCAGCCTGTAAACGCTCATGTTCCGTTCCAAACGCAGTTTGTTCAGTTTTTCTATCACGTCCATATTGTTCAGCCGCCTTTCTTTTTTATTTTACTATAAAAAAAATTATAGAATAAAGTATATTTGAGTTGACATTATAGTTAAATTATGCTATAATATAACCAATGGAAAGGTATAATTTCCGGAAAGGTATAATTTCCGGAAAGGTATAATTTCTCGTTAAACTTAGTTGCTTATCGGGAAATTTTTGCGTTTTATGCGGAAAATCTGTCATGAAAACGGCGCTTCGCGCATAGAATGAAACGGGACAAGCCGTGCCGACCGTAAACGGGCGCGGAATGCGGTGAAATTCGGAAGAATTTTACCGCTTTGCGCGCCCGTCGGTCGGGTCCGCAAATCCGAGAAAAAGGGGTACAATACACTCATGAAAAGACAAAAAACCAAGGGCGAGATCGCGTGGATCGCGGTCATGGTCACGCTGACCGTCCTGTTCCTTCCCGTACTCATCGTCAACGTCGTGCTCATCGTCAAGGGCAGCGTCGAGCCCGACGTCCCGCCCTCCGTGTTCGGAATCGCGCCGCTGGCGGTCACGTCCGGCTCCATGGCCGGCGAAGCCGAGGACAGTTTCGACACGGGCGCGCTCATCTTCGTGAAACTCTTGGACGAAGAGGAGAAGAACGAACTGCAGGAGGGCGACGTGGTCACCTTCCGCCATCAGGACATTTACGTCACCCACCGCATCGTGCTCGTTGAGTATGACGGGGCGGGGCAGATCCGCTCGGTCATCACGCAGGGCGACGCCAACAACATCACCGACGGCGCAATTCCCCTCGAAAACGTCGTGGGGCAATGCGTCGGGCATGTCGCGGGACTCGGCGGGTTCGCCATGTTTTTGCAGACCCCCGCGGGTATTCTCGTGTTCGTCGGCGTGCCCGTCGTCGCGTTCATCGCCATAGACATTCTCCGCATCGCGCTCTACAACCGCAAGGTGCGCCGGGAAGAACTTGCCGCCGGCGGCGAGGGCGATCTCGAACGGGAATTGCGGGACAAGGAGGAAGAGCTTGCCCGCTTGCGCGCCCTCGTGGCGGAGCAGGGAAAGGACGAAACGGAAGAGCAGTAGCGCTCTTTCGGGGCGCGCTTTGTTCCCCGTTCAAAAGTTGTAAACGCGGCGGTTTGCCACACGCCTGCCGCTTTACATAATAAAATAAATTTCATTTTAATAGGAGAATGAAAAAATGACAAAGAAAAAGGGTATTGCATCCAAGTTATTCCTCGTGCTGGTCGCCCTCACCCTGCTCAGCTGCTGCTTCCTCGGCACGACGTTCGCCCGTTACACCAGCGGCGGCACGGGCAGCGCCACCACGGGCGTTGCGCTGTGGAAAATCGACGTGACAGATGGGATCGCCACCGGTGAGCATACCGTTGACTTCGGTAAACTGTCTCCGTCCGATGAGGCTTGGTCCTCGTTCAGCGATAAGAGAACGAATGAAACGGGCGCTGTGGTACTTGCAACGATCGTAAATAGAGGCGAAGTTTCGGCGGATGTCACGATCGATGTCGGTGAAGCGGTGATCAGCGGCACGGCGTCTTATGGCAGCGGCATTACCGAAGAAAATGCTTCTACCGGTACGGCGGCGGCAAGCGAGGCGCAGGTGAAAAATCTGTTTTCGATCGCAATTACCGTGATGGATGCAGGCGGCTCGCCGGTCGAGGCAAATGAGGGCGTTTATACGCTTGCGCCCGGAGCTACGTTGAGCATTCGCGGCAATGTGACCTGGACGTCGACCGATGATTGGGGTCAGCAGGTTTCGGATGCGATCGATACCTGGGTAGGTCAGAATATGACGAGCGTTTCGTACAGCGTTTCCTACACCGCCGTCCAGGCAAGCGAATAGCCCGCGGCTTAACGGCGCGCGGGAACAGACATGATGTACATAGCCGGAAGGGCGCCCGTCCCGAATGTGTGGCGGCAGGGCGGCACGGCATCCGGCGTCGGGGCGAGTTTTCGCCCCCGCATTCGTCCGCCGCGCAGGGCGTCGCGTACAGCGGCGCTTTGCGCGGCATGAGGCGGATGTATCTTTTAAGGGAAAATTTGAGAAAAAGTAAACATGCAATTTTTTGTCCGCAAGGAAAAATTGCCCGTGGCGGCGTTTGCGCCGCAAGCAGTAAAATTCCGAAAGTAACGGAAGGATGAGAAAGAACCATGGATAAAACAGACAGGAACAAACAACCGAATCAATCGGGGAACAAAGAGGAAAACACCGCCGTTCTTTCTTCCCTTCCGAAGGACATAAGCGCGGGCGGCAGTGCGCCCGTGTCCGTCGGGACGAACGGTCCCGTTTCCATCGGCGTCGACGTCTCCACGGGCGCCGTCACCGTCGGCGTGCAGGAGGGCGGCATTCCGTCCCCCGCGCCCGCGCCCCGTCCCGCGATATATTCTCCCGCGCCCGCGCCTGCGCCTGTCGTCGCGCCGGCACGACCCGCGGCACCCGTGCCCGCGGCAAAGCCCGCTTCCGTGGCATCCATGCCCGCGGGGAATGCGGCGCGGAAAACCATCCCGCAGGCGGTCTCTTCCGCGCCCGCCGCGCCGCAAAAAGTGACGGCGATCGACGTAAAGCCGCCCGTGCGCGGCAAGGTGGTCGACCGCAAGGGCAAGCGGGTGGGCGCCATCCGCGGCGGCGAACTCTTTGACCGCAAGGGCACGTACCGCGGCGTGTTCCGCAAGGAAAAGACCAACGTCTTTTTGTACCGCAATGAACGCCGCGCGGCGTACATAGACAAAAACGACAACATTTTAACGCCTTCGGGGCAATATGTGGGCACCATACGGCGCTTCCGCTGGCTGCCCGTCCTGCTCGCCCTGCTCTTTCTGGCGCTTGCCACGGTGACGTCGGCGACGCTGGCGGCGTATTACATTTCCTTTTCCGGCCGCTATGCTCCCGTGCTCTTCATGACGGACGAAAGCGGCGAGAATTGGCAGGACACCGAAAACCTGGACGTGTTCTTCAACGAACGTTTCGGCGATTCGGTCATCGCCCCGGGCATGGACGGCTCCTATTACTTCACTTTGGAAAATCAAAGCCCCGACACGGTGGAGTTTGCTCTCGCCTTCCGCGAGGACAACGCCTACGGCATCGGCCTCGTCTACCGCCTGTGGCGGGACGGTTCGCTTCTCGGCGGGGGCGGCTGGCTCTCCGCAGCGGATCTCGGCGTGGAAGATATGACCGTCGAAGGGGAGTCCTCCACGGTGTTCCGCCTGGAATGGTATTGGCGGGACAACGACGCGCTGGATACCGCCGCGGGCGAGAACGGCGCGCAGTATACATTGCACATCGACTTTTCCGGCTCGGTTGCCCGTCATCAGAGCGAAACGGCGGCGTAACGCCCGTTGCGGCAGAGAGGAGGGCAATAGGGTATGCGCAAGGCGTTACACATTTTACGGATCGTCGTCAAAGTGCTGTTGGGCTTGGTCATGGGGCTGCTGCTCGTGTATAACGTGTGGTCGCTCGTGTCCCGTCTGGCGTTCGGCAACGACCGTCCCGCCCTGTTCGGGTATACGGGCGCGGTGGTCGTTTCGGGCAGCATGGAGCCCGTCATTTCGGTCAACGATTTCATCGTCGTGCACGCGGAGGAGAACTACGCCGTCGACGACGTCATCATGTTTTACGACGATACGCGCGGGGAGTACGTCACCCACCGCATCATTCTTGCCGCCGACGGGTACTATACCACGCAGGGCGACGCCAATAACGCGCCCGACCCGTTCAGCGTGCCGCAAAGCGCGGTCGTGGGCAAAGTGGTGTGGG
The DNA here is from genome assembly GCA_017886575.1 of Clostridia bacterium. Lineage (GTDB taxonomy): Bacteria > Bacillota > Clostridia > Christensenellales > Borkfalkiaceae > RGIG4074. The sequence continues at coordinate 28,192 of JAGHJP010000060.1, forward strand.
TGATGGAAGGCTTCGGCGCGGCGGTGCGGTTCGTGCAGAGCCCCGCGGGCTTCTTTGCCGTCATCGGCGCGGGCATCCTTGTCTGGCTGGGCATGGATGTCATCTCCGGACTGCAGGCAAGAGCAAAAAGGGACGGAGCGGAGAGCGCCGTCGAAGGGGATGAGAAAAAATGAAAGAGAAAAAGCAACGGGCGGAAAGGAAAAAATTAAAGCAAATTCCCGTCGTATCCTACCTTTGCTGGCTCCTCGCCATGAGCGTCCTGTTCACCGGCGTGACTTTTTCGCGCTATACTTCTCGGGTCAGCGGGGACATCGCCACGGGCATCACGCCCTTTGTCGCCTCGTACACTCTCGACGACTTTTCTTCCACCGACTTCGTCAACATGGACTATTGGACGCCCGTCGAAGGGGCGGAAGGCGAAGAAAACCAGACCAGCGCTGGCAGGACGGCGCGTACCGTTCGCATCACCGTCAACAATTATAACACAGAGGACGTCGGCGCAAACGGGCTCCCTTCCCGTTACAGTGCGGTCGATCTGCAGGCCTCCGTCCGCCTGCGTCTCCCCTCCGAGTTGGCGGATAACCTCGTCCTGCAGGTGCGCGAGGTCGTAGCGGAAAACAATACCGTCGACCGCGTGCCCGTCACCTCGCAGTACATTCTCGGAAATTTCATCTATCAACTCAACGGCGGGGGTGGCACGGAATACACTTATGCGACCGACGGAAACGGCGGCCGCGTGTACCGCACGCAGGCGTCCGTGACTCTTGACACGCGGGATTTCACCGATTATTCGGCGCTGGCGGGCTCTCCCGACGAAACGCTGACCGTCACGGGCACGATTGATGAAAACGGCGGCACGGTCGTGGCGCGGGAACAGACGTCGGAAGGCGCGGAGAGTAACGTCATCTCCGTCACGGCGTCGCGGGAAACGGTCAACTATGCCGTCGGCTTCCGCCGCGGCGTCACCGCAAACGACTTCCAATCGCAGCTCTTCCTCGATTTGCAGAAAGAGATGCTGTTCTATACCATCGACATCACGCTCCCCGAACTCTATCTCGCGACAGCGAACGGGCCGCAGAGCCGCACTTTTGAACTCTTCTTCACCCTCGCCGAGCGCGTGGACTATGCCGCCATCGAGTGGCAGGATGAGTGGAACGCCTATCTCGCGGGGCCCTCGGCGGCGGAAAACGCGACCGTCGACGACGCAAAGATCCTCGGCTATCACTTCGACGCCGACGCCGGGACATACGCATATGCAGACGGCATCATGACCGACCGGTCAGATGAAACCGTGGTGCGCATCACCAATACATACGATTATGCGACGAATGCAAGCGTCCTTTCCTTTCAGCATATCGAACCCATCGACACGGACGCGGCGGTCTATGCCCACCCCGCTGAACACATATACGCCCATTCGGGCGGCGCATTGACCGAGGTGACGGGGGATACGCTGACGGGGCTGCTCAAAGGAGATTTGAAGAATTTGACTGCCCTGTTTTCGGGCGATTATTACGGCTTGTGCAACAATTTGGCGGACACGCCGGAAGAGGAGCGGTACTATATTTCTTTCAACGGCCTTTCGCCCGATCCCCTCGACGGCGGTGAAAACGTTATCTATTCGCTTCACGAATCGCTCAGCCGCAAATACCAGACGCAGCTCACCGTGCTCTTCGTGCAGAGGTCCGAAGTCGCGGGCATGGGTACTTCCGCGGAAGGAGGCGCCGCATGAACGAACAGAAGAAGAGAATTGCCGTCAGCGTCCTTTTGGGCCTGCTCATCGTCACCCTGATGAGCTTTTCCCTCACGGCGGCGCGATACTCCGCCGAGAAGGAATCGGACAGCAGATATGACGGCGAATTGGTCTATACCGTGTCGGACAACGTGGTCATCACCACGGTGGACGAATTTTTCAACGCCATCGAAAACGGTTACACGAACATCCAGATCTCCGACGATATCGACAACCCGCTCATCATCACGGGCAGCCCGCCCGACGTCAATTCCGACCTGACCATCGACCTCAACGGCAATGAATTGCAGCGCAACGACCGCGAGCCCGTGCTCAACGTCACCGAGGGCGTCCGCCTCACCATCATCGACTCCAAAGGGGGCGGCGGCTTTTATAACCCCGTCGGCAGCGTGTTCAACGTTGACGGCGGCACCATCACCGTCGCAGCGGGACTCTTTGAAAGCGGCCCCCGCAACGGCGAAAAACTGCCGGGCGGCAGCGCGCAGCATGCCTCGGAATATGCCTCGCCCTCGGGAAACAGCTGGACGACGCCCGCGGGCGCAAGCATTTCGCAGTCCGGTTCCTTCACGGTCTATGACGGAACGGGGAGCGGCAATACCTATGTGCCGAGCCCGACCGCGGTCTCCATGCCCGTCATCGTCCCCGCTGTCACGGACAGCGGCACGACGGCGGACGGGGAAACGTACGTCACCGTCAACGGCAACATGTATTTCGACGAAGGCAGCAATCCGTCTTTCGGCGGCACTTACGTCGTTTCCGACACCTATCTCTATTTCACCATCGACGACAACAACAACATCACAAACAACGCCTACGCCAACACGGGCACCAGCGCAGACTTTTATTATAGTTATTACATGACTTTCAACGGGAACGTCGGCGAACACGGCGCATATGAATATGCCGGTCCCGCGGAACCGGCGGAGGGGAACTTCGCCCGCGTCACCGTGTACGGCTATAACGGCGTAAAGGCAACGTCTGTCGAAGTGGCAAATAGCGACCCGTTCTCCGCCATCCGCCTGCAGGGCGGCAATCTGTATGCGCGCGGCGGCGATTACGTTTCTTATTTCGGGGAAGAAGATACATTTTCGGTATATGCCACGGGCGGCTTCATGTCCATCTCTCAGGGCAGTACGTTCGAGGCGCACGGCCGCGGGGTCTGTATCGACCTGTCCTATGCGGATGCGATTTCGCATGGCTTGCAGGAAGACGCCGACTTATACGTCAGCGGCGGCCGTTTCTATTCGCAGGGCGGCGACATCGTTCACCTCACGAACGGCTTCATGCAGGTCAACGGCGGCTCGTTCACCAAGAACGCCGCGGACGAATCGGCGTCCGACAACGGCGCCGCCATCCACATCGAAGGCGGCAGGCTCAACGTGCAGGGCGCAAGCGCGGATCCGGAAGGCGCCATTTCGTTCTCCCTCTCCGGTTCCAATGTAACGGGCGTCCGCTCGGCATCGGGCGGGAGCACAGCAGGGGGCGCTGCAGCTGGCACGGTCACCCTTTCCAACGTCAATTTCACCTTCAACGGCGGTGTGGGCGGCGGCAGCGGTTATAGCAACAATTACGGGCTGAACGTTGCGGGCGGCACGGTCGAAACCGAAAATTGCTCCGTCTATCTCGCCGATTCGAACAGTTTCGGCATTTACACGAACGGCGGCGTCGTTTCTTGCAGCGGCATGACGACCATCAACGTGCTCGGCGCCACGTCCTCGGGCATTCTTGCCTACGGCGGCAGCGTGACCATTTCGGGCACATATACCTCCACGGTCGGCATCGGCGGTACGAATACTCTTTCCAGCACTGCCATCAGTTCGGAAGGCGGCTCCGTCACGCTGAACGGCATGTCCACGATCACGACTGACGGGCTGGGCATCACTTCGCGCGGCAGCGGTACGATCACCGTGAACGGCACGCTCGATTTGACTTCCAACCACGGCACCGCCATCTATATGTCCGGCGGCTCGCTGACTACGGCGGCAAATTCGACGGTCGACATTATAAGTACCATTTCCGACGAGTATAGTTGGGTGACAGGTTCTACCGTTTCCAACATCTATAACGGCGTGTACATTCAGGGCGGCTCTCTGACCGCGAACGGCACGTTCAACGTCACCCACGAGGGCGAGGCGAATGATACGAGCTATCAACATTATGACGATTTGGTTGTGAGAAGCTATGCCGTGCGCGTGGAGGGGACGACTTCGACGACCGTCGCATTAACAAAGGGAACGATTAAAAATACAGTCGGCGGCGGCGTGTATGTAAGCGGTACGGAAAACGTCAATGTGTACCTCGGCGGCTGGATGTTAAACGGCGAGAGGCAATGGGAAAGGACGGATTCCGTGGAAATGGCGGTTATAACCGAGGGTAAGGGCACGAGCGAAGAATATTATGCCCATAACGACGGTACTCCGACGTCAAGTGAAGATGCATGGAACTTCAAAAAGAACGAGAGCGGGGGGCATGCCATTGAAATCGTCGGCGGCACCGTGCACATCAACGGCGGCGATTACAGCGCGGCAATGGGCAACGGTATTCTGGTCAGCAACGGTACTGCGTATATTTATGACGGCGACTTTGTCGGGGCTGATTCATACGAAGCCAATACTGATGGAGACCTGGCGGGCGCGGCGGCGTCGTATGGATTCAAGATGTACGGCGGCACGGCGTACATAACGGGCGGAACGTTTGGGAATACCGGTCAATCGGGTAGCGGTGCATTCATTACCGCTTCAAGCAGTAACAGTGCAACGGCTGAAATTTCAAATGCGACGTTTGATGTCGGCGGTACGACCGGTTTTTCCGTACACCGAAACGCAACGGTAACCTTCAAAGGTAATTCTAACACTGTGCGGGGCGTTTCAACGGGACTTGCAATTGAAGATGTTTCTTATGGTGCCGGTGACGGCAGTCAGACGGGTTCGTCCGTGACCATTGAGGGCGGTACTTTTGCGGGGACCAACAGCACGGGAGAAAACGATAATACAAACGGTATCTATTATGGCGAGGGCAGTTCTTCCTTGACGATCACCGGCGGTACGTTTACGGGTGCTACTCGTTCGGGGTTGTATATCGCAGTCAATCCGGGCAGCAACATTCGGCTTTCGGGCGGGACGTTCACGGGAAATGATTATCAGATAACTGACACGTATAGAAATTCTTTATTTGGCAGTTCTCGAACATACTACGGGAATGGAGGTGCAATCAGCACACCGGTTGGTAGGAGTTATAATTGGAGGGGCTATTATGAATTTAGCGGATTAGCAGTGCGATTCACATCAATTCTTAATGGAGCCCATGCTTATGTAGATGGAGACTCTGGTCGGCAAGTAGATGAAGGGACGGGAGATGGATACATTGCCAATACCGTTTCTCAACATAGAAGTGTAACTATTTGGTAAGAATAACATTTCTCCCTTTTCCCCGCGCGGCGCGAAAGCGACGCGCGGGGATTTTTTTACCCGAAAGGCAAAAAGGGGACAGGCATGCCCGCATAACGGACGGGCAGGGGGGCATATCTTAATAGAGAGCCGCGCGGCAAAAGGCGCTCTTCCCGCCGTGCGGGAGAAAAAAGAACGGGCGGAAAACCCGCCCGCGGAGGTGTGTTATGAAATCTTCCGAAAAAGCCGTCTGCGGCGTGCTCACCGTCCTGCTCGGCGTGCTGTTCATCGCCCTGCAGGGGGACGTGGTGTCCGTCGCCATGACCCTTTTGGGCGCGGCGCTCATCGTGTGGGGCGTGCTCGACCTCTTCGAACGTCGCTTCGAGCCGTCCCTCATCAAGATCGTCGCGGGCGCGGTCATCGTGCTCTTCGGCTGGCTCATCGTCGGCGCGGTTCTCTACATCCTGGCGGCGGCGCTCCTCGCCCTCGGCGCGTATTTTTTGTACGTCCGCCTGAAAAACAGAAGCTGCTGCGCTTCGCTGCCCGATCTGCTGCTTTACTGCGCCCCGCCCGTCGTCTGCATGCTCGCCGCCTTCATTCTGTTCTTCAACCAAGGCTGCGCCGCGGCGTGGGTGTTCATCGTGTCGGGCGTGTTCATCGTGACGGAGGGGGGCTTGCTCCTGTGGGAAGCCTTTCGCAAAAATTGAAAAAAGGGGGAACGTTTTGCGCCGCGTTGCGCATAGCATGAAAGTATGGATCGCAAGAATATGGAAACGGGATATTGTCAGCTCAAGCAAAAGGAAGTCGTCAACGTCAAGGACGGCAAAAAACTCGGCAGGGTGTGCGACGTGGTGTTCACCTTCCCCGAGGGCAAAACGCTCGGCGTCGTCGTGCCCGGCGGCAGGGGCTTTTTCCGCCCCAACCTGTTCATTCCGCTCGGGGACATTATCAAGATCGGTGAGGACGCCGTGCTGGTGGAAGTGCGCTCCGCCCCTAAGGAACCCCCGCGCGGACGCGGGCGGGGCGGGTACTGCACGGACGACGGGCCTTCCCGCGGGGGAAACGTTTTCCCGCCGCCCTATCCGCCCCGCGACCCCTGTTCGCCCTGTTCTCCGCCCCGCTCTTCCTTCGGCGACGACGAATGAATTTGCCCCGCCCGTTTTGCAAAAACGGGCGGGGCATGTCCGTGTTCAAGGCCTCTTTTCGGGCATGAATTTCCAATACCGCACGGGCATGTAGCCGCGCATCTGCTTTTCCCGCCGCCGCTCGGGAATGTCGATGGCGGCATAGTAATCCCGCCACAGCTGCTCGAACGCTTCCTGGTCGGCGGAGAGGGAAATTTCGCCCTTGCCGAGGGGCACGACCGCCGTTTCCCTGCCGTTGTACAAGCCCGCCTTTTCCCGCCCGACGTCGTGAATGACGAAGGGAAGGCGCGCAAAGCGTGCCTTAAAGTGGGGTAGAAGGTATTCGGTAATGTCGTTATCGGGCGAATAAGGGGCGTACAGCACGCCGCCCGCCGTCTCCGTGAAGCGCAGAAAGCCCGTCATGTCGTGCGTTTCCCGCCGCACCCTGCGCACCACGTCCAGGGCTTCCGCCACGGCGGGTTCGGCGTGCATTTGCCGCACGGGCGCGCGGCGGCGCACCAGCAGGCGGACGTACAAAAACGCCTTCTGCCCCCGCGCGGGGTCGCCGCTGCGCAATATCGCGTCTATCTCCCCGCGGGCACGGCGGTCGTATTCCGCGACCTTATGCAGAACGCGCATCGCCTTGTTTTCGTCGTTTGTTACGGGCATGCCCCCGTCGCCCAAGCGCAGTTGCACGTTTTCGCAGGTCACATATGCCTCTTTGTCGGCATAGGCGTGGAACACGGCGGTGTAGAACCCTTCCTCCGTGCCGTCGTACAGGTAGTAGTGCATCACAGTTCCCCCGTCAGCGAAGTCAGCGCCGTTTCGGGCGAGGAAAAGAGGGAAAGCTGTTCGGCGTTTTCCGCCGCGCCCTGCAAAGCCAGGCTCCGTTTTACCTGCCGCGGCGTTTCAAAGCCGTAGAATTTGCCGCTGCAGGTGATAAAGTGCTTTGCCCGTTTCAGGACCACCCGCATGCGCGCGAGGTCCTCGTATCGCAGCGAGGCATACCGCCGCGCTTCCAGAATGCGCTTCGCGCCGCGCATGCCGATGCCCGGCACTCGCAGCAGCAGTTCGGCGGGGCAGGTGTTCACTTCCACGGGGAAGAGGTGCATATTTCTGAGCGCCCAGGCGCATTTGGGGTCGTATTCAAACGGCAGGTTTTCCCCTTCGGAAAGCAGTTCGTCGGCGGTAAAGCCGTAAAACCGCAGCAGCCAATCTGCCTGGTACAGCCGGTGTTCGCGCAGCGCGCCCGCGGGCTTGTCGGGCAGCAGGCTGTCGTGCACCACGGGCATGTAGCCAGAATAATACACCCGTTTCAGCCCCGCCTTGTCGTACAGCGCCTGCGCCAGATGCAGTATCTTCCCGTCCGTTTCGGGCGACGCGCCCACGATGAGTTGCGTGGTCTGCCCCGCGGGCAGTATGTTCCGTTTTCCCTTTTCCATGGCGGTCATCTTCTTGTACTCGGTCAGTTCGCGCATGGGCAAAAGCAGGCTCTTTTTGCTCTTTTGGGGCGCCAGCAGGCGCAGGCTTTGTTCGGAGGGGAGTTCTATGTTGTAGCTCATGCGGTCGGCATATTTTGCCCCCTCGCGCACCAGGGCGGCGTCGGCGTGGGGAATGCCCTTCAAATGGATGTACCCGTTGAATCTGTACACCGTCCGCAGGAGTTTTACGGCGCGCACCATCTCTTCCATGGTCTTGTCCGGCGATACGTGCACGGCGGAGGAGAGGAACAGCCCTTCAATGTAGTTGCGCTTATAGAACGCCACGGTCAGCTCGCATATCTCTTCCGCCGTCGCGCTCGCCCGCGGCAGGTCGTTCGAAACGCGGTTCACGCAGTAGCGGCAGTCGAAAATGCAGTCGTTGCTCATTAAAATTTTCAGCAGGGACACGCACCGCCCGTCGGGGGTAAACGAGTGGCATATCCCCGCCGGCGCGGCGTTTCCCAGCCCGCCCGCGTTCTTCCGCCCCGACCCCGACGAGGAGCACGACACGTCGTACTTCGCCCCCGCCGCCAGAATTTTCAGTTTCTCCGCGTCCATCATCTCTTTCTTCTCCGAACGTATGTTTGCATATCACTTTCCATTAAACCCAAACGGCGAAAAAAGTCA
>JAGHJP010000061.1 GCA_017886575.1 Clostridia bacterium
GAGTACGCCGTGCAGGTCAACAGCCGCATCAAGTGCCGCATGATGATCGCAAACGGCATGACGGACGACGAGATCCGCGCGGCGGTCTGCGCCAATGAAGAGATTTCCCCCCTGCTGGAAGGCAAGAGTGTGAAAAAATGTATCGTCGTGCCCGGGCGGCTGGTCAACCTCATCGTCGGCTGACGGAACGCAGTGTCCCGCCTAAGGCATAAAAAGCAAACTTTTTTACAAATTATTATAAATAAGGCATAAAAAAAGTTGTGCTTTTCCCCGGAGTATGGTATAATACGAGAAGTGTCGGGCGGAGCGCCGCCCCGCATGTTTTTCCACGAAAACCATGAAACAATGAGGTTTTGAGCAGCTATGTCTATTTTCAATTTACTCGTTCCGAGCGATTTTTACGTACAGTATTTCGTGATCGGCATCATCCTGACCGTCGTGATCGTCATTCTGTCGATCCTGTCCATCGTCTTTGTCATGATGCAGCCCAGCAATTCCGACGGCATCAACGCGATCACGGGCTCTTCCGAAACGTTTTTCGGTAAAAACAAAGGCAAATCCATCGAAAGCAGGCTGAAAAGATGGACGGTCATCTGTCTGATCGCGATCATCGTGCTTGCCGTCGTGTTTTATCTCCTTGCCGCCATCTTCGGCGCGGCGTAAGGCGGAAAAATACGGCGAACGGGAAGAAAAGTCTGTTTTTACGGCAACAAATCACAGGGGCGGCTCGGCAAAACGAGATTGCCCCTTTTTGTTTTCCGCAGGCACGCCCTTCCCGCCCCGCCGAAACACAAGTCCCGCCGAAAGGCCTCGGGCATGCCCGCAGGGAACGCAAAAACGCAATTTCCCCTTTCGCGTTTTCGCATCGGCGCCCGCGCCGAAAACGACGAAAACCGTTTTATACGCATTCGTACTCAAATTTTCATACCCCCTATTTTCATACCCCTTTATACTTTTATACTCGAACACAGGAGAATCATAGACAAGTGAGCGTTAAAGACAAAATTTTATCCAACTTCAAGAACGGCAAACTGCGGGGCAGGACCGAAAAAGAGATATGCCGCGCCCTCGGCATTCCGCGCGGTGAAGAGCGAAACCTTCGGAAGATCCTGCGCGGACTGTGCGACGAGGGGCTTTTGTGCCGCGACGACCGGCAGTGCTACGGCACGCCCGAACAGATGGGCGCCGTCACGGGCACGGTTTCGGCGCACCGGAACGGCTTTGCCTTCCTCATTCCCGACGACAGGCAAAAATACCCCTCCGACTTCTTCATCCCCCGCCGCGGCATGAACGGCGCGCTGCACGGGGACAAGGTCTCCGCCCTGCCCCGCCGCACCGCGCGGAGCGACGACGAAGTGGAAGTCATCCGCATTTTGCAGCGGGGATATACCGAGATCGTCGGCACCTTCTGCCGGGACGAACGCTGCTGTTTTTTGCGGCCCGACGAAGAAAAATTTACCAAGGACATCTTCATTCCCCGCGGCAAGACCATGGGCGCGGCGGTCGGCGCCAAGGCAGTGGCGAAGATCACCTCTTACCCCAAAGACAGGATGCCGGGCGGAGAGATCGTTGAGATCCTCGGCGAATCGGGCGATTTTTTCACCGAAGAGCTGGCGCTCATCCGCGCGCACGGGCTCAGGGAAGAGTTCCCCGAAGAGGTGCTGCGCGCCGCGGCACAGGCACCCCAAACGGTGCCCGCGGACGCCCTGAAAGGGCGGCTGGATCTGCGCGACAAACTCATCGTCACCGTGGACGGAGAGGACACGCGTGACATCGACGACGCGATATCCGTCGAACGCAAGGGCGAAAACTTCGTTCTGGGCGTACACATCGCCGACGTTTCCCACTATGTTCCCTTCAAGGGCATTCTGGACAAAGAGGCCTACAAGCGCGCGACGAGCGTGTACTTCCCCGACCGCGTGCTGCCCATGCTCCCCCGCGAGCTGTCCAACGGCATCTGCTCGCTGAACGAGGGCGTGGACAGGCTGACCCTCTCCTGCATCATGGAGATAAACGGCGAGGGCAAGGTGGTCAAAAGCAAGATCGCCCGCTCCGTCATCCGCTCGGCGCACCGCATGACCTACCACCAGGTGGAGGACATCGCGCGGGGCATGCCTGAGGCGACGGCCGCTTTTCCCGACACCGTCGGCCTCATCCGCGACGCATTCGAGCTGACGGACATTCTGAAAGCCATGCGGCGCAAAAAAGGCGAGATAGAACTTGCCGTGAAGGAGGCGAAGATCGTGTTCGACGAATCGGGCAAGATCGTCATCCCCGACTATGAACGGCTGCGCTCGCAGGAGATGATCGAACAGTTCATGGTGCTCGCCAACGAAACGGTGGCGGAGTTCATGACCGCCAAAAAGGCGCCCTTCGTGTACCGCATTCACGAAAAGCCCAAGGCAGAGAAGGCGGAGGAACTGAAACAATTCCTCATCAGCATCGGCGTGCCCGCCCCCTTCGACCCCGCCGCCGTCAAGCCGGACGATTACCGCTCTATTCTGAAAAACGCCGAGGGCATGCCCGTGTTTTCTGTCATCAACCGCGTGATGCTGCGCTCCATGATGAAGGCGCGCTACGACAGCGTGAACGCGGGACACTTCGGGCTTTCCTCCGCCTGTTACTGTCATTTTACCTCCCCCATCCGCCGCTATCCCGACCTCTGCATCCACCGCATCATCAAACTGATTCTGAAAGGCGAGGAAGAGGAGGCGAAGCGCAAGTACGGCGCGTTCGTTTCGGAAGCGTCCGTACAGTCCTCCGAGTGCGAACGCAAGGCGGTGGAAGCCGAGCGGGACGTGGACGACCTCTACAAGACCGTGTACATGTCCGAGCGGATCGGCGAGGATTACGACGGGGTGATCTCGGGCGTGACGTCGCACGGGTTCTTTGTGGAACTTGCCAACACCGTGGAAGGCTTCGTGCCCTATGCCTCCCTGCCGACGGATGAATACGAATATTTTGAAGAGCGGTTCCTGCTGCGCGGCAAAAGGCATTCCTTCCGCATCGGGGACGAGGTACGCGTGCGTGTGGCGGGCGTGGACTTCGGCAACCGCGAAGTGGATTTTCATTTTTTGGAAAAATTAAAGGAAATCGATGAAAAAACCGTACACGGCAAGGCGGTTTGTGGTATAATGTGAACATGAAAGTCATCGTCAAAAACAGATCCGTAGGGTTCGAATACTTCATCGAGGACCGCTATGAGGCGGGGATCGTGCTGGAAGGCAACGAAGTGAAGTCCCTGCGGCTCGGCAACGTCAACTTAAACGACAGTTTCTGCCTGGTCAAGAACGGCCAGGTGACCCTGGAAAATGCGCACATCGCCCTCTATGAAAAGTCGGGCGCGTTCGCGCAGAAAAACAGCCGCCGGCCGCGCAGACTGCTGCTGCACAAGAAGGAGATCGCCAGGATCGCGGGCAAAATACGGGAGAAGGGCTATACCCTCGTCCCGCTGCAACTCTATTTCAAAGACGCGCTGGTCAAGGTGGAAGTCGCCCTCTGCAAGGGCAAGCACACCTATGACAAGAAGCGCGCGATCGCCGAACGGGACCGGAAGCGCGAAACGGAACGGGCGATCAAGGAATATTCCTGACAAAAATATAGACACTGATAATACAGAGAGGTAAAACGGACATGAACAAAGAGCAAAAGTACCAATTGGACACCCTGTGCGTGCAGGCGGGCTATACCCCCAAGACGGGCGAGAGCCGCATTCCGCAGATCTGCCAGAGCACGACCTTTTACTACGGCAGTACCAAGGCGATGGCGGATTGCTTTGACCTGAAGAGCGACGGATATTTCTACTCCCGCCTTTCCAACCCGACGCTCGTTGCGCTGGAAAACAAAATGGCGGCGCTGGAAGGCGGCGTGTGCGGCATTGCCTGTTCCTCGGGCATGTCCGCCACCCTGCTCGCCGCGCTCACCCTCTGCGAGGCGGGGGACAACATCGTCGCGTCCTCTTGCATTTACGGCGGCACCTTCAACCTCTTCGGCACCACCCTGCCCAAACTGGGCATCGAATGCCGCTTCTTCCACCCCGACGAGCCCGCGGAGGAGATCGAAAAACGCATCGACGGCAAGACCCGCTTCATCTTCGGCGAAACGGTCGCCAACCCCTCCATCGTCATTCTCGACTTCGATAAGATCGCGTCCATAGCCAAAAAGCACGATCTTCTCTTCATCGTGGACAACACCCTGACCACGGCGGTGCTCTGCCGCCCCTTCGAGCTGGGCGCGAACATCGTCATCTATTCGACGTCCAAATACGCCGACGGCCACGCCGCGGCGCTGGGCGGCATGATTATAGACGGCGGCAACTTCGTCTTTAAGGACAACCCCCGCTACCCCTATTTCAACGAACCGGACGAAAGTTATCACGGCCTGGTCTATGCCGACCTGCCCGTGGCGTTCGGCACCAAGTGCCGCGCGCAGATGATACGCGACCTGGGCGCGATCATGGCGCCGCAGAACGCCTTTCTGACCTTCCTCGGGTGCGACACCCTTGCCCTGCGCATGGAACGGCACAGTTCCAACGCCGCAAAGGTGGCGGCATACCTTGCAAAGCACCCCAAGATCGACTGGGTGAAGCACGCTTCCCTGCCCGATAACCCCTACCATGCCCTTGCCGAAAAATATCTGCCCAAGGGACAGGGCGGCATGATGAGTTTCGGCATCAAGGGCTCGGTGGAAAAGTGCGCCACCTTCATGGAGGCGCTCCGCCTCATCACGCAGGAGACCCATGTGGCGGACGTGCGCAGCTGCGTGCTGCATCCCGCCTCCACCACCCACCGTCAGCTCTCCGCCGAGGACATGGAAAAGGCGGGCGTGCCGCAGAACCTCATCCGCCTTTCCGTGGGCATCGAGAACCCCGACGACATCATCGCCGACCTCGAACAGGCGCTCGAAAAAGTCTGACCGCAAAGAACGGAAGATCTGTAAGATACGGGCATGGGTACGGGGAATTTTACGTTTCCGCCATTTTTGAAAACGTGTTTTTCCCGCCCGTTCCCCCGCTTAAAAAATACACAAAAAGACGAACAAGGAGGCGAATTTATGCCCATCGTCATCGATAAAGACATCCCCGCCTATTCCATTCTGGGCGCGGAAAAAATTTTCGTCATGGAAAAAAACAGGGCGTCGACGCAGGACATCCGTCCCATCGAGATCGCCCTCCTGAACCTCATGCCGACCAAGGTGGAGACCGAAACGCAGTTCATGCGCCTGCTTTCCAACTCCCCCCTGCAGGTCAACATCACCCTCGTGCACACGCAGTCCTACCGCTCCAAGAACACCGAGGCGGCGTACCTCGACCGCTTCTACAAGTCCTTCGAAGAGATCAAAAACCGCCGCTTCGACGGCATGATCGTGACGGGCGCGCCCGTGGAGACCATGGATTTTTCGGAAGTCGCCTATTGGGACGAACTGCGGGAAATTTTCGACTTCACCAAGACAAACGTCACTTCGACCATCTTCATCTGCTGGGGCGCGATGGCGGCGCTCAACTACTTTTACGGCGTGCCCAAGCGCAACTTGAAGGAAAAGCTCTTCGGCGTATACGCGCACAGGCGGAACGGCACGAACGACCCCGAACCGCTGATGCGGGGCATTTCGGACGAGTTCCATATGCCGCATTCCCGCCACGCGACCGTGCTGAAAAAGGACGTGATGAAGCACCCCGAGCTGAAGATACTCGCCTCTTCCAAAAAGGCGGGCGCGACCATCATCGCCTCACAGGACGACCGTCAGATATTCGTCATGGGACACATGGAATACGACCGCTATACCCTGAAAAAGGAATATGAGCGCGATTTGAAAAAGGGGATGCCCATCCAAAAACCCTTCTGCTATTTTGCGGACGAAAGCTGCACCAAAGTCAACATGAACTGGTCGTCGACCGCCAACCTCTTCTACAACAACTGGCTGAACTACTGCGTGTACCAGGTGACCCCCTACAAACTGTAAAACGCGGGCATGGTATACCCGTAAACCCGTAAAGCGAAAAATAAAATATGCTGCCGGCACGGAAACCGTGCCGGCAGTTTTTTATGCTCACACGAGCGCCGCGTTCAGAAAGGCGGACATTTCCCGCCACGCCCGCTTGCTTTCGCGCAGAAAGGGAAAGAGATACTGAAAGTCGTGGAACATGCCCGCATATTCCTGCAAAACCACTTTGCACCCCGCCGCGCGGGCGCGGGCGGCGACCGTCTCTCCGTCGCTTGCCGAAGTTTCTTTTTCGCCGTATTGCACGAGAAGGGGCGGAAAGCCCGTAAAATCGGCATAGGCGGGCGAGAGATAGGGATCCTCGGGGGCGGCGGTCCCGATGTACGGCGTCCGGCGCCGCAAAAACTTTTCGTTTTCGGCGAAACTTTGTTTTTTCGGCAGCCCGTACAGAGGATCGGCATGAGCGTTCTTCCGATAGGAATCCCCCGCAGCCGCTAAGTCTACAAAGGGCGAGACGCAGACGAGCGCGGCGGGCAGTTCCATTCCTTCATCCCGCAGGCGCAGGCAGACGGCAAGCATCAGGTTTGCCCCCATGCTATCCCCCACCGCCGCCCATTTTGCAGGCATGGGTCCCTTCTCCCGCAGGGAAAGGACCGCGCGGAAACATTCGTCGAGCAGCGCGGGATGGGTCAACGCCTCGCCCGTCCGATAGTCGACGGAGTACACGGGGCGGCGCGTGCCCCGCGCCAGCCGCTCGGCGACCTTGCGGTACATGCCGTTCATGCCCACGGTGTGCCCGCCGCCGTGGAAGTGCAACACCGCGCCCCCTTTGCGGCAGTCCGGGGGCGTTAAAATTTCCACGCACACGCCGTCCGCCTCCGTCCGTTCCCACGAAAACCCGGCGGGCGGACGATAGGGACGGGAACGGAATTTGACCGAACGGGAGAGGGAAGCGTGCCGCTTGCGATAAGGGTACGTGTACAGCCGCAGGGCGGCCCTGACGAGCCTTGCGCCGAGAGAGATCATAATTCCGCCAGCCGCCTGCCCATATTTTTGACCAGCGGATCCATGATGAGATCGACCAATACACCCGATTTGATATAACAAAAAACCTCGTTCCAAAGCCCGTAAAATGCGAGTTTTTGGTCGCAGTATTGCGATGCCCCGAACTTGCGGCGGTAGGTCTCGGAGAGGAAGAACCGCTTGCCCGTCAGATTGTCGAACTGAAAGAGGTCGTACTCGCGGTCGGCATACATGGAATTGAGCGGGTCGATGAACCCCGTGAGGCGATACCCCCTGCCGATCATGATGTTCCCGACGTTTAGATCGCCGTGAATGAGGCACGCCCTTTCCACCTCTTCGGAAAAGATGACGTCGAACTTTTCCCAAGCGGCGCGCATGGGCAGGATGATCTTTTCGCCGAGGTCTCCCGCCGCGTGCATCTCCTCCGCCTTTTCGAGAACCGCCGCGGCAAAGGGACGGTAGAAGTCCTGCCAGCGGTCATATGCAGGCGCCAGGGTGTCGCCGAACCGCGCCGCCGTGCATTGGTGCAGGGCATACTGCGCGTCGGTCACCGCTTCGGCAAACGCCCGCCGCTTCTTTTCGCCTGCCAAAAGAAAGGAGAGGGCATAGAGCGCGGGTTTGCCCTCTATCATCTCCATGCCGTAACAGTCGACGGGCACCCTTTCGTCCGCGCGGCGGGAAAAGAGCACCGCGGGGATCCTGACGGGGCAGTGCCGCCGCAAAAGTTCCAGATCGTGCGTTTCCTTTTCCAGCATGTCCCCGGCGCGGAGCAGCTTGACGACGATGCTTTTCCCGCCCGGGAGCGCCACGCCGAACGCACGCCCGAAAGACCCGCCGCCGAGGTCTTTGACCCCTTCCGCCTTTTTGCCGAAAGCCTCTTCCGCCGCAAGGGCGGCATACGCCACCGCCTGCTTTTTGTCCAACTTCATTGCGGCGATCCGTTCCACCTTGATCATTTTTTCTCCTCCTCCGCCATATACGCAATATATTTCTTATATCCTTACAATATATTGCACATATTATGCGGATTTTTCCTTTTGCAGCCATTATAGCAGAAGCGAAGGAAAAAATCCATATCCGCGGCGGGCGTCTTTCTATCCGCAGGCAACTTTTTTCTAACGGAACAACTTGCGGTAAGCGGCGGGCGGCATGCCGTAAGCGGCGCAGAACTGCTTATACAGCCCCGAAGGGTTGGCGTACCCCACGGTCAGCGCGACGTCCTCCACGGACAGGTCGCCGCTCTCCAGAAGCGCGGCGGCGCGCCGCAGGCGGTCGGCGGCAAGGAGCGCGGAAAAACTTTCCCCCGTCTTTTGCAGTACCAGACGGCCCGCATAGCCCGCGCTGTACCCCGTCAGAGCCGCAAACCCGCGCAGGGATGCCTGCGCTCCCGCAGCCGCAAAGTAATCCGTGAGCCGGCGGAAAAACGCCTCGTCCCGTTCCGCCCCGTCCGTTTCCGCCCCGCGGCGCAGCGCGACGAAGAGCAGGGAAAGATACCCCTCGACGGCGCGGGCGAAGTGCGCGCGGCGGGCGTGGTTCTCTTCGAGCAGGCGGCAAAAGAGATGTTCCGCCGCGGGGGGAACATTTAATACAGCGCAGGGCGAGGGAACAAACAATCCGCCGCCCGTTTTCTCGTACAGCGCGCGCGGCAGGACAAGTTTCAAAACGACGTCCCCGTCCGACGGACGATGCAACAGGTGCACGGCAGCGGGAGAAAGCAGGGCGGCCTGTCCTTCGTGCAGCACGAGTTCCCGCAAGCCCCCTTCGCCGTCTTTGCGCAAGCGCTGCGCGCAGGTGCCGCGGCGGACATAGATGAGTTCGTAAAAATCATGGCCGTGCAGATAGGGTCGCTGGGAGGCGGTGTGCTTGCGGATGTCGAACCCCTCCGCCCGGCGGACGGGCAACACGGGCCATGCGGCGGGGATCACCTTCGCCGTAAAAAAAGCGCAGGGCGAAAGGCCGCGCGCGGCAAGGCAGCCGAGCACGGCGGCGGCGTTGGAAAACTCCCGTCCGATCTTTCTCCGCAATTCCTCTTCCGACCGCGTCGCCGCCAGGTCCTCTTCCTCCTGCCTGTCCAAAATATATTCCGCCCTTTCGTTCACGGCGCCGCCTCCTTTTCTCCATGCCCGCCCGCACAAAGCGGGAGAGCCGATCTTACCGACATTATACACCGACAAAGCGCGCTTGTCAACACGAAAAAAAATGTCAGTACAGCTCCTGCGGCTTGTGAAAGCCCTTTAAGCGGGTTTCGACGAGGTGATATTCGCGGAGCGGACGAGGCGAAAAATAGACGGGCGAACAGGGCGAGGCGAAGGCCAGGCGGCCGCCGACGTCCGCCGCCTGCGCATAGCCGTTCGCGCACATGCAGACGGGCACGCCGAAGCGGAAGGCATCGGCGCGGAGCAGGACCTGCTCGAGACTGTCGCCCAGGTTCTCGTACATGACGAGGATGAGTTCGCTGCCGCATTGAGCAAGGCTGCGGACGAGTTCGGGAAAATAGAGGTCCTGCCCGACGAGCACGCCGAGCCTGCCGACCCCCGTTTCGTACACGCGGATGCCCGAACCGCACTTGTATTTGTCCCCGTCGAACCCCGTGGTCATGTCGGAGATGCCGAGAATGTGACCGCGCTCGGCGACAACTGCCGAGCGGCGCTTGATTCCCTTCGTGTCCGTGTAGCACCCCGCGACGACCGTACAGTCGAAATTACGGGAAAAGAGGGCGACTTCTTCGAGTTCACCGCTCTCGCCGCGCACCTCTTTTTCATAATTGACTTCTCCGACCGAGCCGAAGGAAAGGCAATAGAGGTCCGCCCGCTCCGCCCGCCCGCTCTTCTCCAACTCAAAGAGGCTGCCCGCCGTCAAAAACCCGATGCGCATATGTTTCACCCTCCCGCTCCCCATATAATATTTCGGTTATGCTTTTTTTGTGCCCCGAAAATGCGGACGGACGAAAAAGCCCCCGGCGAACGCCGGGGACCCCGCATGAGTTTCCTTCCTTTTATTCGGTTTATTTTTCCCGTTCCCGCCGCTTTTTCCGCCGGGAAGCAAACAAGC
>JAGHJP010000009.1 GCA_017886575.1 Clostridia bacterium
ATTCGGCGGAGATACCGTGCTCATCGGCGAGCGCATCAATCCCACGGGCAAGAAGCGTTTTCAGCAGGCGCTCCGGGAAGGGGACGTCGACTACATTTTGCGCGAGGGCGTGCGCCAGCAGGAAGAGGGCGCGGAGATCCTGGACGTCAACGTGGGGCTGCCCGACATCGACGAGGCGGCGACCCTTTCTGTCGTTTCCGTCCGCTTGCAGGGCGTGAGCGACCTGCCCCTCCAACTTGATACCACCTCCC
The DNA here is from genome assembly GCA_017886575.1 of Clostridia bacterium. Taxonomy (GTDB): domain Bacteria; phylum Bacillota; class Clostridia; order Christensenellales; family Borkfalkiaceae; genus RGIG4074. Next base: position 252 of record JAGHJP010000009.1, read on the forward strand.
CGAAGGCCCTCGAAGGGGCGCTCCGCCTGTATAACGGCAAGGCGATGATCAACTCGGTCAACGGCACGAAGGAGAGCATGGACGCCGTCTTTCCGCTCGTCAAAAAATACGGCGGGCTGGTCGTCGCGCTCACGCTGGACGAAGGGGGCATCCCCGCGACGGCGCGGGGCAGGCTTGCCGTCGCCGAGAAGATCGTCGCCGAAGCGGCAAAATACGGCATCGGTCAAAAGGATCTCATCTTCGACCCGCTGGCAATGACGATCAGCTCCGATCCGAACGCCGCGCTGGTCACCCTGGAGGCGCTGCGCTTCCTGCGGGAGAGAGGATATAAGAGCGTGCTGGGCGTGTCCAACGTTTCTTTCGGACTACCCGTGCGCGAGGCGGTCAATGCCGCGTTCTTCGCCCTCGCCATGGATAGCGGGCTTTCCGCCGCCATTCTCAATGTCTATTCGTCCGAAATGCTCAAAGTGCGCTATGCCTTTGCCGCCCTGCACGGCACGGACGAAAACTTCCGCGAATACATCCGTTTTGCCACCGAGCGCCTGCCCGCCATGCAACAGGCGTCCGCCCGCACCGCCGCAGTTTCGGCAAAAAACGCAGCCGGCGGGGAGGAAGGGGAAACGTCTCCTTTGCGCCGCGCCATCCGCAAGGGACTGGATGGCGAAGCGGGAAAAATCACGCGCGAACTGCTGAAGACCGTGCCCCCCCTCACCGTCATCGACGAAGAGATCATCCCCGCGCTCGACGCCGTAGGCAAGGGGTTTGAAAACAAGACGCTCTTTTTGCCGCAGCTTCTGATGAGTGCCGAGGCGGCAAAGGCGGCGTTCGAGGAGATCAAAGCGCATTATGCCGCTTCGGGCGCGGCGCAGGCAAGACGCTGCACCTTCGTCATCGCCACCGTCAAGGGCGACATTCACGACATCGGCAAAAACATCGTCAAAGTGCTTTTGGAGAATTACGGGTTCGACACCGTCGACCTCGGCAAGGACGTCCCGCCCGAAACGGTGCTGCGCGCCGTAGAGGAAAAGCATGCCCCGCTCGTCGGGCTGAGCGCGCTCATGACGACCACCGTTCCGTCCATGGCGGAAACCGTCCGCCTTCTGCGCGAGCGCGCGCCCTGGTGCAAGATCGTCGTCGGCGGCGCGGTGATGACGCAGGAATACGCCGATAAGATCGGCGCGGACAAATACGCGCGGGACGCCATGGAAACCGTCCGCTACGCCGAGGAGGTCGAACGTTCCCTGCGGCGTTCATAGTTTTTTGTCCTATCATGCTCCGCCGTGTGTGTCTTCGACGGAGTTTTAATGTCGTCCGGCAATATATTGCGAGCATAAAAGCAACATATTGCCTGTAAGGATTTTAAGTATGACTTGACGGCGCGCGAAAAATGTCTCCGCGGAAGCTTTTTTCAACTTTTCGGACAAGGCGCAAAAAGGGGAGCGTGCCGACGGAGAGCGGGCGGGGGCGTCGCCCGCGTTTTCCTTTCCCGCACTTTTTTGCGTTCGGCGGCGTTACGTGGCAAAATTTCACCGTATTTTAACAAAAAAAATACGTCACGGCGCGCAAAACACTTTTATTTTTGCGGAAAATATTGTAAAATATAACAATGAGGGTGAATTATATGTGGGCGGGCACGCTTTCCGCCCGGACCTCCGTCGGGCGTTTTTGTCCGAAAGATTTCATCACCAAGTAATTATTTTGCGGAGTTTTTTGATTTTATGGGATTGATCAGTTATTTGTTGGGCAGCGACAGCAGAAGGAGTTTGAAAAAACTCGATAAAATGGCTTTGCAGGTGGAGGCGCTCGAGCCGAAATACCAGGCGATGAGCGACGCCGAACTCAAGGAACAGACGAACGTACTGAAGGATCGTCTTGCCAAGGGTGAGACCTTGGACGATATTCTCTACGACGCGTTTGCCGCTCTGCGCGAGGCGGCGTGGCGCGTTCTGAAAATGAAGCACTTCCACGTGCAGATCATCGGCGGCATCTGTCTGCACCAGGGCCGTATCGCCGAAATGCGCACGGGCGAAGGCAAGACGCTCGTCGCCACGCTGCCCGCCTATCTCAACGCCCTGACGGGCAAGGGCGTGCACATCGTCACGGTCAACGACTACCTCGCCCGCCGCGACGCCGAATGGATGGGCAAGGTCCACCGCTTCATGGGGCTTTCCGTCGGCGTCATCGTGTCGGGCATGAGCGACAAGGAGAAGAAAGAGGCTTACGCCTGCGACATCGTGTACGGCACCAACAACGAACTCGGCTTCGATTACCTGCGCGACAACCTCAAACCGTCGCTGGACAGGATGGTCATGCGCGACCTCAATTTTGCCATCGTCGACGAAGTGGACTCCATCCTCATCGACGAAGCCAGGACCCCGCTCATCATCTCCGGCCCCGGCGAACAGTCCTCCTCGCTGTATGAATCGGTGGATCGTTTCGTGCGCACCCTTTCGGGCGGGTTTGAGGACGAGATAGACACCACGCCCACGGACGCCGAGGACAAGAAGGCGGCAAAGAAGGCCGCCGACGCGGCAAAGCGCGGCAATACGTCCCTCATGGGCGACCGCAACCTCGCCGCGGCGGAAGCGCTCGGCTGGGACTTCCTCATCGACCGCAAGGACAAGACCGTCCAGATATTGGAAAACGGCGCAAAGAAAGCCGAGCGGTTTTTCAATCTCGAAAACCTCGCCGATATTGAGAACGCCGACCTCAACCATCACATCCAGCAGGCGTTGAAGGCGCACATGCTCTTCCACAAGGATGAGGACTATATCGTCAGCAACGGCGAGATCCTCATCGTCGACGAATTCACGGGGCGCCTCATGATCGGCAGGCGGTATTCGGACGGATTGCACCAGGCCATCGAGGCGAAGGAAGGGGTGCAGGTCAAGAACGAAAACAAGACCTACGCCACCATCACCTTCCAGAACTTCTTCCGTCTGTACAAAAAACTCTCGGGCATGACGGGTACGGCAAAGACCGAAGAGGCGGAGTTCCGCACCATCTATTCGCTCGACGTCATCGAGATCCCCACCAACAAGAAGGTGCAGCGCGTCGACCAGCCCGACATGGTCTACTCCACCCAGGAGGCCAAGAAGAAGGCGATCGTCAAGGAGATCATGGCGCGGCACGAAAAGGGACAGCCCGTCCTGGTCGGCACGACCTCCGTCGACAAGTCGGAGGAGATTTCCCGCCTGCTGCGCAAGAACGGCGTGCCCCACAACATTTTGAACGCCAAGAACCACGAACGCGAAGCCGAGATCGTGGCGCAGGCGGGCAGGTTGGGCGCCGTCACCATCTCCACCAACATGGCGGGCCGCGGTACGGACATCCTGCTGGGCGGCAACCCCGAATACATGGCGAAAAAGCGCCTGCGCGAGGAGAACGTCGAGCGCGAGATCATCGAACAGGCGACCAGCTTCGCAGCCGACCTTCCCCCCGAAGTCGAGGAAGTGCGCAAGCGCTACAACGAACTCTACAACGAGTACAAGGCGCAGACCGACAAGGAAAAAGAGGCGGTCATCGCGGCGGGAGGCCTCTGCATCATCGGCACCGAGCGGCACGAAAGCCGCCGCATCGACAACCAGCTCCGCGGCCGTGCGGGTCGTCAGGGCGACGTGGGCACTTCGGTGTTCTTCCTCTCTCTCGAGGACGATCTCGTCAAACGTTTCGGCGGCGACGCTATGAAGCGCATCTATGAAGTATTCAAAGTGGACGAGGATACCTGCCTGCAATCCAAAATGGTCAGCCGTGGCATCGCCAACGCACAGAAGGTCATCGAGGGCAAGAACTTCGGCATCCGCAAGAGCGTCCTGCAATACGACGAGGTCATGAACGAACAGCGCAAGATCATCTACGCCGAGCGCATCAGTCTCCTGAAGGGAGAGGACGCGCACGGGCAGGTGCTCAAATACATCGAGGAGTACGTCGAAGAGACCATCCGCGAAGCGGTCAACGTCAACGAAATGCCCGAACGCTGGGACGCGGACGCGCTCAACAAAGCCATCGAGCGCCGCCTGATCCCCGCCGGCAGCAACTATATCACGCCCGAAAAGCTGGAAAAATGGGATTACGACCTGGCGGTCAAGAAGATCACCGAAAAGACCAAGAAGGAATACGAAAAGAAACGCGAGGCGTACGACGCCGCCGCGGCGGAAGGCATCTACCGCCTGCCCTTCAAGAGCTTTGCCGATTGGGAGCGCAGCGTGCTCCTGGCGGCGGTCAACACCAGCTGGATCGACCACATCGACGCCATGGATCAACTCCGCAAGGGCATCGTTCTGCGCGCCTATGCCCAGAGCGATCCCGTCATCGCCTATAAGGTGGAAGGGCACCAGATGTTCGAAGAGATGGTGCACCGCATCCAGCACTACACCGTCGTGCGCCTCTTGAAGACCGAATGGGTGTTCAAAAAGCCCGCCGTGCCCGAAGCGGGCGAAATGATGCCTTCCCAAGCTTCCCGCGCGCCCGCCGCTACGACGGCGCCCGCGGCGGACGGAAAAACGGTAAACGGTTCCGACAAGGCACCCATGGCTGCGACAGAGGGGGTAACGACAAATGCGGTAAGCGCGGCAAACGCGGCACAACCGCTGCCTTTCCGCGCGGGACAGCCGTCCGTGCAGCCGATGGTGGACGTGAGCAAGCTGTCGACCAATCTGGGCACGGGGCCCCGCCAGCCCGTTAAGGCGAAGGCGAAAGTGGGGCCCAACGACCCCTGCCCCTGCGGCAGCGGCAAGAAATACAAAAAGTGCTGCGGCAAAAACAACTGACCTTGCCCGCGGTAAGCAAAAAATCTCCGAAACATCCTTTTTCGGAGATTTTTAAGCCTTTGTAAGGGGCACGGCGGGCGTCTCCGGCTGGAATGACAGGAAAGACGAGAAAAGAAAATCACAGTGAGGGAATGCAAAGAGGTATGTTCAAAGCAGACGATTACAGGGTGCGCATCAAGGCGCTCGAGGACACGCTGGACGAAGCGGCGTACGCGCTGGATATAGAAAAGCAGAAGAGCCGCCGCGCGGAGATATTGGAGGAACAGCAAAAGGAGGAGGTCTGGAACGATCTCGAACTGTCCGCCAAGCTCGGCAGGGAACTTTCGGTCATCGAAAATAAGATCTCCGTCGTGGAGGGCAGCCGCAAGGCGATCGCCGACGCGTCGGAAATCGTTTCGCTCATCGAGGAGACGGGCGACGAGGAATTGGTGCCCGAGCTGGACGAAATGCTGAAGACCGCGGAGAAGGACATCGAGGAGACGCGCATCCGCGCGCTGCTGCGCGGCAAATACGACACGGCGAACGCCCTCTTGTCCCTGCACGCGGGCGCGGGCGGCACCGAGGCGTGCGACTGGACGAGCATGCTCTACCGCATGTACTGCCGTTACTGCGAATCCATGAACTTCAAGGTGTTCGAACTCGACCGCGAAGCGGGGGACGAAGCGGGCATCAAGCGCGTGGACTTCCGTGTGGAGGGGGTCAACGCCTACGGCTTTCTGAAAGCCGAAATGGGCGTGCACCGCCTGGTGCGCATCTCCCCGTGCGACGCCAACAAACGCCGCCACACCTCCTTCGCCTCCCTCGAAGTCATGCCCCAGGTCGAGGACAACGACGAGGTCGAGATCGACGAAAAGGACATCCGCATCGACATCTATCACTCGGGCGGCGCGGGCGGTCAGAACGTCAATAAGGTCGCCTCGGCGGTGCGCATCACGCACTACCCCACGGGCATCGTGGTGCAGTGCCAGAACGAGCGCTCGCAGCTGCAAAATAAAGCGATGTGCTTTGAAATGCTCAAAGCCAAACTGCTCGAAAAGAAAATAGAGGAACGCCAGGCGGCGGACAGCGCGCTGAAAGGGGACGTCAAAAAAATCGAGTGGGGTTCGCAGATCCGTTCTTACGTATTCTGTCCGTACACCCTCGTCAAGGACCATCGCACGGGCTATGAAAAGGGCGACGTGCAGGCGGTCATGGACGGCGACATCCAGGACTTCATCATCGACTATCTCAAAAAGATCTGACCCCTTGACGGGTAAAAGCCATGGCATACTTCGATACCCTCGACAGGACAATCAAACAAGAGCCCGTCATTCTGGGCCTGGAAACCTCGTGCGACGAAACGGCGGCGGCGGTCATCCGCGGCAGGACCATCCTCTCGGACGAGATCGCCTCTTCCGCCGACATTCAGGCGCAGTATGGCGGGGTCGTGCCCGAAATCGCCTCCCGCATGCACACTGACGCCGTGGATTCGGTCGTCAAAGCGGCCGTGAAAAAGGCGGGCATAACTCTCGGCGACATCGACGCCGTGGCGGTCACCTACGGTGCGGGGCTTTTGGGCGCTCTCCTCGTGGGGCTTTCCTTCGGCAAGGCGCTCGCCTATGCCCTGCACGTTCCGCTCATCGCCGTCAATCACATCCGCGGGCATCTTGCGGCGGCCTACCTCGTCGACCCCGAACTCCGTCCGCCCTTTGTCACACTGCTCGCCAGCGGCGGCCACACGGCGGTGCTCTATGCCGAGAGCGAACAAAAATTCCACGTCCTCGGCGCCACGCTCGACGACGCGGCGGGGGAGGCGTTCGACAAAGTCGCCCGCGTCCTCTCTCTCCCGTACCCCGGCGGACCCAACGTGGAAAAACTGGCGGCGAACGGCAAAAACGTCATACCCATGCCCGAGATGTTGCGGGGAGAGCACGGATTTAATTTTTCGTACAGCGGGCTGAAAACGTTCGTCGTCAATTACTGCCATACCAAGGCGCAGAAGGGGGAAATATATTCCAAAGCCGATCTTGCCTGCTCCTTTCAGTGCGCCGCGCTGGACGTGCTGGTGAAAAAGACCGTGCAGGCGGCAAAAGAAAAGAAGGTGAAAACGGTCACGGCGGGCGGCGGCGTGGCGGCGAACGGCTATCTGCGCGCGGCATTGCAGCGGGCGTGCGATGCGGCGGGGCTCCGCCTCGTCTTGCCCACCAGGCGCTGTTGCACGGACAACGCCGCAATGATCGCCTCCGAGGGGCTCATTCAATACCGCGCGGGCAACTTTTCCGATCTGTCGCTGAACGCAAAGGCAAGCATTCCCCTCAAAGCCGAACTTTGATCGAAAGAGATGGTGCGCAATCAATTAAAATCGTATCATGCCGCAAAAAATGGCCGGTGGATGAAATTTATCTGCCGGCCTTTCTGTTTGGATCGATCGACATTATTCTTTTTATCGGGGCGGCCGTTTGCTTGGTTTTGTCCTTTCTTTTCCAAAACAATCTAATCCTTATGATATACTTGTTGATTTGTCTTTTGTATGCCGCAGGCGTGACATGCGTGCGGAATTTTTTCAAATATGAATATAAGAACACGAGATAGATATTTTGCTAAATCGAAATTAAACAAAGAAATTATGATTTAGAACAGAAGAACAGAGCGGTATAAATACCGTGGAAAGGAACAAAGGGCAGACATTCATTTGTCTGCCCTTTAACGTCCTGCGAACGCGGGGATTCCGTTAAGACGGAGGGAGAAAGGGGCGCAGGCGGCATGAACGCGACGGAAAGTGGCGGCGGCAACGGTCAGGGGCGTCTAGTATTTCGCCGCACGCAAGGCGGCGAAAGACGCATTCTGCGTAAAAAAGTCGTTCGCGCGGCGACAAAGCGGCTTTCTTTGTAGATAAACCTTTATTTTTTACAAAATAAGACAAAATAATTGAAAATAACGTGTAAAATTCGTTCAATATCGCTTTACTTTTGTAAAATAATGTATTATAATAGCCATACATTAAAAAATACAAGGAGAAAGCGGATGAAAAAGAAGAAAATTGTTATTCTGGAAAACAATGAAGAACTGAGAGAAAAACTGATTCGGGCATTCGAGTCAAGCGGGTATGCCGTGTGCGGCGTATCGGACGACGGCGCGGAAGGCATGCAGCTGATCGGCAAGACGAATCCGGAAGTCGTCGTCAGCGAACTGTTCCTGAAAAACGTGGACGGCATGGGCATTCTCGAAGCGGTCAAGGGGACGAGCACGCAGTGCGTGATCATCGTGGCGTCGGCGGACGACGCACTCATCGGCCGCGCCATGGAGAAGGGCGCAAAGTACTGTCTGGTCAAACCGTTCGCCGCGGAAACCGCCGTCAAACGGGTGGACGAACTGCTGCGCGCGGAGGAAGGGCATGCAGAAGGATACAGGGAACCGGCATACACCCGCCGCGCCGCGTCCCTGGAGGAACGCATCAGCAACATATTCATCTCCATCGGCATCCCGCCGCACATCAAGGGGTATAATTATCTGCGCGAGGGCATCAAAATGGCGGTGGAACAGCCGGACGTCATCAACAACGTCACCAAGGTGCTCTATCCGAAGATCGGCGAAAAGTATGGCACGACGGCGAGCAAAGTGGAGCGCGCCATCCGCCATGCCATCGAGGTCGCGTGGAACCGCGGCAGGATTGACGTCATCAACGCCATTTTCGGCGCGAGAGTATATATCGGCAACGAAAAGCCGACCAACAGCGAATTCATCGCCCTGGTCGCGGACAAGCTCATTTTGGAAACAATGGTATAATTTTTTTGCGGGCAGCTGCGCCCGTGCGGGCGGAAGCGGTTTGTTCCGCCACAGATCATCCTTCTTCGTACTTTTTTTTGTAAATGGTTTCAAAATACTTGCCAAAGCCCTCTTTCGTATGATAGAATAATATCGTGCCACCGGGTACGAAAGATGTTTTCAGACATTCTTGCTTGCGTCGTTAGGTCATAGAAGACGCGGGCGGGGATGTTATTTTTTTGCGGAGGAGATATCTTTATGCGTTTTTTCAGATCGCTCTTCAACGGATTCACGCCGATCGAGGTCTGCCTCTGGCTCGGCTCGCTCGCGCTCATCGTCGGGTCGGCGTTCTTTTTCGGCAGCGCCGACTATCTGTACGTCGTCGCCGCGCTCATCGGCGCGACGTCGCTCATTTTCGTGTCGAAGGGGAACGTGCTGGGGCAGATCCTGACCGTCGTTTTCAGCGTGTTTTACGGCGTCATCTCCTTTTCCTTCCGTTATTACGGGGAAATGATCACCTACCTTGGCATGACCGCGCCCATCGCCGTCGCGTCCGTCGTCACCTGGCTGAAAAATCCGTATAAGGACAAAAAGAACGAGGTGACGGTCAACCGTCTGTCCGCGCGGGAATACGCCCTCATCCTTGCATTGGGAGTCGCCGTCACCGTTGCCTTCTACTTTATCTTGCGGGCGCTCGATACCGCCAATCTCGTCGTCAGCACCGTCTCCGTGCTGACCAGTTTCGTGGCGGTCTGGCTGACCATGCGCCGCAGCGCGCTCTATGCCCTCGCCTATGCCATGAACGACGTCGTGCTCATCGTGTTGTGGACGTTCGCCGCGTTGGAATCGGTCGAATATGTGTCCATGGTCGTCTGTTTCGTCGTGTTTTTCGCCAACGATCTGTACGGATTTTTCAATTGGCGCCGTCTGCGCAAACGCCAGCAGGCGGGTAAGTGACGGGGAAAAGATCTTGCGGCAGGAAACGCCCCGCTCCGTTGCAAAGACGGGGCGGGGCGTTTATCGATACCGGTAAAGTTTATTTCTTATATACGCTTTCGCCGTAACAGTCCATGGCGACGACGGCGGGGAAATCTTCCACTTCCAGGCGGTACACCGCCTCGCTCAGCAGGTCCTCGAAGGCGACGCATTCGCTCTTCTTGATCGCGTTGCCATATATTGCGCCCGCGCCGCCCACGGCGGCAAAATAGCAGGCGGTGTCGCGCATAAGCGCTTGGCGCACCTCTTCGCACATTTCGCCCTTGCCGACGGCGCAGTTCAGGCCGAGGTCGAAGAGCCGCGGGGCAAAGCTGTCCATGCGCGCCGAGGTGGTGGGGCCGCAGCTCCCGCTCACCCGTCCCGGCTTGGCGGGGCAGGGGCCCGCGTAATAGATGGTTGCGCCTTTCAGGTCAAAGGGCAGGGGCATGCCCGCGTCCAGGCAGGCAAAGATGCGCTTGTGCGCACAGTCCCGCGCCGTGTAGATGACGCCGCTCAGCGTCACCGCGTCGCCCGCGTGCAGATCCTTGATCTCTTCTTTGGAGAGAGGAAGACGAAGTTTTTTCATGGTTTACAGTACCTCCTTTTCGCAGCGCACGCAGTGGCACTGTATGTTGACCGCCACGGGCAGTCCCGCAATGTGGGTGGGGGCGATCTCGCACGCCACGGACAGGGCGGTCACGTCTCCGCCGAACCCCTGGCAGCCGATGCCGAGTCCGTTGATGCGGCGCAGGGCCTCCTCCTCGATCTCCCGCACGTCCGCGCGGGGGTTGGGGGTGCCGAGCGCGCGTGTCAGCGCTTTTTTGGCGAGGAAGGCGCAGCCGTCAAAGTTGCCGCCCAGCCCCACGCCGACGCACACGGGCGGGCAGGGGCGGGAGCCCGCCTCTTTCACCGTCTGCACGATGCAGTCGATGACGCCCTCTCTTCCCTTGGCGGGGGTCAGCATGTAGAGCCTGCTCATGTTTTCGCTCCCGAACCCCTTGGGCAGATAGGTGATCCTGATCTTATCCCCCGCCGTGACGTCCACGTGCAGGGCAGCGGGGGTGTTGTCGCCCGTGTTCGCGCGGGTCAGAGGGTCGCATATCGATTTGCGGAAATATCCGTCCGCGTAGGCGCGGCGCACGCCGCTGTTGACGGCGTCGGAGAGAAGTTCTCCCGTCAGGGCAACTTCCTGTCCGAGTTCGATGATGACGCATGCCATGCCCGTGTCCTGGCAGACGGGCAGTTCTTCCGCCGCCGCCAGGCGGGCGTTGTCGAGCAGGGTGCCGAGGGCAAATCGGCAGGCGGGAGCGCTCTCCCGCGCGGCGGCGCGCTCCAAAGCGGCGGTGCAGGCGGGGGTCAGATTGGTCCCCGCTCTCCGCGCCAGGCGGTACACGCAGTTTTCGATTTTTTTCGTGTTGACGATCCGCATATGAAAATGCTTACCTCCGTATGATTGCAATATCTTCCTCTATTATATAAAATTTTTCGGAAAAAGCAAAGTTTTTCGGGCGATTTTATTTACTATCGCCGAAAAATTTGGTATAATGGTAGACATGGTTGCGATCCGTAAAAGTTTATATGATCAGAGAGCGGCGGGGCTGGTGTACAGCGGGGCCGAAGTGCTTGCGCTGTTTTTTACCTTTTTCTTTGCGCTCATTCTCTCTTCTTTGGGGATCGAAGTGCCGGACGACCCGTCCGTTTACCCCGATTGGTACCGGTATTGCGGCTACATCCTGCCCCAGGCGGCGTTCTGCCTGACGGTGGTTCTGTTCTTCGTCTTTGTCGATGCAAAGCCGAAAGAGGTATACCGGGGCGCGAAGGTGCGCTATTTCCTCGTCGCCGTGCTTTTGCAGTTCGGACTCTTTTCCCTTTCGCGGGCGAATGCCGAATTCATCGGCGTATTGGAAAGGGTATTCGGCTACACCATGCCCGCGTCCGGGCTGCCGTCCCTCGAGGGTTGGTACATTGTGCCCGTGCTCCTCGTCGTGGCGGTCTTGCCCGCCGTATTCGAGGAGAGCATCTTCCGCGGGCTCATGCTCGGCCCCATGAAAAAGTTCTCCACGCCCGTCGCGGTGCTGCTGAGCGGCGCGCTGTTCGCCCTCTACCATCAGAGCCCCGCACAGACGGTCTATCAGTTCTGCTGCGGCTGCGCGTTCGCGCTCGTCGCCATCCGCGCGGGCTCCGTCCTGCCCACCATGCTTGCCCACTTTCTCAACAATGCGTTCGTCATTGTCCTCACGGCGTGCGGCATCTCCGACTTTACGGGCGCCGGCGGCATTGCATTCTATTGCCTTTCGGGCCTTTCGCTGGCGGCAAGTCTGGTATATCTGCTGTTTGTCGACCGCACGGGCAACGAAAAAAAGAGCGTTTCGGTAAAGGCGTTTCTTCTCACCGCCTCGGCGGGCGTCGCCGTATGCGCGATCCTCTGGGTCGCCAATCTTCTGGACGGCATGGGGGTCTTGGGTTAAAATGCTGAAGATCCACATCGTTGCCGTCGGAAAATGCAAGGAATCTTTCTACCGCGAAGCGGCGGGGGAATATCTGAAGCGGCTCTCCCGCTTCGCCGCCGCGGACGTGCGCGAACTGCCCGAGCGTTCCTCCCCGAAAGAGGAGGCGGCGGACGTGCTGCGCGCCTGTAAGGGGTACGTCGTCGCGCTCGCCGTCGAGGGCAAAAAACTGTCCAGCGAGGGGCTGGCGGAAAAAATCGGGAAAATTGCGGACGCGGGGCAGGAAACGACCTTTCTCATCGGCTCTTCCATGGGATTGGACGGGGCTGTCAAGGCAAAGGCAGACTTTCTTTTGTCCTTTTCGGATATGACTTTCCCGCACCACCTCATGCGGGTCATGCTTTTGGAACAGCTCTACCGCGCCTTCATGATCAACGCGGGGAGCGAGTACCACAAATGAGCGGTCACCGCGCGGCGGGCTTTTTCATATAATACCGTGTGAGTGTGTTTTCGGATGTGGAAAAGTTTTATGCGGCGTACCGCGGCGAAAAAACGATCGTCGGAAGATCCGTCCTCGGCAATCCCGTTTTTGCCCTTCATTGCGGGCATGGGTATCCCGTCGGCATTATACAGGCGGGCATGCACGCGCGCGAATGGATCGCGGCGTACCTCGTCATGGAACAGGTCCGCCTGGGTCTCAGGCGGGGGAGCGCGTGGTTTCTGCCTCTGACCAATCCCGACGGCGCACTGCTCTCCGCCTGCGGCATCGGGAGCGTGACGGAAGAGGCGCGGCGCAAATTCCTTCTCGGCGCGAACGGCGGGGAAGATTTTTCCCGCTGGAAGGCCAACGCCGCCGCCGTCGATCTGAACGTCAACTTTGACGCCCGCTGGGGAGAGGGGCTGTACAACGTGCGTTTCCCCGCCCCCGCAAACTATGTCGGTCCCGCGCCCTTTTCCGAGCCCGAGAGCCGCGCCCTGCGCGACTTCACCCTGTCTGTCCGCCCGCAGTATACGATCAGTTATCACACCATGGGCGGGGAGATCTACTGGCATTTCCGCCAACCTTTCCTGCGCGGCCTCCGAGACAAACGCCTGGCGTGCCTGTTGTCCTCCCTCACGGGCTATCCCCTGAAAGAGGCGGCGGGCAGTGTGGGCGGCTATAAGGATTGGTGCGTCCGGGCGTTAAAGATCCCCGCGTTCACCGTGGAGGTCGGCGAGGGCGAACACCCGCTCGGGTTCGCCGCTTTGGACGGCATATTGGGGCACAATCTCTGTTCGGTACGCGCCTTTTCGGCGCGTTGGAGCGAACGGCGGGGGTGTTTTCCCTTTTTCTGATGAGGATAGAGAGTTTATGGAAGACAAGATCAAGTACATGAAAAAGGCGATCGCCTGTGCCCGCCGCGCCCTGAAAGGGGGCGAGGTGCCCATCGGCGCGGTGGTCGTGTATGAGGGAAAGGTCATCGGCAGGGGATTTAACCGCCGCCTCAAGACTCAACTCGCTTCCGCGCACGCCGAAATGATGGCGATCGACGCCGCCTGCCGGAAGCTGGGCAGCTGGCGGCTGCCCGGCGCGGAGATCTACGTGACGCTCGAGCCGTGTCCTATGTGTATGGGGGCGATCCTCAACGCGCGCATAGACAAGCTTTATTTCGGCGCGTACGAACAGAAGGGGCGGTCGTTCACGAACGAACTTGCCGCCGCCAACCTGCTCAACCACACCGTCGCGGTAGAGGGCGGCGTGCTGGAAGGGGAATGCTCGGGCATGATCACCCGCTTTTTTGCGGAGATGCGCGAAAGGGAAAAGCGCAAAAAGACAGAGGAAAAACAAGAAACGGAAGAAAAAGAAGAGGAGTGAAAAAAATGTATCTGGTCGTCGGACTCGGCAACTACGGCATGGAATATGCCAATACCTTTCACAACATGGGTTTCATGGCGGCGGACATCCTTGCGGAAAAACTGGGCGTCCGCTTCAAAAAGAAGGAGTGCGAGGCGCTGGTCGCCGAGGCCTATGTCAGGGGCGAAAAGATCATCGTCGCCAAACCGCAGACGTACATGAACAACAGCGGCAGGGCGGTCAAACAACTCCTTGCCAAATATAAACTGACCAAGGAGCAGTTCTGCGTCATCTATGACGATTACGACCTGCCCAAGGGCACTTTGCGCATCCGCCCGTCGGGCAGCGCGGGCACGCACAACGGCATGCGCAGCGTCATCGGCGAGACGGGCATGTCCGAGTTTACCCGCATCCGCGTGGGCATTCACGACGACAATGTCGACATTCCCGTCATGAACTATGTCCTCTCGCACATCCGCGCTGCGGACGACGATCTCTTTTACAAGGCGCTCGACCGCGCCGCCGACGCCGCCAGGGCGCTCGCCGAGGGAGAGCGGACGGATCTGGTCATGAACCGGTACAACGGCTGACGGGCACAGGGCGCGGGCATAAAGGCGTGTGCCGCCGAATATAACGGTAATACGGTAAACGAAAGCGGGGCAAAATTTTGCGCAGACATTTTTTTACCTTTGAAAATCTGAAAGGGGAATATCCTCAGCTCAAGGAGGAACTCCGCCGCGGCACGCCGACGGCGGTATTCGGCGTTTCCGCCCCCCATAAATACCTCATCGCCGGACTGGCGGAGCAGCGGCTCGTCTACATCTGCGCCGACGCGCCCTCCGCGCGCAAGGCGGCGGAGGGCATCCGCGCGCTCTCGGGCAAAGAGGTCGCCCTGCTCGCCGCCAAGGACGAAGTGCTCCTGCCCAAAGCCGCCCTCTCCAAGGACTCCCTCTTCCGCCGCCTCGAAGGCATCCACCGCTTTCGAAAGGGCGCGGACGTCCTGGTCGCCGACATCGAAGCGCTCCTGCAGCTCTTCCCCAAAGATCTTCCCTCCGTCGCGTTGAAAACGGGGGAGGACGCCGATTTTTCCACGCTCGTCGAACGCCTCGTCGGCATGGGGTATGTCCGCGGGCAAGCCGTCGAAAGCAAGGGTTCGTTCGCCCTGCGCGGAGACATTCTGGACATCTTTCCCGTCAACTGCGAAAATCCCGTCCGCGTGGACTTTTTCGGCGACGGGGTGGAGAGCATCAAGCCCTACGACCTCATGACGGGCGACCGCCTGCCCGTGGCGGACATCCTGGAGATCGTCGCCGCGACGGACGTGTTCGTTTCGGAGGACGAACGGGAAGATGTGTTGAAGGCGCTCGCCGCCGAACCGAAAAAATGCGCTACGTCCGAGGCCTATGCCCGCGCCTGCGCCGTTGCGGACGAGGCGATCGGACGGGTGGAAAACGGGCGGGCGGACAACTTCGTCCTGCCCCTTTTGAAAAATTCCTGCGACTTTTTCACCTGGCTGGATCCCGACGTCCTGCTCGTGTTCGACGAGGGGAAAGCGATCCGCGACCGCATGGACGCGCTGTATAAGGAGCACGAGGAGCGCTTTGCCCGTCTGTATGCGGCGGGCGAGGTGTTTTCCTTCTCCCGCAGCCAATTCGTCGGGCAGGAGGACTTTTTCGGCGAGGCGGCTTCCTTCCGCCGCCTGGCGGTGCAGACCTTCACCTCCCGCGTGTTCTTCTTCGAACCCTTCAAAATTTTCGACCTGCGCTCCACCCCCGTCAGCCGCTACCTCAACAGCCTGGAAACGCTGTTCGCGGACATCAAGAACTGGCTGTATAACCAATACCGCGTCGTCCTCTTCTGCGGCACGGCGAACCGTGCGGACAAGATCAAAGAGGCGCTGCGCGAAAACGGTCTGCGCGTATCGCCCGACGTCACGGCGCTCGATTACCTCGCGGGCGTGGACGTTCTGGACGAGGAGCTCGAAAAGGGGCTGGTGCTGCACGAGGCGAAGGTCGCCGTCATCGGCTCGGGGGACGTGTTCACCAAGCCCGCCGCGCCAAAGCGCATCCGCCGTCGCCGCGGGGACATGTTCGTCGCGCCCGAAGTGGGGGATTACGCCGTGCACGAAACGCACGGCATCGGCCGCATCGTCGGCATGAAAAAGCTCGAAACGCTCGAAGGCATCAAGGAATACATCGCCCTCGAATACAGGGGCGGCGACATGTTGTATCTGCCCGTCGAGCGCATGGACACCCTCTCCAAATACGTCGGCGCGGAATCGCCCGCTCTCTCCAAGATCGGCGGCGCGGAGTTCGAGCGGGTCAAGGAACGGGTGAAAAATTCCCTCAAAAAACTCGCCTTCGACCTCAAAAAACTGTACGCCGAGCGCAGCGAAAAGCGGGGCTTCGAATTTCCCTATTACGAGGACATGATGGAGGAATTCTACGCCGCCTTCGAGCACACCGAAACGCCCGACCAGCTCGAATCGGTCAAAGAAGTCGTTGCGGACATGTGCAGCAAGAAGGTCATGGACCGCCTCCTCTGCGGGGACGTGGGGTTCGGCAAGACCGAAGTCGCCCTCCGCGCCGTGTACCTCTGCGTGCTCGGCGGCAAGCAGGCGGCGCTCATGTGCCCCAGCACCATTTTGAGCGAACAGCACTTCAACACCGCGTGCAGGCGGTTTGAAAAATTCGGCGTGAAGGTCGCCTGCCTCAACCGGTTTCGTTCGGCGAAGGAACAGGCGGAGATCCTGGAGGGGTTAAAGACGGGGAAGATCGATTTCGTCGTCGGCACCCATCGGTTGCTCTCCGACGACGTGAAGTTTTCCGACCTCGGCTTGCTCGTTCTGGACGAGGAACAGCGCTTCGGCGTGGAGCACAAGGAGAAGATCAAAAACTTAAAACGGGACGTGGACTGCCTGACCATGACGGCGACGCCCATCCCGCGCACCCTGCACATGTCCCTCTCGGGCATCCGCGACATCAGCACCATCCAGACCCCGCCCGAGGGCCGCCTGCCCGTGCAGACCTACGTCGTCGAGGAGACCGAAGCGCTCATCCGCGACGCCTGCATCCGCGAACTCTCCCGCGAAGGGCAGGTCTTTCTTCTCTACAACCGCGTGGAGAGCATTTCAACGTTCGCCGCGCGCGTGCAGCAGATCGTGCCCGAGGGCAGGGTGTGCGTCACCCACGGCCGCATGGACAAGACGCAGCTCGAAAACAGCGTCATGCGGTTTTATGCGGGGGAATACGACATTCTCGTCACGACCACCATCATCGAAAACGGCATCGACCTGCCCAACGCCAACACCATCATCGTCATCGACGCCGACCGCCTCGGCGTGTCCCAGCTCTATCAGCTCCGCGGCCGCGTGGGCAGAGGCTCCCGCCTGGCGCACGCCTACTTTACCTACAAGCCGGAAAAGGTGCTCACGTCCGACGCGACGGCGCGGCTTGCCGCGGTCATGGAGTTCACCGAGCTCGGTTCGGGCTTCAAGATCGCCATGCGCGACCTGGAGATCCGCGGCGCGGGCAACATCCTCGGCGCCGAGCAGCACGGGCACATGGATAAGGTGGGCTATGAGCTTTATTCCAAACTGCTCAAAGAGGAACTGACGGGCGAGGAGCAGACCGTGGCGGAGCTGGACGTCAAGGCGACGGCGTATATCCCCGAAACGTACATCGAATCGAGCGCGGGGCGGCTGGACTGCTACAAGCGCATCGCCGAGATCCGCAGCGTCGCCGACTACAAGCGCGTGCTCGCGTCCATCGAGGAAAATTACGGCGAAATGCCGCCCGAGATGCACAACCTGCTCATCATCGCGGTGCTCAAAAGCTACGCCGCAAAGTTCAACGTGCGCAAGATCTCGGTCGCGCCGGGGGAGGGGCGGATGGAACTGCCTTCGCTGCAAACGCTCTCCCGCGCGGGCATACGGTCGGCGCTCGATAAATTCGGCGATCGCGTGACCATCAGCATGACGCACGCGCCCGTGCTGGTCTTCCGCGGCGCGAAGAGCCAGACGCGGCTCATGCTGGAAATGTCAAAATTTTTGAAATATGCGCTAACTTTCACCGTATCGACATAAAAAACAATTGCAATAATCGGAAAAATATATTATAATATGGTTATTGCGTTAAAGAAACTTACAATCCAACGGAGTCTTTCTATGAAGAAAAAGATATTGGCTGTTATTTTGGCATCGGCAATGATGATCTGTTGCTTTTCGGGCTGCTCGCTCACGACGACCGACTCGGAAAAGGATATGGCGCAGTCCGTTGCGGAAGTGGACATCTCCCAATCCTCCGATTTTCAGGACGGCGGAGATTTCTTCGAATACCGCGACGTCATCCGACCCATGAGCATCACCAAGCGCGAGCTGGTGGCTTATTTCGTCAACGCGGGCTATTCCTACATCTCTTCGGGGCAGTCCTATGCGGATACCTTCGAAGCGCTCATGGACAGCCTCGTCAATTACCGCATCATCCTGCAGTACTCCATGGTCTACTTCTTTGAACAGAGCAAGGACGCAGACAGCGAATACCACAACGTGTACAGCGTGGAGGGTTACAACGAGTTCGTGGGGGACGCCGAAGGCGAGGAGCTCACGCTCAAGACCCTGCAATATTTCCTCGACAACGACGAAGTGGATGCGCTCGATTCCTCCGACGGCTCGACGGTATATACCCGCTACGACAAGGCGGAGTATCAGCTCAAACAGTCCATCAATTCCGCCATCGACACGCAGGAAGAGAATTATATCGCCATGCAGGAAGACACCTCGTCCGACGACTCGTCCGACGCAGAGGAAGACAGGGCTGTGCCCGACGGCGCGGAGACGGCGAACGAAGATTATTATGATCCCGCTTACGATATCTACACGGGGCTCAACTATATCACCGCCTGCGGCTCCTACGAAAAAGTGGAGGGCGGCACGCGGACGACGCGGCAGAAGGCATACAACGCCTTCATCGAAATGCTCTCCGCCAACGACCTCATCGATACGGATACGGAACTTGCAAACGCCTATTCCGCGGACGCCGGCAAGGGCGTGCAGTCCCTCGGCTATTACCGCTCGGAATTCATCACCCAGTTGCAGTCCGCGCTCTCCGAAAAACTGTCCGACTCCTTCGAGTCCGAGGCGGCGGCGGGCATTACGGCGGACTATCTCTCGCGGCGGTTCAACGAGCTCTTCAACACGCAGAAGCAGACTTTTGACAACGACCGTTCGTCCTTTGAAACGGCGCTCGACTCCGTCTCCGATTCCTCTTTCCTGCTCTATGCGCCCGGTCTGGAGGACGAAGACGCTTCGATCGACGACGCGCGCTACGGCTTTGTCTACAACATTCTCATTCCGTTCTCCACGCAGCAGAATTATCAGCTGTCCGCCTATCAGAACGACGAGGGGCTCACCGAAGAAGAGTATTATGCCTACCGCGCCGCGCTCCTCAACGAGGTGTATGCGACCGACCGGCGCGAAAGCTGGTTCAACGGAGCGACCGATTACAGCTTCAACGGCGTCAACAGCGGGCTGGACTATTACCGCTCCGCGGTCGAGGGCGGCGCGACGTCCGCTTATCTCTTCTTTGAAAACAGCCTGACCAAGTCCGCGGGCGAAGATCCGGCTTACGAGAAGATCAGCAAGTATTACGGCTATTATCCCTACAACGGCAGGGTGGAGTACGACCCGTCCGAGGGAGAATACAAGCTCACGCCCAATAAACTTTCCCTCACGGACTTTTTGACCGAGATGGAGGGCTACATGAATTGGGCGCTGGGAAAGGCGGGGGTTTCCGCCCGCGCCGCGGGGCTGAACTCTTCTATTTCCTTCAACAACGACACGTTCAACCTCACGAACGGCTTGACCGACACCTATATGCAGGGCGATCTCCGCAACGCGAAGGGTGAGATCGACTACTCCAAATTCGTCTATTATGTGGGACAGGTCGGCGATATCGGTTTCTCGGCGAACGAAACCTTTGTAGAGGGCACAGCCGCTTACACCGCGCTCTCCGCCTTCAACGAGCTGCAGTTTGCTTACAGCACCGACACGGGCTGCCTGAACACCTATTTCGGTTACAGCATGATCCTCGAGGACACCGACTATATGGATGAATTCGAGTATGCCGCGAAGCTTGCCGTTTCGCAGGGCGTGGGGACGTACACCGTCGCCCCGACCGATTACGGCTGGCACATCGTCTATTGTACGTATGCGTTTAATTCTGGCGATGTGTACGGCGACGATGTCAGCTGGACGGGCTATATGGCAGACGGCGTCATCGACGAGGATCTGATCCCCGAAAATTCCTTTGAATACTTCTTCTATCAGGCGATGAAGGACAGCATCACGGGCACCTATGAGAACGTGCTGCAGAGCAAGATCATCAACCTGTACGACACCGACGCCTGCGTGACCATCCACGAGGAGAGATATTCCGACTATACGTCCTTGCAGAACAATTATTCGTCGGGTTCTTCTTCGCAGACGGGCACGACCACGACGGCATAAGACCAAAAAAATCAAACAAAAAGCACGGGCATGCCCGTGCTTTTTCCTGTCTGTGCGCGTCGATTCCGCCGGCGGCAAGGCGGACGGGCCTTTCCGTTTCGGCGCTCGCGCCGCGGTACGGTGCACAACATCGCGCTGCCCGGGAAAAAAACAAAAACCCCTTCCGCTTGGTGCCGGAAGGGGTTCTCTGTCCTTTGTCGGATTTTATCTTTCGGATTCGTAGTGGCAGTTTTCCACCTGCGTGGGCGGCATGGTCTCGCCCTCGCCCACATAGATCTTGTTGATGACGTTTCCGTTTTTATCCACAACTTTGTAAGAACCGGTCTTGGGACAAACGTCCCCGCAATTTAATCTCATGCTTACCTCCTGTGAGACGATAACAGTATGTCTCCGCCCGGGAGGAGTTATGCGCGTCCCGCAAAAAATAAAACGCTTTCATTTTGCTCGCAGTTCCGCCATGGCGGCGTAATGCGCGATTTGGAACCGTTCGGGTGCGATGCGCCGCAAAAGCGTGCGGTGTTCTTCCTCCCACGCGCGGAGTTTTTCGCCCGTCAGCGACGCGCTCACGCCGCGGCAGGAAAGCATGCGTCCGTGCCAGCTTTCCCGCGTGAAGGGGACGGGGAGGCGGTATTCCTCATGCGAAAGCAGTTCGAAGCGGTCAAGGAAGGCTGTGGGCAGGGCGATGGGGCGGACGGTTTCGCCCGCGCCGCTCCAATCGGGGTTGTAGCGCAGCGTCAGTGCTTCGCTTGCACCCGCGATTGCGTCTTCCCGCGGCAGCCATGCCATGTACAGGACGAGCAGTTTTCCGTTTTCTTTCAGCAGTTCCGCAAACTTATTTGCTGCCCGCTCGGGCTGAAAATAGGCGAGGCACTGGCAGGCAGTGATGACGTCGAAGGAACGGGGCGGCAGGGACAGGTCCTCCGCGGGCGAAAGAATATACGCGATATCCATGCCCGCGTCGCGCGTCAGGCGTCGCGCCTCTTCTATCTGTCTTTCGGAAGAATCCGCGCCCGTCCATTTTGCGCCGAAACGGTACATGTTCCGCGGCAGGACGCCCGTTCCCGTGCCGACGTCTAAAACGCTCTGTCCCCGCACGCACAGCCCTTTGGCGGCAATCTTTTTGTAAAATACGGGAGGGTAGATATCGCGGAACTTTGCGTATGCCGCCGCGGCGTTGTCCCAGTCGAAGGACTTGCCGTTGTCGATACCTTTTATCCGTGTTTGCATAAAAGGAACTCCTTATCGCACATCAAAACGTTTGCAGCAGTACGGCGGCGGTGACGGTGATGCCCTTGCCTTCCCCCACAAAACCCAAACCCTCGTTGGTGCCCGCCGCTATGCCGACGGCGGAAAGGGGAATGTTCATGGTTTTTGCCAGATTCTCGGACATGGCGGGGATGAATTTACCGAGTCTCGGTTTTTGCGCCTGCACGGCGACGGACACGTTGCAGGGAACAAAGCCTGTCTTTTTTACTTCCTGCAGCGCGGCGCGCAGCATTTCCATGCTGTCCGCGCCCCTCCATTTTTCGTCCGTATCGGGGAAATAGAAGCCGATGTCCCGCAGTCCCGCAGCCGAAAGCGCGGCGTCCGTCACGGCGTGCGCGAGCACGTCCCCGTCCGAATGGGCGATCAGCCCGCTCTCCGCGGGGATCTTCACGCCCGCCAGCACGATGTAGTCCTGTGCTTTGCCGAAGGCGTGCGTGTCCACGCCGATGCCGACCCGCGCCGCCCCGAGCGCCTGCGCGCGGGGAAAGAGCAGCGGGGGCACGTCTGCCGTTTTCCCGCCGTCTCCGGAGAGGGGAAGGGGCGGGGCGGGAGCCCGGAAGTCCTCCGCGAAGGTCAGTTTGCGGTTCTCCTTTTCGCCGATGAACAGGCGGGGCGGACGGATAAACTTTGCGTACACGGCGGAGTCGTCCGTGTAGTTCTCTTTGCCCGTTTTTTCGTATGCCGCTTTGAGTTCGGCTGTCAGAAAGCCCTGCGGGGTCTGCACGGCGAACATCTCGTCGCGCGGGGGCACGTCCGCGATGAAGCCGTCTTTCGCCCGCACCGCGGTGTCCGTGAGGGGCAGGGCGCATACGCCGCTGCCGCAGGCGCGCACGCTCTGAATACAGTCGGCGATCACCTTTTCGCTCACATAGGGGCGGGCGCCGTCGTGCACGAGCACGATCCTGCCCGTCACCGCCGCCAGGGCGTTTTTGACCGAACGCGTGCGCGTTTCCCCGCCCTCGGTCACGATGCAGAGGGGGGAATAGGGGGCAAGCAGATTTTCGATCTTCGCCCTGTCGCAGGGCGCGGCGGCGACGACGATCTGCCCGACCTCTGCCCTTACGAACGCGCGCACGGTGTGTTCCAGCACGGTTTCGCCCGCGCCGCCGGGCAGGGGCAGCAGCAATTTGTTCTTCCCGAACCCCGCGCGGCTGCCTTTCCCCGCCGCGCAGATGATGACGGAAACCTCTCTGTTCACGGGCATGCCCTCCTTGTAAAAAGTATTCAATCGTTTTTTTGCTCTTCGTCGTCCGTTAAAATTTCATAGAGGGACGCCGCGTCGTTCTTCTTCACGCTTTCGGCGACGGCGAGGACGCGGAAGCGCAGTTTGCCTACGGCATAGTCGATCTCCACGACGTCGCCCGCGTTGACCCGCGTCCCGGGCTTGGCTTCCCTGCCGTTGACGAGGACCTTGCCGTTTTTGGCGGCTTCCTGCGCCACCGTGCGGCGCTTCAGGATGCGCGAAACTTTCAGAAATTTGTCGATCCGCATACGAGGGACCTCCTTGACGAAGAAAAATATTTTCCCGCCGTAAAAAATTTTTTCCTATATTATGGAAAAAGAGCGGAAAAACAGTTGACAACCGCCGAAAAATGATTTAGAATAGCATAATGTATTATTATGCGTATTATGCCCCTTTTACAGTTTTTCGGGAAAAATCGGGGCATAAACGGGGCAAAACGGGCGTGTTTCCTGCGTTTTTCGCGAAGCGGCGTCTTTGCCTTTCAGTATACAATAAAATCTGCGCCCTGTAAAGGGTTTTTCCCGGATTTTTCAAAATTTTTCCGTTACGGTAACATGATTTTTATCGATGAAAAGATATACTCGGTAGATCGCTCGTTATGATAAAAAACAAGCAAAGGAGCAACTGCAACCGACATGAATTTACCCATTGTCAAGTACGGCAAGAACGAAAGACGGAAATTCGGTTCCATCAACGAAGTGATCGACATTCCCGACCTGGTGGAAATTCAGAAAGACAGCTACAATTCCTTCATCAACGAGGGGATCGAAGAAGTCTTTGAGGATTTTTCGCCCGTCACGGACTACTCCGACCACTTCGAACTTTATTTTCTGGACCACGAATTCGCCGCCAAGCCCAAGTACGACGAGAAGGAATGCCGCAACCGCGACGCGACCTACGCCAAGGCCCTCCGGGTCAAGGTGAGGCTGGTCAACAAGGTCAAGCAGGAAACCGTCGACCAGGACGTCTTCATGGGCGACATTCCCCTGATGACCGAGCACGGATCTTTCATCATCAACGGCGCCGAACGCGCCATCGTCTCGCAGCTCGTCCGTTCCTCGGGCGTGTATAACGCCGGCGAAAAGGACAAAAAGGCGGGCAAGGAGATCTACAACACGACCGTCATCCCCAACCGCGGGGCGTGGCTGGAGTTCGAACAGGACCTGCAGGGCGTGCTCTACGTCAAAGTGGACAGGAAGAGAAAACTCTGCGCCACCGTCCTTTTGCGCGCGCTCGGCTTCGGTTCGGACAGGGCCATCCAGGACCTCTTCGAAGGGGACAAGATGATCGAGAACACCATCGCCAAGGACACCGTCAAATCGGAATCCGAGGGCCTGGTGGAACTGTACAGAAGGCTGCGCCCCGGCGAAGTTCCCACCGAGGAATCGGTGCGCCAGCACCTCAACAACCTCTTCTTCGACGCCCGCCGCTACGACGTCGTCAAAGTGGGGCGGTATAAATTCAACAAAAAACTCAACCTCGCCTACCGCCTGACGGGCTGCCGCGTCGCCGACGATGTGGTCAACCCCGAGACGGGCGAGATCCTCGCCAAGGCGGGGGATAAGATCTCCGAGGAGAAGGCGTTCGAGATCCAGAATGCGGGCATCAACGAGATATTCGTGCTCGTCAAGGACGAGGAAGCGGGGGAGATCCGCCACAAGATCATCGGCAACAATACCGTCGATTTCGCCGCGGTCAGCTCCCACAACCCCAAGACCTACGGACTTCTGCCCACCATCTACTATCCCAACTTCGTGTTCTCCAAGAAACTCGCCGAAGAGGCGGAGAAGGACGGCGCGGAGGCCGTCGCCGACCGCTATGTCGACGAGATCAACGCCCTCTATTACACGCAGGAGAAGCGGGACACTTCGGACGAGAAGCCCGAGGAAAAGAAGAACCGCGAAAAGCGCGCCGTCAACCGCGTCCGTTTCGTCGCGGCGTGCAAGCTCTTCCATGAGTACCTGAACGCCCCCGAACGGACGCTCGGCAAGGAGGAGAAGAAAGCCATCCGCCCGCTCGTCGAAAAACTCGACCACAAGCACATCACGGTGGACGACATCATCGCCTCCATCTCCACGAACATCGATCTCCGCTATCACATCGGCACGGTGGACAACATCGACCACCTCGGCAACCGCCGCGTGCGCTCGGTGGGCGAACTGCTGCAAAACCAGCTCCGCGTGGGCATAGCGCGGCTCGAAAGGCTCATCAAGGAGCGCATGGCGACGCAGGACCCCATGGAAGTCACTCCTTCCAGCCTCATCAACATCCGCCCCGTGTCGGCGGCCATCCGCGAGTTCTTCGGTTCCTCCCAGCTCTCGCAGTTCATGGACCAGACCAACCCCATCTCCGAGTTGACGCACAAGCGCAAGCTGTCCGCCCTCGGCCCCGGGGGGTTGAACCGCGACCGCGCCACCTTCGAAGTGCGCGACGTGCACCACTCTCATTACGGCAGGATGTGCCCCATCGAGACCCCCGAAGGGCAGAACATCGGGCTCATCTCTTCGCTCGCCACGTTCGCCCGCGTCAATGAGTACGGCTTTATCATGTCCCCGTACAGAAAGGTCGTGCATACTTACGACGAGAACGGCAAGGTCACGTCCACCCGCGTCACCGACGAGGTGCACTACCTCACCGCCGACGAGGAGGATAAGTACTTCGTCGCGCAGGCAAACGAACCGCTCGACGAAGAGGGGCATTTCAAAAACCAGATGGTCGGCTGCCGTCATCAGGACCTCATCACCGAACTTTCCTGCGACAAGATGGACTACATGGACGTTTCGCCCAAGCAGCTCGTTTCGGTCGCGACCGCCCTCATTCCCTTCCTGGAAAACGACGACACCAACCGCGCCCTGATGGGCTCCAACATGCAGCGGCAGGCAGTGCCGCTTCTGAAAACGGAATCTTCCATCGTCGCCACGGGCGTCGAGGCCGCCATCGCGCGCGCCTCGGGCGTCATGGTCACCGCGAAGGAAGCGGGCGTGGTCATCGGCGCGGCTTCCGACATGATCAGGATCCGCGAGGACAGCGGCATCGTCACCGAATACCCGCTCAAAAAATTCGAGCTTTCCAACCAGGGCACCTGCCTCAACCAAAAGCCCATCGTCAGCACGGGCGACCGCGTGGCGAAAGGGGAGATCATCGCCGACGGCCCTTCGACCAACAACGGCGAACTGGCGCTCGGCAAGAACATCCTCGTCGGCTATATGGAGTGGGAAGGCTACAACTTCGAGGACGCCATCCTGCTCTCCGAAAAACTCGTGCAGGACGACGTGTTCACCTCCATCCACATCGAGGAGTATGAGACCGAGGCGCGCGACACCAAACTGGGCGCGGAGGAGATCACCCGCGACATCCCCAACGTCGGCGACGACGCGCTGAAGGATCTCGACGAGGACGGCATCATCCGCATCGGCGCGGAAGTGCACGGCGGCGACATCCTGGTCGGCAAGACCACCCCCAAGGGCGAGACCGAACTCACGCCCGAAGAGCGGCTCCTGCGCGCCATCTTCGGAGAAAAGGCGCGGGAAGTCAGGGACACCTCCCTCAAAGTGCCGCACGGCGAAGGCGGCGTCATCGTGGACGTCAAAATTTTCACGAGAGAGAACAAGGACGAATTGCAGCCGGGCGTCAACAAGGTCGTCCGCGTGTATATCGCGCAGAAGCGCAAGATCCAGGTCGGCGACAAAATGGCGGGCCGCCACGGCAACAAGGGCGTCATTTCCCGCGTGCTGCCGCAGGCGGATATGCCCTTCCTCGCGGACGGCACGCCGCTGCAGATCCTTTTGAATCCCTTGGGCGTTCCTTCCCGTATGAACATCGGACAGGTTCTCGAGGTGCACCTCGGGTATGTCTGCAAACAGCTCGGCTGGAAGATCGCGACTCCCGTCTTTGACGGCGCGACTGAGGCGGACATCGAACAGCTCTTCAAAGAAAACAACATTCTCAACCCCGAAGGCAAAGTGGACGGCAAGTTCCAGGTCTTCGACGGCAGGACGGGCGAACCGTTCGAAAACAGGGTCACCGTCGGCGTGCAGTACATGATCAAGCTCATTCACCTCGTGGACGACAAGATCCATGCCCGCTCCATCGGCCCTTACTCCATGATCACCCAGCAGCCCCTCGGCGGCAAAGCGCAGTTCGGTGGCCAGCGTTTCGGCGAAATGGAAGTGTGGGCGTTGGAAGCATACGGCGCGGCGCACATCCTGCAGGAGATCCTGACGGTCAAGTCGGATGACATCGTGGGGCGCGTCAAGACCTACGAATCCATCGTCAAGGGCAACAACATCTCCGAACCCGGCATTCCCGAGGCGTTCAAGGTCCTGCTCAAAGAATTGCAGTCTTTGGCGCTGGATGTGCGGGTGCTGACGGAGAACGACAGCGAGCTCATTCTCCACGAGTTCGAGGACGAGGACGAACCCATGATCGAAAGGCGTCCCGCCCGTTCCGCCGCACCGGCGGGCGAGTCCGAAGAGGAACCCTTCGAACTCGGCACGCTGGGCGGCGGCGAGGAAGAGGACGAGGATGACGACGACGTCGGCACGCTCTTTGAAGACGACGAGGACGAGGAGGAGAGCGACGGCGATTCCGATTTCGACGCGGACGACGATATGAGCGACGTGGACGAGGACATCCGCTTCGACGATCTGTTCAGCGACGAAGACGACGACGGCATGGACGACTGACGGGAGGCAGTGTAAATAATATGTACGAATTAAACGATTTTAACTCTATTCAGATCAGCATAGCGTCCCCCGAAAAGATCCGGGAATGGTCGTACGGCGAAGTCACCAAGCCCGAGACCATCAATTACAGAACGCAAAAGCCCGAACGGGACGGCCTCTTCTGCGAAAAGATCTTCGGTCCCATCAAGGACTGGGAGTGCCACTGCGGCAAGTACAAGAGGGTCCGTTATAAGGGCATCAAGTGCGAGAAGTGCGGCGTGGAGATCACCCGCGCCAAAGTGCGCCGCGAAAGAATGGGGCACATCTCCCTGGCGGCGCCCGTTTCGCACATCTGGTACTTCCGCGGCGTCCCGTCGCGCATCGGTCTCATCCTGGGCATGGGGCCCAAGCAGCTCGAACAGGTCATCTATTTTGCCGCCTACGTCGTGCTCGACCCCGGCAAGGTGCCCGGGCTGGTCTACAAGCAGGTCATCAACGACAAGCAGCTCCGCGAGATCGAGGAGCAGTACGGCGAAAGCAGCGTGACCGGGCTGAAAGTCGGCATGGGCGCCGAGGCGATCCGCGAACTTCTGATGGCGGTCGACCTCGACAAGGAATGCAAGGAAATGCGCGAGATCATCGAGAGCAACTCCTCCGGGCAGAAACTCGCGACGGCGGTCAAGCGCATCGAGATCTTGGAAGCCTTCCGCAAGAGCGGCAACCGTCCCGAGTGGATGATCCTGACCGTTCTGCCCGTCATTCCGCCCGACCTGCGCCCCATGGTGCAGCTCGACGGCGGCAGGTTCGCCAAGTCAGCCCTGAACGACCTGTACAGGCGTGTCATAAAACGCAACAAGCGACTGAAAAAGATGATCGAGCTCGGCGCGCCCGAAATGATCATCAAGAA
>JAGHJP010000010.1 GCA_017886575.1 Clostridia bacterium
ACCCCACGCTTCAAACGCAGGTCATCGCCTCCAATTTATCCAGCGTGATCTTGCCGCGCTCCGCCGCCTCGATCATGCCGATGTCCTCGGACACGGGAATGAATTCACCCGACAACCCGCCGACGCGGGAACTTGCCATGACGCCCCCCTTCTTGACCGCGTCGTTGAGCATGGCCAAAATGGCGGTCGTGCCGTGCGTACCCACGCTTTCCAGCCCGATTTCTTCCAGAATCGCCGCCACGCTGTCGCCGCGGGCGGGGGTGGGCGCAAGGGAGAGATCGACGATGCCGAAGCGGGCGCCCAGGCGTTTGGACGCCTCTTTGGCGATAAGCTGCCCCGCGCGGGTGATCTTGAACGCCGTGCGCTTGATGGTTTCGGCGACTTCGGTCAGGTCGGCGTCCGGAATGGCTTTCAGCGCATGTTCGACCACGCCGGGGCCGGACACGCCCACGTTGACGACGGTATCCGCCTCGCCCACGCCGTGGAAGGCGCCCGCCATGAAAGGATTGTCCTCGACCGCGTTGCAGAACACGACCAGCTTGGCGCAGCCCAGCCCGTCGTTCTTTTCGGTCAGGCGCGCCGTCTCCTTGACGATCGTGCCCATCTGCCGCACGGCGTCCATGTTGATGCCCGATTTGGACGAGCCGACGTTGACCGACGAGCAGAGCCGCTCGGTGGAAGCCAGCGTTTCGGGAATGGTGGCGAGGAACTTCTCCTCGTAGTCCGCCGTGCCCTTGTGCACGAGGGCGGAATAGCCGCCCAAAAAGTCGATGCCGAGGGTGTGCGCGGCGCGGTCGAGCGCGCGGCCGATGAGGGGAGCTCCTTCGGGGAACGCCGCCGCGATGAGGCTGACGGGCGTGACGGACACCCGCTTGTTGACGATGGGGATGCCGTATTCCCCCGAGAGGTCCTCCGCCGTTTTTACGATGTTTTCCGCCTTTTTGCAGACGAGATCGTACACCGCCGCCGCCGTCTCTTTCGCCGTGGCGCGGATGCAAGGCAGC
Source organism: Clostridia bacterium (assembly GCA_017886575.1). Taxonomy (GTDB): domain Bacteria; phylum Bacillota; class Clostridia; order Christensenellales; family Borkfalkiaceae; genus RGIG4074. The sequence continues at coordinate 1,005 of JAGHJP010000010.1, forward strand.
AGAGAAATGCCCATGGTGATCGTGCGGATGTCGAGATGCTCCTTTTCCACCATGTTGATGGTTTCGAGAACGTCGAATTGATTGAACATAAACCGAAGCCCCCGTCCCTTAAATGTTGTGCATAGCGTTGAAGATGTCCTCGTGCTGGACGTGGATCGCCATGCCGATCTTTTTACCCATTTCGGCGCACTCCCTGGCAAGCACGGAGAGTTCCTCCTTGATGCCCGAGATGTCCACGAGCATGATCATGGCGAAATACTCCCCGAGAATGGTCTGCGAGATGTCCTCGATGTTGGCGTTCTTGTCCGCGAGAAAGCGGCTGACTTCGGCGATGATGCCCTTTTTGTCCTTGCCCGTTACCGTAACGACTGCGTGCATGATTGTTTATCTCCTCTTTGTAAAAAGTTTTTGTTTTCGTATGGCGTGCGCGGCGGGAACGGGTCAGGAAAAGAAATCGTTGACCGCCGTCGTAAAGCCCTTGATGGCGTATGACCAGCCGGGTATGATGCCCAGGATGTCCCCGCTTGCAAACGTGCCCGCGCGGCGGCTGTCGTAACTGTCCGCGCGGTTGTCGCCCATGACGAACACTTCGCCCTCGGGCACCGTGACGGGCAGAAAATCGGACGTGACCGTCCCTGCGCGCAGGTAGTCCTCCTCTATCGGCGCATACTCCGTTTCCCCCGCGGGACAGAGATACACCGTATTTCCGGAGCAATACACGCGGTCCCCGCCCTGCGCGATGAGCCGTTTGATGATGTAATCGCCCGAGAAATGCTCGTCTTCGCTTTGGGACACGTCGATCACCACGATGTCCCCCCGCTGCGGTTCGGCGCGCATGTCGGCAAAGAGCGCGTCGCCGTCGTGCAGGGTGTCCTCCATGGAGATGCCGCTGACGACGATGCGCACGAAAGTTTCGCGGCAATAGAGCGCGAAACTGAAGAGGACGAGCAGCGCAATGAGCGCGATGCTCAAGGCGCGGACGAGCCGCCGCTCGCGGGGAGAACCGTACACCGCCTGATAGAGCGGACTTTCGGTGAGATCGGGCTGCTGTTTCTTCACTCTTTTTCCCCTCCCGCGCCGCTCTCTGCGGGCGGACGGGCGCTGCGCACCCGTTTTTTGAGTTCGTCGGGGGTCAGCATGACCACCCTGCCGCATTGCAGGCAGCGGATCTTATAGTCCGCGCCGACGCGCACGATCTCCCATGTGTTGCCCCCGCAGGGGTGATTTTTTTTGGTTGTTATGATGGTACCCAAAGCAAACATGATTTTCGATATCAGATCCAGAGAATGTTGGTGACGAGGAAGGGCTTTTTCTCCTCCTCGACGAATTGGAGAGAACGGCAGCTGCAGAAATCGGCGAGCGGCGCGCCCACGCGGTTTTTGAAGTTATGGGCGGGCAGGACAAAATTTTTCCACTTGCCTCCCCCCGCGCAGAACACCGTGGCGGTGTAGAGCTCGTGACGGCCCTCTCCGTCGCGCACGGACACGGATACGTCCACATAGCAGTCCTCTTCGGAAAACAGGCCGAAATGGAGCATGGAGCGTTCCTCGGGCGCATAGCGGCGCTGGGCGATGCGGTAGGTCTTTAACCCGCGCGGGCAGGTCATGCCCGCGATCTTGCCGTACCCCTCCGCGCGGCGGGGGGCTTCCGCGCCGTCCGCGGAGAAGCATTCGCCCAGCACGTCACCCCGCTCCTCGGCGGGTTCGAAAAAGTCGCCCGCCATGTGCGGATCGTACAGGACGTTGCTGTGCAGGACGTTATTCTTATAATGCTTCTCCAATTTCTTGAAAATAATGCGGGAGGAGACGGTGAATCCGCTCGAATATTCGCTCCGCGCGAAGGCAAAGACCGTTTCGGTCCCCTCGAAGAGGTCGACGGGGAAAAGTTTCTTGCCGTTCTCCCCCGTCTGCGCCCCTTCGGCGCGAATCCATTCCCGGTGGTGCGCCGCGCGGCTGTCCTCGGCAAAATATACCGCGTCCGCCACGCTCTCGCCCTGGCCGTCCGACGACACCGCCGCCCGAAGCGTTCCGTCCTCGCGCTCTTCAAAAGCGATGTTCAGCGGTCGGGCGATAAAGATCTCGCGCTCCTTCAGGTATTTGTCCATGAACATGTCGGCGTCGCGCACCCCCCGGCGGTCGATGGCGCCGCCGTACGACATGGAAAAGTCGATGGTGGCAAACTGCTCCTTGTTCACGCGCACATAGGTGTCGTATGCCTTGTCGGCGTCCACATACAGGTCGGTCGTGGCGACGAGCATGAGCACGGGGCAGCGCACGAAGGGAGCATAGGACTGCGAATCGATGCCCGCGATGAAGAGCCGCTTTTCCTCCGCGAGGTCGAGAACGGTTTCTTCGCCGAACTTGGCGACGTCGCGGTAGGCGAGCCAGCCCGCCGCGTTGACGCAGATGCCGCAGGCGAGCGGCACGACCGCCATGAGTTTCCAGACAACGTCCCCCCCTTCCCGTATACCCAACGCGCCCACCGAGGACACGAGGGGCAGGGAGCGGAGATATTTCACGGCATAGACCGCCGCCGCCGTCCATTCGTACCACGGCGTCTTTTTCGCGCCCGCGTCGGCGTGGAACATGCCCCTGTCCGCGCGCAGGAAGTTGGCATAATCGATGTCGGAGGGATATTCGGTGCAGCGGCTCGCCTCCGCCGTTTTGCCGCGGTAGTCCATGCAGAACACGCAATAGCCGCGGCGGGCGAAGCGCTCGGCAAGGCGCAGGTCGACGGCGCGGTTCGCCTCGTTCAGAAGCAGAAGAGCGGGCAGTTTTTCGCTGCCGGCGGGACGCACTTCCACGCCGTAGACGCGCACGCGCCCCGCCTCGGTCCGCCGTGCCGAAAAGGACGTTTCCCGGAAGAGAACGCCGTCCGTTTCCCGCTCTTCGAGGATCTCCGCTTCGAAATCCAGCGAGTCGTCGAAATCTTTCCACAGTGAAATGGGGGTAAGGATCGTTTGAGCCAAATTGATAGTCCGCCTTATGAAAAAAATTTAACAGGTGCGGATGCAGGAGCCGCGCTCCCCGTCCGCCTTGATGACCGTGATCTTGTTCTCCAGACGGTTTTTGAGCTCGCCGACGTGCGAGATGATGCCGATGGAGAAATTGTCGTTTTTGAGCTTTTCCAGACTGTCCATGACCGTGTCCACCAACTCGTCGTCGAGGGTGCCGAAGCCCTCGTCGAGGAAGAAAAATTCGATGGGACGCATGGAGCGTTGGTGGATGACCGAACTCAGGGAGAGCGCAAGCGAAAGGGAGACCAGAAAGGTTTCCCCGCCCGAGAGCGTGTGCACGCCTCTGAGCGCCCCGCCGTTGAAGTTGTCGCCCACTTCGAAATTTTTGTCGTATACGAGGAAATACCGCCCGTTCGTGAGGTGCAGAAGCAGGTTGTTGGCGCCCGCGGCGATCTCCTGCAGGTATTCCACGGCGATGAACTCCATGAATTTGTTGTCCTTCACCAGGTCCTTCATCTTTTCGAGCAGGGCGACGTCTTTGCGTTGGGAAGCGGATTCCGCTTCCAGCGCGCCCTTTTCGGCGAGTTTTTCTTTGGTGAGCGCCGCCGCCCGGCGGGCGAGCGCCAGGGCGCGGTCGGCTTCGGAAAAAGCCTCTTCCGCCGCGCCTTCCGCCGCTTTCGTGCGCTCGGCGTCCTCCCGCGTGGCGGGCAGAGCCGCGACGAGCGCGGCGAGCCGCTTTTCCTCTTCGCGGCAGGCGTGCAGATCGAGAAAA
>JAGHJP010000011.1 GCA_017886575.1 Clostridia bacterium
CCACGCTTTCGTGCCTCAGTGTCAGTTACAGTCCAGCAATTCGCCTTCGCCACTGGTGGTCCTCCTAATATCTACGCATTCCACCGCTACACTAGGAATTCCGATTGCCCCTCCTGCACTCAAGTTCAACAGTTTTGGCGGTAGTTCCGAGGTTGAGCCTCGGAGTTACGCCGCCAACTTGCCAAACCACCTACGCACCCTTTACGCCCAGTCATTCCGGATAACGCTTGCCTCCTACGTATTACCGCGGCTGCTGGCACGTAGTTAGCCGAGGCTTATTCCTAAGGTACCGTCACTTTCTTCGTCCCTTAGAAAAGAACTTTACAATCCGAAGACCTTCATCATTCACGCGGCGTTGCTGGGTCAGAGTTTCCTCCATTGCCCAATATTCCCCACTGCTGCCTCCCGTAGGAGTTTGGACCGTGTCTCAGTTCCAATGTGGCCGATCACCCTCTCAGGCCGGCTACCCATCGCAGGCTTGGTGGGCCGTTACCTCACCAACTACCTAATAGGACGCGAGCTCATCCATATCCGATAAATCTTTAACCACTGAGAGATGCCTCTCTATGGTGCCATGCGGTATTACCGGCCGTTTCCAGCCGCTATTCCCCAGATATGGGCAGATTGCTCACGCGTTACTCACCCGTCCGCCACTGACATATTGCTATGCCCGTTCGACTTGCATGTGTTAAGCACGCCGCCAGCGTTCATCCTGAGCCAGAATCAAACTCTTAAGTTTAATTGCTTAAAGCCCGAAATTGCTTTCGGACGGCTCTAACTAAAATTAGTTATCTTTGCTGACTTGTTTTTTGAGTACTTAGTTCTCAAAAGATTTTGACAGAAACTTTTTTAATTGCATAATTTGCTCATAAAAATCATTTCTTTCTATTCTGTTTTTAATCTTCCTGAACCGAACGACAGTTCGGTGCCGCCGCCCTTACGGGTGTGAGCAAGAGACATTATAGCATAACTATTTTCTCTTGTCAACTGTTTTTCTGGACTTTTTTCAAACTTTTCACAATTTTTTTCGTTGTTACTTCGCTCAAATGTGTCCTTCCTCGCGACAGCCTGTTTATCATACCACATTCATTTGCCTTTGTCAAACGTTTTTTTAAACTTTTTTGAAAGTTTTTATGCGTTTTTTCAGACAAACGATTTTCGGCACTTGCAGGTGCACAGGGCGTTCCCCTTGCGACAGCCTGCTTATCATATCACATCCCCCCGCGCAAAGTCAAACGTTTTTCGACGATTTTTTCATATTTTTTTTACTTTTTTTGCGCGCACAATATCTTGTGTTTTTCTCGGCTTTATGATACAATTTTACCGTGATCAAACTTGAATTTCGGCAGGTTTTTCGATATGTATAAGAATTTACGCATCCTCTTCACCGTTTTGAGCGCGCTCTGCGTGCTGCCCGTCGTCTTTCTCGGCATCTACGCGGGGATCCTCTGGGCGCTCCTCTGCGCCCTGGCAGCCGCCGCCTTCTTCGGGCTTGCCGCCCTGTGCAAGCATTTACAGGAACGGCAAGAAGAAAAGACGCCCCCCGCGCCCGTCGGAGACTTCTTCTCCCCGCTGCCCCGACCGGACGATGCCCCCGCAGAGGAAAACAAGACCCCGGACGAAACGGAGAAGGAATGACCGTTTGCCTCTGCACGGAAGCCTTGCTTTGTGATATTATATATAATAATGTGAAGCGCGCGCCCGCGCGAGGCGGGGAATTTTGAAAACCCTATTGACAAAACGCGCTTTCCGATATATAATAAAATTAACAAAAAAACAAGACGGGACACACAAAAAGCCCCGACCGAACCCGCCGTCCCGCAAAGGAGACGCTCTATGAGTACCGGAAGACACTTTTTTTCCGTCATTCGGCATATCCTCGATATGACCGCCGCTTCGGGCAAAAAACGTGCTTTATACGCCGTTATCAACGCCGCCGCGATCGCTCTCGGCGTGCTGTTTACGTTCTGCGTGCAATGGCTGTGGGCAGGCGCGTCGACGGGAGATATTAATTTTATCGCCGCCGTCGTCGGGATCATCCTCTGCTGCGCGCTGACCATCGCATGCGTCCTGCACGGCGCCGTCGCGCAGATCGCCCTCGTCTTTATCGCCCTCGTCGGACTGTTCCGTCCCGGGGAAAGGCTCGGCAATTTCTGCGCGCTCCTGCTCGCCGTGGGAACGATCGTCGCCGCCATTGCCGTCATCGTCTGGCTGGTCGGCGGAGGCGTTGCCTGAAAACCGCCGCTTTCCCGATCTGAAACAACAAACTCTTTTGCCTTTGCGCTCTATCATATGCGTCCGCCCGACCGCATGCAAACAAAAGCGCAAAGGCATTTTGTTTGGAACAAAGTCAAATGTTGGGACAGAACAGAGCAAAAAATCCGAAAAATAAATTTCATCTGTTTCGCGGCGGCGTAAATTCTTCGGAAATTGCGCCGCCGACCGTGTCTTTCAACCTGCACGACTGCACGACCGCACGCGCCGCGTTCGCGGTGGTTTTTCCCTCGCTGCCGCGGCGAAGCCGCAGACGAACCGTCTTTTCCGTGAACATATCAAACGACCATATCCGTTTCGCGGATACGGTCGTTTGGTCTTCATAAAAACGGCGGAACGATCTGTTCCCTTCATTTCCTCAATCGAACCCGAACAATTCATCGGGCGTGATATCCAGACGGCGGCAAAGATAGACGATCTTTTCATAATCGAGGCGGACTTTACCCGTTTCGTATTCGCTGTAATCGGACTGATATTTCCCCAACTCCGCCGCAAGTTGCTTCTGGGTCAGCCCCTTTGCCCTGCGCGCCGCCTTCAGATTTTCCCCCACCCGCTTCGCAAGTTCCATGCCGCATCCGCTCCTTTGAGAAAAATTATAGGATATTATCCTATAAAATGCTTGATATATAGGAATTATTCCTATATAACTTATTTTGATAAGAATACGTCCGCACGAGAGAAAACGGGCGCAACAAGGAGGGTACGAAAGTGTATTGTTCTCATTGCGGGAAAGAGGTGTCGGGGCAAGCCGTGATATGCCCCTACTGCGGCTGCATGATCCGGGAAATAAAACCCGTTCTTTACGCGCCACGCGATAAGCCGAACGCCGGATTTGCAACTTTGAGTTTTTTCTTCCCGTTCATCGGATTGATCTTATATCTCGTCTGGAAGGATGACTATCCGCAACGCGCAAAGAGCGCCGGCACGGGCGCCATCGTCGGGACGATCGTAGCCGTCCTCTTCGGCATCATTTTTGCCCTCGCCTTCTGGCGGTTGTCGATGGATCTCCCTTGAAAAATCATCAAAAAACAAGCGGCCGCCCGTAAGAGCGACCGCTTGCTGCGTTTTTATTGATGAAATTTTAATCGTACAGGCGACTCATCGGCTTATCCATATAGATGGTGTCGATGGCGCGGGAGAAGATGTCCGCCGTGGAGAGCACCTTGAACTTTTTGAGCATTTTGTCGGCGGGAATGTTGATGGTATCGAGGAATACAACCTGATCGATAACCGATTTTTCCAGCCGCTCGATGGCGGGGCCGCTGAGCACGCCGTGGGTGCAGCCCGCATAGACGCCCGTCGCGCCCGCGTCCTTGAGCGCCTGCGCGCCCTGGCAGATGGTGCCCGCCGTGTCGATCATGTCGTCGATCATGAGGCACTTTTTGTCCTTGACGTCGCCGATGATGCTCATGACTTCCATGACGTTGGCCTTGGGGCGGCGCTTGTCGATGATGGCGAGGGGCACGCCGAGGGTCTCGGCGACCTTGCGCGCGCGCTTGACGGAGCCGACGTCGGGGGAAACGACGCATTCCACGTCCCCCTTCGCGGCGAAATAGTCCATCAAAATGGGCGAACCGTGCAGGTTGTCCACGGGAATGTCGAAAAAGCCCTGGATCTGGTCGGCGTGGAGATCCATGGTGAGGACGCGGTCCGCGCCCGCCCCCGTGAGGAGGTTGGCCACGAGTTTGGCGGTGATGGGATCTCTGGCGCGCGCCTTGCGGTCCTGACGGGCATAGCCGAAGTAGGGCATGACGGCGGTGACGCGGCCGGCGCTGGCGCGCTGCATGGCGTCGATCATGATGAGCAGTTCCATGAGGCTGTCGTTGACGGGCTGCGCCGTGGATTGGATGAGAAAGACGTCCCTGCCGCGGACGGATTCCTTGATGTTGCAGTTGATCTCGCCGTCGGAGAAGGTGTTGAGTTCCATGTCCCCGAGCCGGACGCCCAGTTTTTTGGCGATCTTTTCCGCGAGCGGTTTGTTCGCGTTGCCCGTGAACAGCTTGATTTCCTTGAGATTTGTGATCATTTCCGAATTGACACCATCCTTGAAATTTTATCTTTTGGTCTCATTTTCCCGTCTTTCCGCTCTTCTATTATACTACATTCCGCCTGCCCCGTCAATCGTTTCCGCGGGGCATTCTCCGATCGGCGAAAAAGGATCCCGGGAGGCGGCGGAGCCGCGAAAGCAAGGCAATGCCTTGCGCAATATGGGATTTTCAAGGGACGATGTCCCTTGAACGGGGTACAAGGGGCAGAGCCCCTTGATAATGAACTCACAAAGTAAGGCTTCGCCTTGCGCCTTTATCGCCCTATGGGCGATTGCGCGGAACATTCGCTCCGCTTTTGTGGGCGACTTATTCGCAAAGAGCTTCGCCCTCTGCACTCCTACCAAAGGGGGAGCACCCCTTTGGAAACCTAAGTTATCGCCCTATGGGCGATTGCGCGGAGCATTCGCTCCGCTTTTGTGGGCTACTTATTCGCAAAGGGCTTCGCCCTCTGCACTCCTACCAAAGGGGGAGCACCCCTTTGGAAACCTAAGTTATCGCCCTATGGGCGATTGCGCGGAGCGTTCGCTCCGCTTTTGTGGGGCTGTTTATTTTGAAGGGCGCTGCCCTTCACCCGTCAAAGGGTCACAGCCCCTTTGAAATCCCGGGTTGTCGCCTGCGGCGACGGCGGCGTCACATGGCGGCGGTGCGGTAGAAGTAGTAGAAAGTTTCATCCTCGCCGCAGAAACGCATGCCCGCGCCTTCGAGCATCGCGCGCGAGCGCGCGTTTTCCTTATAGCACTTTGCCTGCACGCGCTCCACCGCCAGCACGGAGAGGGCGTAGTCGCTGAGCGCGCGGAGCGCTTCCCGCGCGTAGCCGTGGCCCTCGTATGCCGCCAGAAGGCGCGCGCCCACTTCGGCGTCGCCCGTATAACTGAAATTGTGGAGCACCGCCTCGCCGATGAGCGCATTGTCCAGGAATATCCCGAGTGCCATTTCGTTGCGCAGGCGGAAGTCGCGGCGGACGATGTGCAGAAAATAATCGGCGTCGGGTGTTCCTTCGCCCTCCCAGTCTTCGCGGTAATCGTACCCCCACCAACGGTTGCGTTCCACGTCGGAAGCCAGGGCATGGTATGTCTCTTTATCCCGCTCGCCGATTTTTGCGATGCGCAGCCGCTCGGTGCGGAGCGTGGGCGGCGTTTCCACGCGCTTCAAGGGTTTGTCCACTTCCAGAGAGTACTTGCGGACCATGGCGCAGGGGTTGTACTGCAACTTGGATTTGCGCAGGCCCAGGTCGCCCGCGTCGTCCTCGCGGTTGATGTAATTCACCCCGTCGACCGCAAACATGCGCGCGAACGCCTGCGCCGTGGCGGGATAGACGCCCTCGTACTCGCGGAGCGCCTTTTCGACGTGCTCCATCAGGGTGTCGCCGCAGACTTCGCCCGCCGCCACCGATACGATTTTCCCGTCGATCTCCATGTAGCCGCAGCGCTGGTTGAAGCGCGTGAAATTGGGCACGAGCTTTTTGACCATGTCCATCTCGCGCGTCGCCACTTCGTCCTGCTTGAAGAACTGCGTCCTTTGGAACTCGTCCAGAAACGCCAGGATCTTCTCCTCGTCGCCGGGCTCAAACTTTTTGAATACGGCGGCGGGATAGGCGCGGTAAAATTTATTGACATGGTTGCGCTGGCCGCTGAACTTTTTGCCCGCAAAGGTCTTGAAGTCCCCGGCGTTGTACAGATAATCGTCCCAGGTGCGCACGTTTTCGACGTGCATGCCCGAGGTGTAGCGGCGGCAGAGCGTGCACAGCCGGTCCTCGGGGACGTTCAGAAAGTGCAGTTTGTAGTAATGCGCGCGGCAGTACTTTTCGATCTCCGCGATGGCGTCCAGCTCTTCGCCGACGTCCCCCGTCAGGGAAACGGGATAGAAGAAGTATATCTGTCCGCCGCGCTCGCCCTTAAATACAAGACAACGCCCGACTATGGCATAATCGGGCGAAAAAAGGTCGCGGTTCCACATGAATTGATACGCGCCGGAGTATGTGCTCATGCGCGTGGTCTGCGCCGAAAAATAGGGCGTCAGAGCGGCTATGCTCTCTTCGGTCAGGCGTTCGAATTGCATAAAAATCAAAATTCCTTATTCTTGTCTCTCTATGATGTCCAATATCTCGAAAATGCGGTCCAGGTCGTCGCGGGAGTAGTAATCGATGTATATCCTCCCCTTCTTCTCCGAGCCGATGAAGGAAACCTTGGTGCGGAAGTTGTAGCGCATGCGCTCGATGAGGTTTTTGAACTCCACCGACGCGCGCGCCGCCATCTCGTCCTTCTTCTTCTGTGAAACTTCGGGCGGGTTGATATAGTCCTTGACCATCTTCTCCATCTGGCGGACGGAGAAGCCCTCCTTGACCGCCTTGCGGGCGAACTGCAGCTGGACGTCCTGCGGCAGCGTGATGAGCGCGCGGGCGTGCCCCGACGAAAGTTTGCCCGTCCGCACCAGCTCGACGATCTCCTCGGGCAGGCTCAAAAGGCGCAGCGTGTTGGTGATGGCGGGGCGGGACTTGCCGATGCGCTCGGCGAGGTCCTCCTGCGTGAGGTGGTACTCCTCCATCAGTTTCTTCATTGCCGAAGCCGCTTCGATGGGGTTGAGGTCCTCGCGCTGCAAATTTTCGATGAGGGAGATCTCCTCGACCTGGCGGGGCGTGTACTCCTTGACGATGGCGGGAATGGTCGTGAGCCCCGCCATTTTCGCCGCGCGGAAGCGGCGTTCGCCCGCGATGATCATATACCGCCCGTCCGCGGCGCGGTTGACGACGATGGGCATGATGACCCCGTGTTCGCGGATGGACGCCGCCAGTTCGCCGAGCGCGTTCTGGTCGAACACCTTGCGGGGCTGGTCGGGGTTGGGATAGATCTTGTCGAGGGGCAGTTCTTCCCCGCCGTTCTTGCCGCCCTGTTCCCCCCGGGCGCCCTCGCTTTGCGCGTGTTCGTACGCCTCCTCGGTGTCCGAGAAGAGCGCCGCCAGGCCCCTGCCTAAACCAATCGTCGTTGCCATTTTTTCAAACCTCCCGAAGTCTTTTGTTCGCCTGCGATGCACGTTAACGTCCCTGCCGTTTTCCCGCTTTCAGCGCCGTCCTTTTCCCTTCGGCTTTCTCCGTCAAACGGAGCAAAGGACGAGGGCATGCCCGAAAGAAAGGGGTAAAACGTGAATGTCGCTCACTGCTTGGAGAGAAACTCCTCGGCGAGCGCCTTGTAGGCGCGCGCGCCCATACATTTGCTGTCGTGCAGCATGACGGGCTTGCCGTGCGAGGGCGCCTCCGCCAGGCGGATATTGCGCGGTATGACGATCTCGTACACCTTTTTGGTGAAGTATTTGCGTATCTCCGCCGAGATCTGGCGAGAGATGAGCGAACGCCCGTCGTACATGGTCAGAAGCACGCCCTCGACTTTCAACGACTTGTTGAGGGACTGCTTGACCAGCGAGATGGAGTTCATGAGCTGCGTGAGCCCTTCCAGGGCGTAATATTCGCTTTGAATGGGGATGATGACCGAATCGGTCGCCACGAGGGCGTTGATGGTCAGAAGCCCCAGCGAGGGCGGACAATCGATGAAAATGAAGTCGTAGTCCCCTTTAACGGCTTCGAGGGCGCCCTTTAAGACGCGCTCCCGGCCGCGCTTGTAGACGAGTTCGACCTCCGCGCCCGCCAGGTCGATGTTGGACGGCAGGATGAAGAGGTTTTCGATGTTGGTGGCGAGGATGTTGTCCCCGGCGGGCTCGTCGTCGATGAGCACGTTGTACACCGATTTTTTGAGGGTGGCTTTGGAAAAACCCAGTCCCGTCGTGGCGTTGCCCTGCGGGTCGATGTCCACCAACAGGACCTTCTTGCCCGCCGCAGCGCAGTACGCCGACAGATTGACGCAGGATGTGGTCTTGCCCACGCCCCCCTTCTGATTGGAAAACGATATGACTTTTCCCATACGATCTTATCCCCTTTCGTTCTTCTCTCGCAAAGTGCCGCCCGCCTTCCGTCCCGTCCGGGGTGCGGGCAGAGCATTCATAAATAAAGCAAGGCGCCGCCGCCCGCGCAGCGCGCGGCGGCGCCCGAAAAAACCGTATTATTCTCCGCCGGCGTTCGGATCGCCGCCGTCCGGATCGCCGTCGTCCGAAGGATCTTCTCCCTGCGGCTTTTCCCCGCCGTCCGCGGACATGCCCCCTTCCCCATCCTCGGAGGAAGGCGCGTTTTCGCCCACGGAGGAGGAGAACGCGAACGGGTCGGACTGCGCCTGCGCTTCGGTCTTTTCCTCGCCTTCCGCGCGCTCCTTCACGGAGTTTTCAAAACGGGCGAAGGGATTGCCGTCCGATTTCTTGTCGCTGGCATCCATGGCGGAGAGCACTTCCTGCACGGAGGCGCCCTTCATGAGCATGACCACCTCTTCGTGGTAGATGGTTTCCCGCTCGACCAGGACGCGCGCCATGTTGTCGAGCACGGCGCGGTTGTCGGTCAGGATGCGCACCGCGCGTTCGTGCGCCTCGGAGATGATGCGGTGCACTTCCTCGTCGATGAGCGCCGCCGTCGCGTCGCTGTATTCCTGCGTGCTGCCGATCTGCCTGCCGATGAACACGGGCTTGCCCTCGCCGTAGGAAATGAGCCCCACTTTGTCGGACATGCCCCATTCGGTGACCATGCGGCGGGCGATGTTGGAGACCTTCTGCAAATCGTTGGACGCGCCCGTCGTCACGTCCTTGATGACGAGCTCTTCCGCCACGCGGCCGCCCAGGATCATGCAGATCATGTCGGAAAGTTTGTTCTTGGAATAGTCCTGATCGTCCGTGTCGGGGCGGGTCAAGGTATAGCCCGCCGCGTTGCCGCGGGGGATGATGGAGACCTCCTGCACGGGGTCGCACTGCGGGCAGACCTGCGCCAGGATGGCGTGGCCCGATTCATGGTACGCCGTGCAGCGTTTATCCGATTCGGTGACGACGTGGCTCTTCTTCTGCGGGCCCATGATGACCTTGTTGATGCCCTCGTAGAGCTCGGGGTTGCCGATGAGCTTTTTGCCCTCGCGAGCCGCTAAAATGGCGGCCTCGTTGAGAAGGTTTTCAAGATCCGCGCCCGAAAAGCCGCTCGTCATGCGCGCGACCGTCTTGAAATTGACGTCCGGCGCGAGCGGTTTGTTGCGGGAATGCACGCGCAGGATCGCCTCTCTGCCCTTGACGTCGGGCAGGTTGACCATGATCTTGCGGTCGAAACGGCCGGGGCGCATGAGGGCGGGGTCGAGCACATCCGAACGGTTGGTCGCCGCCATGACGATGACCGCCTCGTTGGACTCGAAACCGTCCATCTGCACGAGAATCTGGTTCAAAGTCTGTTCGCGTTCGTCCGAACCGCCGCCGAGCCCCGCGCCGCGCTCTCTGCCGACGGCGTCGATCTCGTCGATGAAGATGATGCAGGGCTGGTTGCGCTTGGCGATGTCGAAGAGATCGCGCACGCGCGACGCGCCCACGCCGACGTACATTTCCACGAAGTCCGAGCCGGACACCGAGAAGAAGGGCACGCCCGCCTCGCCCGCGACCGCCTTGGCAAACAGCGTTTTACCCGTGCCGGGAGGCCCCACGAGGAGCACGCCCTTGGGGATGCGCGCGCCGAGGTCGGAGAACTTCTGCGGGTTCTTCAGAAATTCGGTGATCTCCTGCAATTCCTCCTTCTCCTCGTCCGCGCCCGCGACGTCCGAGAAGCGCACCTTGATGTTGGTGCTGATCTTGGCTTTGGTCTTGCCAAAGCTGAGGGCTTTGGAGCCGCCCCCCGCCGTCTGGCTGATGATCACCCAGAAGATGACGGCGACGAGCACGATGCCGAGCATGGAGATGACGCTCGACCAAATGGATCCCGCGTTGGGGTCCTCGAATTCGAGCTCCAGCCCGTCTATCGCCATCCATTCGCGCAAAAGCGAATCGGGTTCGCCCCTGTCGTTGAGAAGACTGGGACCCGTGGTGTAGTAGGAATAGGAGTTTTCCCCTTCCTGATAGCCATAATAGTTATATCCGTCCACGACGACGCGGACAAAGACGATCTCTTCTTCCGTGCCCGCTTCTCCGCTTGCGCCGCCCGAACCGTTCAGTCCGCTTGCGCCGCCCGTCTGGCTGCCGTCCGTACCTTCGCCGTCCGTACCTTCGCCGTCCGTACCTTCCTCCTCGGTCGACGCGCCGTTCATGACATATTCGCAAAAACGGTTCCAGCTGATCTCCGTCGCACGGTTGGAGAACATGGACACGCCGATCCAGCAGAGAAGGGCGAGGAGCGCGACGACCACGACGGCCACTATGATTTTAGAACGCTTACTCAAGTTTACACTCCTTCATGTTTTCGTTGATAAAAAATATTTTTGCGGCGCGCCGTTCGCGCGGGGCATGCCCGCGGTCTTTCGGGTGAAAACGCCGCCTCTGCCGCAAGGGAAACGGACTTTTCCTCGCCCGCCCCGCGGCATGCACGCGTTTGTTTCGGCGCCGCCTGTCTTGCAATACCGCGATGCCTTTTCGGTATACTAACAGTATTGACATTCTACACCGTTCATTGTACCATACACGGCAACTTTTTTCAAGTGTTTTGCGTAAACTAATGCCAATTTTTCCTGATTTTTCATCTGTCTTTCACCTTTGGAAAAACGGGGGAATTTTCCTCTCCCCCGCGCGCCCGCCGCAGGCGCGGCGCACACGTTTTTCCGGCCGCCGCCGTCCCCTTCGCCCTGCCCTTTTCGCCGCCTTCCGGGCCCCGCGGTGTGTCCGGAAGGCGGCGAGCCAGACCGCTTCCATTACCGTTGCCGACGACGCTCCGCAGGCGGGCGCCTCCGATGCGCATGCTGTTGCCGCCATGGCTCTGCCCGTCATTAACGCCACCGTCCGGCCGTTTTCTTTCCGCTGTGTTCTTGTATTCTCCGTCATGGTAGAAGTCCGACGCCGGCAGGAATGCTCCCGACCGTAAAGTTTTTTTGCGCCACGATTTAATCGAACCCGGTGTTTGATCCGAAAAGCTCATTCATTTTCCTGCGGGCGTCTTTTTCTATCCAATAAGCGTCTCTTTCAAATAAATGGTCTCCGTTTAATAGTATTTCCTTCAAATACGCCACCCCTTTTTCATAATACGGCTTAAGGTATTTATCAAATATTTCATCCAGCAGTTGCAGATATTGTTCTTCTGTCAGTTCCCCATAATAAAATCCTTGCGATATTCCCCCCCCCTTAAACTGATTCGGATTGCTTGGTAAATCTTGCACCCGTATTGTCACCCCGCCATATTCACATTCATCAAAATAACAACCAACCTCATAATTATAACAATCGTCAAACCATGGTTTATAAAAAGTCACATAGACGTTAAATGCACCCATCGGATGAATAAAATTATTATTACGACCGGAAATTTTAATTTGTTTGAACCCTTTTTCCTTCAACCATTTCTTGGTCAATGCTCTTGCTTCTTTTGATGTCATCGGATAATACCTCCTGCCTAATACACCACCGACACAAGTTTATGCGCTTTTGACCGTTTTTTATCAACACGCGCCGGTATCGCCGCAATTATGCGATGCCGCGTTCAACGCTTGCCGGGCGACCAATTTGTCCCCGTCATAATACAGGCATGACGCCCGGTGGCGTTCCTCACCTGCGACTCCTTTGAGTTTCACGCTCTTCCCGTTCAGACGCTCCCGCGCGTCGCAGGAATATATGCTGTCTACACACCGTTTCAGGAACGGTCCGCGTTCCCACCACATTCTTGGCTTTTCGCTTTTGAAATGTGTCGGGTCACCGAAAATATCGTAAAGTATACTTTTCCGTTATACTATCATTTTTCTTGACTCTTGTCAAGAACCACCCCGTTGCATATCGTCGACCTTATCCTCATTTTTTCCGCATGCCGACGGTCCGCATCGCTGCATCGCTCGCCCACTCTATTTTCGCCCGTCTCACTTCACGCCGTACCACACTGACTACATTCACGCACACTGCGCCATATTCACCGGCGTCCGTGCCCCTGCACAGCCACACACTGCGCCATATTCACCGGCGTCCGTGCCCCTGCACAGCCACACACTGCGCCCGCGCATAAAAAATATATAGCCCCCATGCGCAGGAACATATTTCGTTCTGCGCCTTTGATCGTCATCCGATATTTTTCGTTTTAACGATCGTGCGCCTTGCTTTCGATTTGACCGCTTGACCCGCCCTTCTTCCGCGCCCTTGCTTTTATTTGTTTGAAGTGACAAAAAGACAGATATTATCAAGAATAAACAACGGCGCCTGTCTAAGTTTTGCACCGGCGCAATTCATAAACGAAAAAAGTTATAGCGCAATAATTTATTTAACTATGCGTGCTTTGTTTCCCTATATATCATTTTCTGCGCGTTGCCAAATAAAATTCGAAAAATAAGACGCAGGTTGTCAATATTATTTTGAAACTGATATTGCAGTCTCAAATATTTTTACGCAATAAAATATATTAAAGCAATTTTTCAGATTATATTTGCGCGGGCATAATTTTAATTATGCTCCTATGTTTCACATGAAACATGGACAACATTCTACAAAATTTATCTTCAAAATCGATTTCAGAGAACCGAAAACAAAAAACCGGACAAAAATAAGAAAAGACCATCAAAACTTCCAAAAATAAACAGAAGGCGCATGAAAAAATCGGCAAAAAAGTGACGAGTTCTTTATTTCAGAAAAAAGGAAACGGATTAAACCATTTTTATACACCATAAAACCAACCATTTATATCCATAACACAAGCAAAAAAAGGTGAAAACAAACTTTGTCTCGTCTTTTTACAAAATTGATCGGATCGACACAACAAACCGTTGACTTTGAAGATATACATTCACGTTTTTCAATATGCCCTAACATTTTTTCTACAAAAATCTCTCGTATTGAGTTCAACCACGAGCGATAAATTCAAAACTTGTGTTCAATCTATATTTTTTTATAAACAAATGTTTATATTCTGTTTTGCAACTTGATTTGTTGAGTAGTGCGTTATAAAAATTAAGTTTGCGCTCGTTTTTCACGTGAAAAGCAAAAAACGAATTAAAATTTTATCGGACGTTTCACATGGAACAATTTTGAGCAAAAATCATACTGCGCCAATCATTTTTTCTGTTTGAAAAGTAATATTGTTGAAACTTTCACAAACATCGGACCTTCGGGCGAGCTTTAATTTTCCTAAACGGTCTGTAACCGCAATTTTACGCAAACTATATGTTCATAATCGTAACCGGCAAAGAAATTTATACCTCGATACGCTTTGCATTTGTCAAATAAAAGGCAATTTGAATTTCGTTCCTTTTGTTTGATATTTGCTTCGATAACCCGTCCCATCGTTTTTTTCAAAAATATAAAGCAAAAATTTAAGCCATTTTACTGATTGTTTCGAAAAACGGGCAATTTCAGGCAAAATCTGCAACCAACGGCCCCTATGAAATGATTATTTTTTGTGCATTTTATTCCAAAACTCATTTATATTGACTTTTTTTATTGCGCTATATCATTTTTTGAACAAAATCAAACAGTTTATAGTTCGTTTTTTTATTTTTTCTCTAAAAATATGCTTGTTCCACGTGAAACAAGAGCTTTATGAGAAAGCGGAACAAAAATTTGGATCGACAAGACTTAAAAGTTCGGTAAGAGCTTCAATAAAGCTCTTATGTAAATCACAAACGAGAAAACCAAAGAGCTTGCCTGTATGATTCCATGAAAAAACACAACACACATAAATGTACCGCCAAATTTTGTTGCCGATGCAACCATTCATAGGGCAGAGAACCGTTCGGGACATAAACAAATTTATTGTACCGAGCGATCCCTTCACAACGGGTCGCGATCGTGACAGGAAACAAGCAACGGAGACAAAGCAGAAAAAACAGCAATGAAAGAAATAAAATATTGCGTGTCCTTCTTTTTGGCGAATAAGCGAGCTTGTCTCCCGGTATCAGAAAGATAAAATACCGTGCGCAATTACCTATATATATTGGCGCGCAGTTGCGTCAATAACTAAATATATGGATTTTAAGCGCAAACTGTTTTTTCTGCAACGATCCTGTCTCTCAAAACAAAAAATTGCCCGCTTTTTTGTAAGAATCGACTTATATTTTTTATATCGGAGCCGAACAAAACACAAGATGAGAAACAAAATGATATAAAATTTAGTCGATCAAACAAACTTATGGAGATGAAACTATACGAACATAACAGACGATTTAAGCAAAAAAGAGCCCAAAAGGCTCTTTTTTGCTTGATCCGGGTAAAATCGGGATTTTTTAGGTTTCACCGTCCCATCAAAGAATAACGGCTTAAACGGCACAATTTCCCTTGCGTTTCAGAAATTTTCTGAAAAATCACATTTATGGAAAATCTCCAGAGAAAACAGATCGGAAAAGGGGACCTTCCCGTTCTCCACTTGTAAAATTCGAAAAGAAAAATCGATCTTTCTGACCTTTCCGCGAACCTTAACATAGAATCCGTCTACAAAACAGACCATATCTATCAGGTCGCCTGCCTTCAATTCGGAAAGCGTGGCGGCAATATCGGCTTCCTGCTCTTCCGATAATGTGATGCGCTCCTGCATTTCGTGTTCGCGCTCCTTTTTCGCCAGCGCTTCGCGCAAGCCGTGCATGGATTCGAAGGGCGCAAATTGCTTCGCCCGTTCCTCTCTATTCATCGGCATTGTGTCCTCCTATCAGCTTGTTCCGGTCCAAAAGGGTCGCTCCCTCCTGCAAGTCCGCTGCGGTGACAATGGCGGACTTGCCGAACTTCTTCTGAATATTCAGCATAACTTGCCCCAGCCGTTTGCCCTTATCGACCGCCGTCCGGTCGGTAAACAAATCATACACCTCATACGCCCCCTCCGACAGGCTTTCAAACCCGACGGTCAGCTTCCGTATAGGCAGCCCGCGCACCGTCGTCCGCTCGTACAGCCGCAACACATACGGCAAAAGCAGTTTCGGCAGATTGGTGGTAATGGCGATCTTTTGCGTCCCGCCCGTCGACGGGTGCACGCCTTTGGAATAGCCGACATAAAGGGCGATGCGGTTGGTCGTCACGTTCCGCCGCATAAGCTCCAGACAGCCGCTCCGTACCATCTCTTCAACGACGATCTTCGCTTTTTCAAAAGTATAATCCGAAAAAAGTATCTGCGACGACGAAATCGATTTCGACTTGCTCTTATAATGCTTGATATCCTGCATCGTACACGTTTCCCGCCCGTATGCATGGTCGATGAGGAGTTCGGCATTCACGCCGAACTCCTTGTACAACAACGCCTCGGAATACCCGGCAATGCCGCGCATTGTCGTGATTCCCTTCGCTGCCAGGCGCTCCGAAATCCCGTGCGCGATCCCCCAGAAGTCGGAAAGGGGTCTATGATCCCACAGCGTTTCCCGGAAGAGCGCCTCGTCCAGATACCCGATGCGGTCGGGCGCATGCTTCGCCGTAATGTCCAAAGCGATTTTGGCAAGATATAAATTGGTTCCGATGCCCGCAGCGGCGGGCACATGCATCCGCCGCGCGATCTCATCGACGAGGAATTGCGCATACTCCCGCGGCGTATTTTTGTAAATGCGCAAATAATCGGTCGCGTCGATAAAGGACTCGTCGACGGAGTATACATAGATATCCGATTTATCCATGTGATCGAGATAAATACCGTAGATTTCCGCGGCATAATCGATGTACTTTTTCATGCGCGGCTTTGCGACAATATATTGCACATTTTTCGGGATCTCGAAGAGCCGACAGCGATTTTTTACCCCGAGCGATTTCATTTTCGGCGTGACCGCCAGGCAGATGGTTCCGCTCCCGCGGCTTTCGTCCGCCACAATGAGATTGGTTTCGAAGGGATCCAGTCCGCGTTCGGCACACTCCACCGAGGCATAAAAGGACTTCATGTCGATACACATGTAGATCCGCTGCTTCGCCTCGTTCGCCGAATCGGCCTTCCGCTCATCGACTGCCATCGTCCGCCTCCCGTTCTCAAACATTTGTTTGTGTTCTTATGATACCACCCTTTTCTCCCTTTGTCAATCGTCTGTCATGGTTTTTCCAAAGAAATGTATCGCCTTCTCCGATAAAAAAATTTTTCAAATATACCGTTTTTCGGTTTATGTTTTGTAATACAGCCTGTTTCCTCATTACGATGTTCATTTTTCGTCGTTTTTATCGGTGTTTTTATGGTTTATGCAATAATATTTTATTTTTAAGAAATATATTGCATTTTTTGATGAGCGCGCTGTCCTGCATAAATTTACGGCAAAAATTTGAATGCGGAAATCTGCGGTTGATGAGAGAATGACGGAATATCAAAAAAGCCGAAAGCATTCACGCGGAAACACACTTTTACCTGTGTATAATGGTAGCGTGAAATTTTAGGCGCTGTCATTGACAAGGACATGAAAATGTGCTACAATACGAGTAGCCTTTCTTTTTAGGGAGGAAGGCATGGCGGACTTTGACGAAAGCAAACACCCGCGGGCCAAGGACGGGAAGTTCACGAACGGCACGGGGAACAGAGGCTACGACAGCAGCGACGACTTCCGCCAAACGGTCGAACGGGCGAAGAGTGCAAGCTCAAAGAATACGGAAATTCACAGAACGCAAAGTAAGCAGTTTCATGATGCGATAAAGAGCGCAAAAGACAGTCTGCCTTTGGATACGCGTTGGCGCGTGGATGTACACGAAGAAGACGATTATAAGAATAAAGGTAAAAATAAATGAAGATGACTTTTGAAGAGTATAAAAAAGCGGTTTGGGAAGAATTACAGAAGTATGCCGTAGCGACCGAATACCCCGACGACGCTAAAAAAATTTTTGATGAAGAAATAGAAGATACGCAGTGGCATTTTAAGAATGGCTATTCCGTTGCAGATACCGCATGGGGACTTAATCTTTTAATTTAACATAAATCAGCAATGAAACATCAAGAGAGCGCTGAGGCGAAGGCCAAGGCGCTTTTTTCATGTAAAAAAGGCGGTGCAGCGAGCGGGAAAGCGGCGGCATGTCCGAAAAACGCAGGCTGACAGCCCGCACGCTGTTTTCCGCAATAAAAAAGGAAGGTTATCAAAAACCTTCCCTTTTTTGCTTTGACCTTTCAACGGCAACCGACGGGAAGCCCCGCCCCATGCCCGCAAACAGCGGATAAATCAGAGTGGCATCCCTGCCATGACCGCCATGGCGGTTTCCGTGTTTTCGCCGCCTCCCGTCAGGCCGCCGATGAACCCCTGCACATATTCCACGACGGGCTGCAGTGCGGATATCTGTTCGACGGCAAGCATAATGAGGTTGTTCTGGAGCAGCCAATTGATGACCGTGGTCTGCGCCAACGTGTCCTGCACGGACTGAACGGGGAGCAGGGAAAAAACGGCGAGAATGATATAGACGACGATCAACCCTTTGACGAGCCCCAGGGCAAGCCCTAAAATGTGGTTAATGGCGCCGACGACGGGGATCTTATCGAGCACCTTGCTCAAGAATCCCGCCAACAGGTTCAGCACGATCGCCGCGACGACGAAGAGCACGACGCCGCAGATGGCAATGGACAGCATCTGCGCCAAGGCGGGCGCAACGACCTGCGCAACGGTGGGGGAGCCCTCGATCTGCAGCCCCGCCACGACGTCGAGGATCATATCCGTCAAAAATCCCGGCAGCCCGAGTTCGGCAAGCGCGGCGGTCAGTCCCTCGTCGGACATGGGCACGTTGAACGCATCTATACCGCTCAAAGACCCCTCCAGATTTTCCGCGATGCCCGAGGTCATGCCAAAAGCATTTTCGACGAACTCCGCGACGGGCGCGGCGCATAGAATGGCAATAACGAACGCAACGATCGTTCCGATCAATCCGACCAATCCGCGGAGAAATCCTTTCTTGCATCCGACGATGGCGACGATCAGCAAAAACAAGATCAGGACGATGTCAAGGATCAGGGGCAGATATTCCATAAACCCCGCGCCCGCACTTCCCGAATCGAAAGAAGACGCGCTTTCTGTAAACATGCGGTTACCTCCCGTTTTTGAATTTTTTATAAGGATATCACATCCTGCGCCGTTTGTCAAGTGTTTTAATTTTTCATCCCTTTCACTATTTATTTCAAATCCGGAAAATTCTTCCATCCCTCCAAGCCTCTGCCGCGGATCTTTCACGAAGGGGGGGATCCTTCCGAACGCTGCAAGCAAGCCGAAAGGCTTGCGCAATATGGGATTTTCAAGGGACAATGTCCCTTTGGCAGGGTGGGGCGGAGCCCCTTGATAATGAACTCACAAAGCAAGGCTGCGCCTTGCGCAACTTGGTTTTCCAAAGGGACGATGTCCCTTTGGCGGAGTTTGTAAGGGGCAGAACCCCTTATAACTTGTGAACTCTATACGCAAGGATGCGCCTTGCTCCTTTATCGCCTGCGGCGATAGTGCGCGGAGCGTTCGCTCCGCTTTTGAAGGCTGTTTTCTTTGCAAAGGGCTTCGCCCTCTGCACTCCTACCAAAGGGGGAGCACCCCTTTGGAAACCCATGTTATCGTCCCGGACGATGATCCGCGGAGCGACGCTCCGCTTTTGAAGACTGTTGTTTCGGAGGGCGCTGCCCTCCGCCCGTTCAAGAGGTAACGCCTCTTGAAAATCTCCCGTTATCGCCCGACGGGCGATTTACGCGGGCATACCTGCGGACAATGCGCACGGGCCTAGTTTTTCTCCGCGGGCAACGATCGGCATAAAACACGAAAAAAAGCATGCCGGCGGCGGTATATTTCCCCCGCGAAAGGGGAATACTTTTTCGGACGACAGAAAGGACTTTTTCAATATGCAATATTCCTTCAATTTATACAACTCCCTCGCGCCGACGGGCGCATTGATGGCGCTCAACGCCCTGCTGGCGGGCGAAAAAGAGCCGCCCGTCGTGCTCTGCATCGGCAGCGACCTCGTCATCGGCGACGCGCTCGGACCCATCACGGGCACGCTCATCAAGAGCAAGACCGAGGGGATACCCTGTTATATCTACGGCTGCCTTGCCTCGCCCGTCACGGCAAAAGAAGTCAAATACGTCAACGCCTTTCTCCGCCGCACGCACCCCGGCCGCAAGGTCATCGCCATCGACGCGGCGGTGGGGGAAGCGGGGGATATCGGGCTCATCAAAATTTCCGACGCCGCGCTCCGCCCCGGCAGCGGCGCGAACAAAAAACTCGGCAAGGTCGGAGACATTTCCGTCCTGGGCGTAATCGCCGAAAAATCCCTCTTCAACTATGCCGTCCTGAACTCCACAAGGCTCAACGTTATCTATACCATGTCCCAGATCATCGCCGAAGCCGTGGCGGGTCTGCTCTGGAACAAATGCGGCGCGGCAGGCTGATTTCTGCCCGTCCCCCTATACCTCCTTTCTTCCCCTTGCCGCCGTCTGCGGCAAGGGGAATTTTTTGCAAAAAGGGGAACGCGCGGTGTATATAAAATCGACCGTAGGTCAATAACACGGAATTCCAAAGGGACACGGTCCCTTTGGCATGGGTGCGGGAACAGCGTTCCCGCGAATAATCAGCCTTTATAAGCGGAGCGTCGCTCCGCGCCATATCGCCGAAGGCGATAAAGGCGCAAGCCTGTTCGGCTTGCTTGCAGAGTTCGATATTTAAGGGGCTCCGCCCCTTATACCCCGTTCAAGGGTGAGCTACTCGAAAACGATTGACAATCGTTTTCGACAGCGCAAGACAAATCGCATATGCAGAGCGATTTGTTGACCGAGGGCGAAATTCCATTCGCCCGAGAGAGCACCCCTTGAAAATCCCATATTGCGCAAGCCTGTTCGGCTTGCTTGCGAAGTTCGGTCATTAAAAGGGGCGCCGCCCCTTACCCCGCAAGGGGCGCTGCTCCTTGAATTCGCGAAGGGCATTTGCCCTTTCGACACCCAAGTAGCGCAACGCGGGACTTTGCTTCGGCAGAAAGAATTTTATGCCGTAAAAAAACCCGCCCTGCATTTTGCAGGACGGGGCGCTTTTTGTCGTTCAATGCAGGCATAGATGCCGTTTGCGGCGCTCTATGCAAGATTTATTCTTCGCCGTTGCCGCCCGTCGGGGTATTGTTCCCGTCCTTGCGGCTGTTGCCGAGAAAGGTGCCGAACACCATGGAAGAACTCTTCTTGTAGGCGGGCTGTTCACCCGACGCGCCGCCCATGCCCGTGCCGCCGCTCACGCGGCTGCGTTCGGCCTTTTCCTCTTCGGTATAGCGGCGGTGGGGTTTATTGAAATCTCTGCGGAACTCCCCGCGGCCTTCGCCGCGGCGACGGTCGTCGCGATTGTATTCCCCGCGGTTGAAACTGCCGCGGCTGCTGCCCTTGCCCCCGCGGCGGAAGTCGTTCCTGCCGCCCTGCCGCCTGTCGCGGTAATAGGGTTTGAGCTCGTTGGGGATAACGACGACGTAACGGCGGGGCTCCTTCCCTTCGGAGCTCGTCTTGACCTCCGTGCTGTCCGCCAGCGCGGAATGAATGACGCGGCGCTCATAGGCGCTCATGGGCTCCAGACTGATCTTACGGCCCTGGCGCACCGCCTTGTCTGCCGTCTTCTGCGCCACGCGGCGGAGGGTCTCCTCGCGCTTCTCGCGGTAATTCTCGCAGTCCACGACCACGCGCTTATAGTCCTCGCGCCCGGTGTTCGCCACCGCGCCCGCCAGGCTCTGCAAAGCGTCCAGAATGAACCCTCTCTTGCCGATGACGGCGTGGGAATCTGCCGTTTCGAGGTCGATCTCGATCTTCTCGTCCTCGCGCACGAGACGGGGGACGGCGTCGATGGAGAGGCGTTTCAAAAGCCCTTCCAAAAACGCCACGGCGCGTTCTCCGTCGGAAGCTTTCTCCTCCGTGAACACGCGGATGCGCGCCTTGATCGACCCGATGCCGAGGAAAGTGACCTTGCCCTTTTCCAGCACTTCCGGCTGCAATTCTTCGGCGGGGATGCCCGTCGCGGCGACGGCGGCGGCAAGCGCTTCTTCCACGGTCTTGCCTGTAAATTCTCCTAAATCTTTCTTCATAGCGGATAAACCTCTCTTTTTTATTCCCTTATCTCCGTCTTACCGACGTTTGTTTTTTTTGTCCTTGTTCTCTTTGTTGTCCTTGCCCATGATGGCGCGGTTGCGCTCCCAATCGCGGGTCAGCGCCTTTCTGCCGCCGTAGTTCGCCTGCGCCCGCTCTTCCGCCTCGTTCTTCTTTTTGAATACGGAATCAATGACGCGGTTGACGACCAGGGTGCTGACGAGGGAAAACAGACTGCTCGTGATGAGGTAGAGCGAGAACGCCGCCGAATAGATGAAGGCGAACACGCAGAAGAGGACGGGCATGATGAACATCATCCATTTCTGCATGTTCTGCGACGACTTGTCCGCCGTCTGCAACTCCCGCTGCGCCTTTTGCGACCGCATGGCGATGAGCTGCGATCCGACGTTTGCTAAAATGGTCAGGACGACCAATACAAAATACCCGTTGGGTTGGCTCTTCGCCTCTTCCAGATCATACGTTATTTCGTTATAGGTATTTTCGTTGATGAAGTCGTTGATCCTTACGCTTTCCGTTTCCGTCCCGCTGCCGGTCCGCACTTCCACTTCGATCTCCCGCGTGATGGCGTTGCAGAAATCGTCATAGCTCTGCAGAGGATGCGCCCAGGCGACGTCGGGGTAAAAGATATTCTGTATCCAGAGGAACCCGTCGCGGTTTTCGCCGTAATACGCGGCGGCTGCCGTGCGCCCGAGCCCCTTCACGTATTCCTCACAGTCCGCTTCCGTCGTCAGATCGGCATGCAGACCCATGAGTTTTTGCGTATCGATCTTATATTCAATGTCCGAAGGATCGGTTTTGTTCTGGATATAATAGATATACTGTTCTTCTCCCTCTCCCTTGAACGCATAATATCCTGCGTCCTCCGCAAAGTCCGACTGCACGGGGTCATCCAGCTCGCAGTGCTGCAAAATGGCGGCGTCGTACGCCTGCGCCATGCCCGTATAGAGCGAAAGGTTCATGTGTTGGGAGAATCCGGTCAGGGACTGCCAGGCGATGATGAGAATGACGAGGGAGGCGATCATGGGGATGCAGGAGGCGAACATATTGAAATTGTTCTCCTTATAGACTTCCTGCATCTTCTTCTGGTACAGTTCGGGGGTATTGGCGTATTGTGCCTGCAGCTTTTCAAGCTGTCCGCGCATCTTTTCCATCTTCAGGGACTGTTTGCGCATGGTCGCCTTCTGCCAGATATCCAGGGGCAAAACGACCACTTTGAGGATGAGGCAGTAGAGGATGATGCCCACGCCCGTGATGCCCACGGCGCCGATGAGGATGCCGATGAACGCCTCCAGAAAATTCAAAGGTATTTCGCCGCTCACTTCAAACAGCTGCAAGCTGACGTCGAGAAGATTTGTGATCATGTACTTGTTTCCTTATCCGTTATCTCTTTTTCCCCGTATTCTCTCTGTGTTTTTTCTTTTGCAAGCAAGGCTGCGCCTTGCGCAATATGGGATACCAAAGGGACGTGGTCCCTTTGGCGGGGTACAAGGGGCGGCGCCCCTTTACTATCCGGACTTACCTGCAAGGCTTTGCCTTGCGCTTTTATCGCCTGCGGCGATGGGGAGCGGAGCATTGCTCCGCGTTTGGAAGGCTATTGATTTTGAAGGGCTCTGCCCTTCACCCGTTCAAGGGACATCGTCCCTTGAAAATCCCTCTTTTTCACCTGCGGCTCGGTCATATCAGCCATTTCAGCTGCCAGAATTTTTCAGGCACGGGGTCATAGCCGCCCTTGGAAAAGGGGTTGCACCTCAAAATGCGCCACATGCCCATCGCTATCCCCGCCAAAGCGCCGTAATTGTTGATACACTCCAGCGTGTACTGCGAACAGGTGGGGTAATACAGACAGGTATGCAGGGACAGATATTTCTGGTAAAAAATAATGGCGTGCATACATGCGGCTTTCAACAGGGGCGGAAAAAATTTTCTCCGCAGGCGCCGCAGGTATACGGCGTTGGCGGCGGCGACGGCACGCAGCGCGCCCATCCTTATGCCTCTTCTCCGCCTTCCGGCGGGGACTTTTTCAGGTTCTGCTTTTCCAGTATGCGCAGAAAATCGCGCTCAATGGCGTGATAGTCATATTCTTCGGCGACTTTGGGCAAAAAGACGTAGGCATAGCCTTCCTTCAGTTCGTCCGCGTGCAGGCGGAATATCTCGCGCAGTATGCGCTTGATACGGTTGCGCCGCACGCTGTTGCCGTGCTTTTTGCTCACGCATATCCCCATCTGCAGCGTTTCGGCGGGAAGATACAGCAAGGTCAGGCGGGCGGAAAAACCTCTCCTGCCCTTCGCAAAAATTTTCTGAAATTCCGTATTCTTCTTGATCCGAACGTAATTCATGGGCCATGCGGGGAAAGACCGCCCGAAAGACGGCATGCGCCTTATACGGGCAAAAAGAGACCTTGCAAAGCAAATAAGCCGCTTTGGTCACCCGAGGCGGCTTGCAAAAAACTTCCCGTTACGCGGAAAGTTTGGCTCTGCCCTTGTTTCTCCTTCTCTTCAAAACTCTCCTTCCCGCGTTGGAAGCCATTCTCTTTCTGAAGCCGTGCACTTTTTTGCGCGCTCTCTTTTTGGGTTGATACGTTCTCTTCATTTTTTTACTCCTGTTTTCGTTTTTGCTATATTATAGAAAAAATAACTTTTCCCGTCAAGCATTTTTACCCCGTAAACGGCAAAAGACGGGTTTTTTGTCTTTTTATGCGCCCTTTTGCGGCAGTTTTCCGCCGTAAGGACCTTCTTTTTTTTATCAGTTGTTCGTGCGGACGGGCAAGATCAGGTACAAACTTCCGTCCGACTCCTTCGCCGTCAGCACGAAGGGGGCGATGGGGGAGTTGAACCCGATGTGCAGTTCCTCGGAGTTGACCGCCTTCGCACTGTCCAGGATATACTTGGAATTCATGGCGATGCGCAGCTCCCTGCCCTGCAGCGTGCAGGGCACGTGCTCCAACACGTTGCCGATCTCCGAATTGGACGTGATGCGGATGCCGCCCGGCTTGATGTCGAACACCACCAGGCTGTTCTTGTCCCCGCGGATGAGTATCCCCGCGCGCTCCAGGCTCTCGCAGAGCTCGCTCTTTTGGACGGTCACTTCCGTCTCGAACGCCGTTGGCGTGATGTCCTTGTAATCGATGAATTCGCCCTGGT
Source organism: Clostridia bacterium (assembly GCA_017886575.1). Lineage (GTDB taxonomy): Bacteria > Bacillota > Clostridia > Christensenellales > Borkfalkiaceae > RGIG4074. The sequence goes on from JAGHJP010000011.1 coordinate 24,456, forward strand.
ACAGGCGGGACATGACCGTGGTATTCTCGATCTTCACCATCATCATGCCGTTTTGCACGTACACCGTCAGTTCGCCTTCGTCGTCCACCATTTTGGAGATCTCGTTCAGGGTGCGCGCGGGGCAGACGATGCGCAGATGCCCGCTCGAAGAAACCGTCTTTTCCTGTACGACCGCCATGCGGAAGCCGTCCAGCGCCGTCACGACCAGTTCGCCGTTCTCGATCTCCCAGAGGCATCCCTTCAGAATGGGACGGCTGTCGTCCTGCGCGCAGCAGAACACCGTCCGCGCAATGACGTCCTTAAACACCTTTTTCCCGATGGAAAAATTGTTCTCGCTTATATTCATGTCGATGGCGGGAAAATCGTCCGCGGGCAGCACCTGCAGAGAGGTCGTGTTCTCGCCGTAGGTTATCTCCAGCCCGCTGTCCTTGGTCTGCAGGCTGACGCTCGTGCCCACCAGCTTATTGATGAAGTCGGTGAACGTCTTGCCGGGCACGCAAACTTCCCCCTCTTCCAGAACGTCCGCTTTAATTTTCTTTTCGATGGACAGTTCCCCGTCGCTCGCCAAGAGGGTCAGAACGTCGTTGTACGCGCTGACTTTCACACATTCCAGCACCGCCACGGTGGTCTTGGAAGCGCACGCCTTGCTCACCTTCAACAGGGCTTCGGAAAGATCCAGCCCCTCACAAATGAATTTCATGTCTTGACTATACTCCTTGTTTCGCTTTACAGCGGATACTTTTTCTTTTACGCCTTTCCGTTTTCGCCCAACATGGCTGCCAGAACGGAAAAGTCATATTTTACACTGCATGTCGCATCTATATCGGGAGTTTCTATCCCTTCCGCTACAGCAGTTTCTCTGTTCTGTTCCTTTAATTCTTCGGTTTTTTTCGTAATACGATCCATTTCCTGTAAAGTATACTCCAGCATTGCCTGTTTTTCCTCATCGGAAATTCTCGAGCTTGTCAATGTATGACCGCTCGTATGTAATTCCATAGAACGAATCGTCATATCCGTATTGAGTATCATGGAAAAGACGAAATCGTTCGCAAGGTCATAAAAGTAATAGCCGTATCTTGTCGTTTCTCCGTTCTGCTCGTAGGAATTGACGGTAGTCACTCCCATGTCGTCATCCGAGTTGTAATAATACTCCACCCGCGCCGTACCATTGTCGCCGTACATAGTGGATTTATGGGTCTGAACCATGTACACCATGCCCGTTTCTTCGTCAGCTCCCGCATAGGTCGCGCTGTTCAGATGCGCCCTTTCCGTATACCATGTCACGTTGTTGTTCAGATCGTATTCACTCTGCATAATAGTATAATCGACGTCTTCATAGGTGAGCGCTATATCCGCAAGGAAAGCCTGATCGCCATACTCTTCTATAATATTATTCAAAGACGTGCTGTAATTATATATATCGCAGATATATGAATTGATACTCGTGAGCCTGGAACCTGTATAGCCGTTTGTTACCGTCAGTTCGCGAAAATGGGCACGGAGTTGTTCCACGCTGTTCTCCTGCGATTCCTCTTCTCCGTCCGTTTCGGCGTCGAGCAAGCGGGCGGCGGATCGGACGACCGTCTCCGTACTTTCGTTTTTGGCAAAAAGGCTGCCCGTACGCAAACTCTTTTGATAAAAATTATCAAATACTTCTTCGGCGCGGTCGATCTGCGCGGAAAAGATCCCCGCGGCCGTGTCACCGCCCGGAACTTCTCCGGTATTGTCGCTGCTTGCGGAATTGCCCGAAAAACTGCTTGAAGAAGTATTTGAAGAACTGCCGTCCCCCGTTCCGCCGCAGGCTGCCAATCCCGCTGCCGAAACGAACACAAGCGCCAGCGCGCCCGCCGCCATCAACTTTTTCCAAGTCTTTTTCATTGTTTTTTTCTCCCTTATTTTTTATTTTTGACCGGACATTTCGTCCGATTTTTTTTGAGTTTTTCTTCTTCCGGCCCTTCTTTTTGAAGATAATACTATTATTATTTTATAAAATGTAATAATAGTAATAATAAGGCGCGTGGATAAGTTCGCAACTCCCCGGCCGCTGGCGGAAAAAAGCGGTTTTTTGCTATTTTTTACAGTTTTGCCGGTAGAAAAACGGAAAGAATATATATTTTTATTCTATTTTTCCGCGTATGAATATTGTGCACAAATGACCGTTTTCCGGTGGATAAAATTGTGGACAAAATGTTGACAGGTGGATAACTTTTTTATTTTTTTGTTTTTTCGGAAAGGAAACGAAAAATAAAAAAGCAGAAAAAAGAAGGTTGTCCACAGAGTTGTCGACATTGTTTACACAGCGTCCACACTTTCCACAGCCGCCCTTCCCGCTGCGAAAGGAAAGAAGGGGACGGCCCGCGAATTTTTCTCAATTCCATTATAGTCAAAAACGGCGAAAAAAGCAAGTGTTTCTTTCCGAAAAATGCGGTAAGAATTACAAGTCCGAAAAAAGGGGTTGTTTTTTCGGAAAAAGTATGATATAATGAAATTCATGAATATGTCCGAACGCGCGGCGGCGTATCTGGAGCGCATCACGAACGAAAAGAAAGAGGCGTTCGGCGCCTTTTACCGCCTGCTCATCGAATACAATCAAAAATACAACCTCACCGCCATCACGGAAGAAAAAGCCGTGCTCTATAAGCACTTTCTCGACAGCGCGCTGGGAGAATTTCTCTTTCCCCCGCATGCAAAGGTCCTCGAAGTCGGCTCGGGCGCGGGTTTTCCTTCCCTCGTCCTGAAAATATTGCGGCCCGACCTCTCCTTCACGCTCACGGACGGCGTGGGTAAAAAATGCGCATTTTTGCAGGCGGCGTGCGCCGCGCTCGGCTTGCAGGGGGTAGAGGTCATCCATGCCCGTGCCGAGGACCTTGCCCGCGACGGGAAATACCGCGGGAAATACGATATTTCCTGCGCCCGCGCGGTGGCGGCGATGAACACGCTTTCGGAATACTGCCTGCCCTTTGTGCGCGTCGGCGGCAGATTTATCGCCTATAAGGGCGGGGACGAAACGGAGATAAAAAATGCCGCAAACGCCGTACGGCTCCTCGGCGGCAGGGTGAAAGAGGTCATCGGGTATGACCTGCCCGAAGGGTACGGCGGGCGCACCCTGGCGGTGATCGAAAAAGTGCGACCCACGCCCGCGCGCTATCCGCGCGGAAACGGCAGAGAACGGAAAGATCCGCTCTGATCGCTGCCGGTAAGGAGAGAGAGAAAAAAGAGATATGGAAATGGAAAGAACGGAATACGCACAGGCGCAGGATCCTGCGGCAGACCCCGCCCATGCCTGCGCCCTGACGGGGCACCGGCAACTCGGGTCGGACTTTTCCGCCGGAAAGTTGCGGGAAATATTTGATTTTCTGACCGTAAAAAAGGGCGTGAACGTCTTTTATTGCGGCATGGCGCTCGGTTTCGACGCAGCGGCGTGCGAACTCCTGTGCGGCATGCGCGACGGCGGCGCGGACATCCGCGTCATAGCGTGCGTGCCCTGTCCCGATCAGCCCGCGCGGTTCAACGAAAGACAGAAGCAAAAATACGGGGAACTCCTCGCCCGCTGCGACGAAAGGGTCGTCCTGGCCCCCCGGTACAGCGTGGGGTGCATGCACGCGCGCAACCGCTACATGGTCGACCGCGCGGCATACCTCGTTGCGTACTGCAACCGCGAAAAGGGGGGCACGGCTTCCACCGTGCGCTATGCGCAAAGAAAGGGCAGGGAGATATTATTCGTCCGTTAAAAACAAAAAAACGAGGCTACCATGCCCGTAAAATAAGGTATATCGCAAGGAGGACAACGGTATGTGGGAATGGCTGCAATCTTTAAGCGTCTGGAGCCAGGTATATTTTTGGATCGCCGTGGCGGCGAGTGTGGTGCTCGTCGTGCTCATCGTGCTCATGCTCTTCTCCTTCGGGGGCGGGGCGGACGCCGATTTCGACCTGGACGGGGACGGGTTTCCCGACAGCGGCATCGACGGCGACACGGGGGTCAGCGTGTTCACGCTCAAGGGCATGGTCGCCTTCTTCACGCTCGGCGGCTGGGTGGGGCTCTTGTGCAGCCTCACCTTTCCCGAAGCTTATGTGTGGGCGTCGGTGTTCCCCGCTTTTTTGAGCGGCGCGGCGGCAATGGTCGGCATCGCCTTCGCCATGAAGGGGATGTATAAATTGCAGACGTCGGGCAACCTGCAGAGGGAAAATGTCGTCGGAAAGACCGCCACGGTCTATGTGTCCATTCAGCCCGCCCGCTCGGGCAGGGGCAAAGTGACCCTCACGGCGCAGGGGCAGTTCATGGAGCTGGACGCCGTCACCGACGAGCCTGAAAAACTTTCCGTGGACGAAAAGGTCGTCATCGAAGAATTTTCCGACGGTACCGCCGTCGTGAAGAGGATACAGAAATAAATATTGTGATAAAGGAGAATTAAAAAAATGTTGCATCTGCTTCTCGCACCCATGGACGGCGTACTCATCGGCGTCATCGTTGCGGTCGTGCTCATTGTCGTGCTCGTTGTGCTCACCCTGTTCACCCGCTATAAGATCTGCCCGCCCGACAAGATCATGGTCGTACAGGGCGCGCTCATCGGCAAAAATTCGGACGGCACGCCCCGCGGCGCCAAGTGCACGCACGGCGGCGCGCAGTTCGTCTGGCCCTTCTTTCAGAAGTGTACATACATGGACCTGACCCCGCTCTCCATCTCTGTCGACCTGAAGAGCGCGCTCTCCAAACAAAACATCCGCATAGACGTTCCTTCCATCTTCACCGTGGGCATCTCCACCGAACCGGACATCATGCCCAACGCGGCGGAACGGCTCCTGGGCCTCTCCCTGGCGCAGGTCTCCGAGCTTGCCAAGGACATCATCTTCGGCCAGCTCCGCCTCGTCATCGCCACCATGAACATCGAGGAGATCAACACCGACCGCGACAAGTTCCTGGACGCCATCTCCCGCAACGTCGAGGGCGAGCTCAAAAAGATCGGGCTGCGGCTCATCAACGTCAACGTCACGGACATCTCGGACGAATCGGGCTACATCATCGCGCTCGGCAAAGAGGCGGCGGCAAAGGCCATCAACGATGCGCGTATTTCCGTTGCCGAGGAGGACAAAAAGGGTTCCATCGGTCAGGCGAACGCCAAAATGGAGGAGCGCATCCGCGTGGCGGAAGCCGAAAGCGCCGCCGTCGCCGGCGAAAACAAGGCGAAGGCGGAGATCGCGCAGGCGCAGGCAGTTCTCCGCGAAAAGGAGGCGGAAGCCTTAAAACTTGCCGTCGCCGCCGAAAAGGTGCAGGCGGCAAAAGCGCTCGAAGAGTCCTACCAGGCGGAAAAGGAAGCCGAGATCTCCCGTGCCGCCAAGGAACAGGCGACCCGCGAGGCGGACATCATCGTCGCCGCCGAGATCGAAAAGCGCAAAGTGGAGATCCAGGCGGAGGCCGAAGCCGAAATGGTCCGCCGCAAGGCCAAGGGCGAAGCGGACGCCATCTTTGCCAAAATGGACGCCGAAGCGCGCGGTCAGCAGGAGATCCTCGCCCGCCAGGCGGACGGTATGGACGCGCTGGTCAAGGCGGCGGGCACGGCGGAAGAGGCTGTGCAGCTGCTCATCGCCAACAAGATCGAAACGCTCGTCGCCGAACAGATCAAAGCCATCGAAAACATCAAGATCGACAAGGTCACCGTCTGGGATTCGGGTGCGGATAAGGACGGCAAGACCGCCACGGCGGGCTTTCTGTCCGGGCTGTTGAAGAGCCTTCCCGCCCTCGACGACGTGTATAAAATGGCGGGGCTGAAACTTCCCAAGATCATCGCCCCGCAGGAGGCGGATAAGGCGGATCCGCCCGCGCCGGAAGGGGAGAAGAAATAAAGATCCGGATATATCACCGTTTTTGCGCCGCGGCTCGCCAGCGGCGTAAACCATGCCCGCCGCCAAAGGCGGCAACTCGGGATTTTCAGGGGTTTGTGACCCTTGAACGGGGTCGAAGGGGCGGCGCCCCTTGATGACCGAACGCTATAAGCAAGCCGATAGGCTTGCGCCTTTATCGCCCTATGGGCGATATGCGCGGAGCGGTGCTCCGCTTGCGGTAGGCTGATTATCCGCAAAGGGCTTCGCCCTCTGCACTCCCATTCAAGGGACATCGTCCCTTGAAAATCCCGGGTTATCGCCTCGTGGGGCGATATAAGCGCAAGGCGTTGCCTTGCTTGCCGGGGCGAGGTAAAAAATAAGATCGGGAAGAAGAGATTATGGAAAAGATAGTCTTTACGGACGGCACAAAAATATGCCTGCTGGACGAAACGGGGCGGCACGAACGGGAGAGCGGGTTCATTGCCAAATACAAAGAGAACGCCCGCCGCATCGCCGCAAATAATGCCTGGAAAAAATCGGGGACGAACGCCGTGCTGCGCGGCGAGTACGATTTTTCCGATCCTTACGAGGGGGAAAACGCCCCCGCTTATCTCAACGGCGTCACGTTCACCGATCGCGAAAACGTCGTGGCGTATTCCTTCACCGTCGGGCAGAGTTCGGGGATATACTATAAGGATTTCTCCCGCGAAAAGGGGGACGAGGCGCACGTCGTGCACGACAGCGACCGGGAATATCTTGCCCTCTCCTTCGATAAAAAGAGTGGCACCATGCTCGTATCCACGCAGAAAAACGGCGACGCCTGCCGGCAGATCGCGCAGTTCATCCGCGACGGGGACAGGCAGGGCCTGACCGACGGCGACAGCCGCGACGACAATCCCGTCTTTTCCCCTTCGGACGGGCAGATCCTCTTCGATTCCGCGGGCGTGGGGCGGGACGCGCGGGGAGAATTTGCGGGCTATGCCCCGTCCGCTCTCTATGCGCTCGACCCGCTCACGCTGGACATGGTATGCCTCAAAGAGGACGAAAAATATTCCTATTGTAAGCCGAAACGGGACAGGGGCGGCGATCTGTACGCCGTACGCCGCCCCGCAAAGGAAAAGCGTGCAGGCAACCCGCTCCTGGAAATTTTGCTCATCCCCGTGCGCATCGTCGAGGCGATCGTCGGGTTCGTGCAGTTCTTCGTCGTCGCCTTCGCGGGCAAGTCCCTCGTGGCGGGCAAGGAGGGCGGCTCCAATCCCGCCAAGGGCAGGGAAAAGAAGGAGCGCGAAATATTCGTGGAGGGCAACCGCATCCGCGTGGACAGGGAACTCAAACGCAACAGGCGATCCAAGGAAAAAGATTACGGCTTCATCCCCCGCAGCTGGCAGCTCGTGCGCATCGGCAGGGACGGCGCCGAAACCGTGCTCAAAAGCGGCGTGTGCGACTACGCCTTGGGCAAAGAGGGCATCTATTGCACGGACGGCAGGCATATCTATTTTTTGAACGAAAAGGAGAGCCGCAAGATCGCCGACGCCGATTTTTGCCTGCACCTGAACGTGGACGCATAAAACGCGACCGAAGAGAAAAAAGCCCCCTTTTCCGAAGAACGGAAGAGGGGGCTTTTCATGCCGCCCGTGTCCGCGTTGAACGGGCGAAACGAGAAGTATGTAAAGAGGGGACTATGCGCTTTTCACGCGCACGACCTCGCCCGTGCCTGCGTCCTGGAAGAGCACGAAGTAACCGCCCTTTTCGGGGGAAAGGGGGTCTTCGGGCAGGAAACACGCCCCTTCCAATTCCGCGGGCGGCGTTTGTTCCGCGCCCGCGGGCAGGGCGTAGGCAATGTATTTTACCAGCGCATCCTCATACACCACGCCCACCAGGCATCCGCCCGCGTCGGCAACGCGCACCCATTCGCTCCCCGGCAGCGCGGCCTGCAAAGCGTCCGTGCGCTCTCCGGCGGCAAACAGCTCTTCCAGCTCTTCCTTGATCTTCAGGAAGTAGGTCTGTCCCTCTGCAATGCGGAACGGTCGGCGTACGTCTTCAGGCGCACCATCGTCTGCAGCCGCACGCCCGTCCGCCGGCGGCGTTTCGCCCGCAGCGAAAGCGTTTTCATTTTGAGTATCCGCGGCAGTATCTCCCGTTGCATGTTCTCCCTCCGCATAATAGTTTTCCTCGCTCACCGCCTCGTCATCGTATTTCGGCGGGGCGGACATGGGTGCGGGCTCGGGCGTTTTTCCCGCGGGAAGTTTCACGGGGAACCCTTCTCCCTCTCCCCGCACGAACACGATCTCCTTTTCGGGCATGGGCGGCGGGTCGAAGCCCTTCGGCTCTTGTGCGTTTTCCCTCTTTTCCGCGGCGGTCAGCCCGTTTAAGAGGAGTTTCAGGTTATATCCGCCGCTGCCGTACTGTCCCGCGGCGATGCACACGGCGTCGGTTTTGACGAAGCAGACGAGGGCGCAGAACCCTTTTTCGGGGTCGAAGGCGCTGTTTTCGGTGCGGTAGTCGGTCTTGTCGGGCAGCAGGGTAAAAATCAGCCGTTCGCCCTGTTTGTCGCACAGCACGCAGACGTACTTGCCCTGGGAGAGGGGCGCGAAATTGATAAGGGAGAGCTGCACGGCGGAAAGTTTGCCGTACCGTTCGACGCGCACGACGCCGCTCAAGGGGTTGCCGTCGGCGGAAAAGCCGGTCTTGAGTTGTTTGAGGATACACATTCTTTTGACGAGTCCGTTCATGGGGCGAGCCTCTTTTTTTGTTTTTTATAAAATTATACGTCCCGCCCGCCCGAAAAGAATGTCTTTTTTTCTCCCGCCGCGCCGACATTTGTCGAAACGCTCCGCGCCATCGCCAAGGGCGATGACATGGGATTTTCAAGGGACGGCGTCCCTTGAATAGGAGTGCAGAGGGCGAAGCCCTTTGCAAATCAACAGCCTTTCATAAGCGGAGCGACCGCTCCGCGCTATATCGCCGAGGGCTATAAAGGCGCAAGCCTTTCGGCTTGCTTATAGAGTTCGCTAACCAAGGGGCGCTGCCCCTTGTAAACCCCGTTCAAGGGACATTTTCTCGGGCGAATGGAATTTCGCCCTCGGTCAACAAATCGCGTTGCGTATGCGATTTGCCTTGCGCTGTCGAAAACGATCATCGATCGTTTTCGAGTAGCTCACCCTTCGGAAACCCGCGTTGCGCAAGGCGTTGCCTTGCTTGCAGGGTTCGGGGAAGAGGGGCGGGACGGGCGGACATATTTTTCTCCGCGCGGGTGCGTTCAAACGTTTTACTTTTTTGAAATTTTATGCTATACTTATCCTGCGGCAATAAGGGCAAAATGTGTTTGCCGCCGCATAAAAATATCGGTAAAAAGAAAAAATAAATAAAAGTTTTATAAGGAGACATACAAATCATGACTGCTTTGACCAACAACAAGAAGGTGCTTCAGTTCGTCGAAGAGAGCGCGGCAATCGCCACGCCCGATCAGATCGTCTGGATCGACGGCAGCGAAGAGCAGAGAGCGGCGCTCAAGGAAGAGGCCGTCCGCACCGGCGAGCTCATCCGGCTCAACCAGGAAAAACTCCCCGACTGCTACCTGCACCGCACCAAACCCAACGACGTTGCCCGCGTGGAGGACAGAACGTTCATCTGCTGCCGCAACGAAGAGGACGCCATGCCCCATTCCATCGTCAAGTGGATGGATCCCAAAAAGGCGTATGACCTCGCTTACGGCATCGCCAAGGGCAAGATGAAGGGCAAGACCATGTACGTCATTCCCTACTCCATGGGCGTCGTCGGTTCTCCTTTCTCGAAGATCGGCGTCGAAGTCACCGACTCCATCTACGTCGTTCTGAACATGATGATCATGACCCGCGTGGGCAAGATGTGCTTCGACCAGCTCGGCGCGGACGGCAATTTCGTCAAGGGCTTCCACTGCTCCTGCGACATCGACCCCGAAAAGAGATACATCATGCACTTCCCCGAGGACAATACCATCATCTCCGTAAACTCCGCTTACGGCGGCAACGTGCTGCTCGGCAAAAAGTGCTTCGCGCTGCGCATCGCCACCTACCTCGGCAAGAACGAGGGCTGGATGGCGGAGCACATGCTCATCCTCGGCTGCAAGCGCCCCCAGGACAAGGAAACCAAGTACATCGCGGCGGCGTTCCCCTCCGCCTGCGGCAAGACAAATCTCGCCATGCTCATTCCCCCCGAAGAATACAGAAAGAAGGGATATGAGATCACGACCGTCGGCGACGACATCGCGTGGATCCGCGTCGGCGAAGCCGGCAGGCTGTGGGCGGCGAACCCCGAAAACGGCTTCTTCGGCTTCGCGCCCGGCACCAACGCGCACTCCAACTTCAACGCGCTCGCTTCCACCAAGAAGGGCACCATCTTCACCAACGTGGCGCACAACCCCGCGGACAACACCGTGTGGTGGGAAAAACTCACGAAGGACGCGCCCGAATTCCTGTATGACTGGACGGGCGAACCCTGGACGCCTGCCATGAACGCGGACGGCAAACACCCCGCCGCCAACCCCAACTCCCGCTTCACCGCTCCCGCGGAGAACTGCCCCTGCATCTCCCCCGAGTTCAATTCCAAGACGGGCGTGCCCCTCTCCGCCATCGTGTTCGGCGGCAGAAGAGCGACCACGACCCCGCTCGTGTATCAGTCGAGGGATTGGAACCACGGCGTGTTCGTCGGCTCCATCATGTCGTCCGAAACGCCGGCAGCGGCGACGCGCGCCGTCGGCGTGCTCCGTCACGACCCCATGGCAATGAAACCCTTCATGGGCTATTCGGTCGCGGACTACTTCCAGCACTGGATCGACATGGGCAAGAAGGTCGGCGACAAGGCGCCCAAGATCTTCAACGTCAACTGGTTCCGTCAGGACGAGAAGGGCGACTTCATGTGGCCGGGCTTCGGCGAAAACATGCGCGTCATCGACTGGATCCTCGACCGCTGCGAAGATAAGGTCGACGCGCAGGAAACGGCGATCGGCTATGTGCCCTATGCGAAGGACATCAACATCAAGGGCACGGACGTGAGCGAAGAGACCCTCGAAAAGCTGCTCTATGTGGACAAGACCCGTTGGGCAGCCGAGGCGGACGAAATCGAAAAGTACTACGACGACAACTTCGGCGACAAGCTTCCCAAGGAGATCCGCGACAACCTGGCGACCCTGAAAGCCAACTGCGCCAAGTAATATCCGACCATTCACTATAATCATCTCGTTTGGTCTTCCGTCCTGTTTTTACGGGCAGGGCGGAAGACTTTTTTTATTGCCGCGCAAAGCGGAAGTTTTAAGGGACGGCACCCCTACAAATATCGAACTTCATAAGCAAGCCGGCAGGCTTGCGCAACGTGGGTGTCGAGAGGGCGAATGCCCTTCGCGAGGGCAAGGAGCAGCGCTCCTTGCGGGGTCAGGGGCGGCGCCCCTTTCTTTCCGAACTCTTTTCTCTCCGAACTCTGCAAGCAAGCCGGCAGGCTTGCGCAACGTGGGTGTCGAGAGGGCGAATGCCCTTCGCGAGGTCAAGGAGCAGCGCTCCTTGCGAGGTCAGGGGCGGCGCTCCTTTCTCTCCGAACTCTTTTCTCTCCGAACTCTGCAAGCAAGCCGACAGGCTTGCGCTTTTATCGCCTTTGGCGATAGTGCGGAGCGGTTGCTCCGCTTTTAGAAGGTTAATTATCCGCAAAGGGCTTTTCTCGGGCGAATGGAATTTCGCCCTCTCTCAAACAAATCGCCTTGCGTATGCGATTTGTCTTGCGCTGTCGAAAACGATCATTGATCGTTTTCGAGTAGTTCACCCC
>JAGHJP010000012.1 GCA_017886575.1 Clostridia bacterium
AAGTTTCGGGCAACCTGGTCCTCATCATCGTCGCCATGGCGGCAATGTACGTCGTCGCGCTTGCGGCGTCCGTCTACCATAACCAGACCATGGCGATCGTCACGCAGGGATTTCTGATGCACGTCCGCAACGACATGTTCGATCACATGCAGTCCCTGCCCATCCGCTTCTTCGACACGCACACCCACGGCGACATCATGAGCGTCTACACCAACGATACCGACGCCCTCCGCCAGCTCATCTCCATGAGCATCCCGCAGATATTCTACTCCATCATCGCGGCGGGCGCCCTGCTCGTGTACATGTTCATTTACAGCCTGTGGCTGCTGCTCGTGGTCATCGCGGGCGTGCTCCTGATGGCATTCGTCGCCAAGTTCGTCGGCGGCCGCAGCGCACGGCAGTTCGTCCGTCAGCAGGAGGTCACGGGTAAAGCCGAGGGCTTCATCGAAGAGATGATGGGCGGGCAGAAGGTCATCAAAGTCTTCTGCCACGAGGAAGAGGCGAAGAAGGGCTTCGACAAGATCAACGACGAACTGTGCGACGCCTCCGACCGCGCCAACACCTACGGCAACATCCTCATGCCCGCCGTCATGAACATCGGGCACTTCGTGTTCGTCGTCACCGCCATCGTCGCGGGCATCCTCGTCAACCTCGAGGTGCACAACCTCTCCATCACGGGTTGGTCGGCGGGCATCATCTCCACCACGGTCATCGCCATGTTCCTCAACATGTCCCGTCAGTTCTCCCTGAACATCGGGCAGGTGTCCATGCAGATCAACTCGGTCGTCATGGGTCTCGCGGGCGCGGACCGTATCTTCCAGATCCTCGACGAAAAGCCCGAAGAGGACAACGGCTACGTGACCCTCGTCAACGCCGAGACGGATGAACAGGGCAACATCACCGAAAGCGCGGAGCGCACGGGCAAGTGGGCGTGGAAACATCCCCACCGGGCGGACGGATCGGTCACCTATACCCCGCTCCAAGGGGACATCCGGCTCTTCAACGTGGACTTCGGGTATGTGCCCGAAAAGATCGTCCTGCACGACGTCAGCATCTATGCAAAACCGGGGCAGAAGATCGCCTTCGTCGGCTCCACGGGCGCGGGCAAGACGACCATCACCAACCTTTTGAACCGTTTCTATGACATCGCCGACGGCAAGATCCGTTACGACGGCATCAACATCAACAAGATCAGAAAGTCCGACCTGCGGCGTTCCATGGGCATCGTGTTGCAGGACACCAACCTGTTCACGGGCACGATCATGGAGAATATCCGCTACGGCAGGCTGGACGCGACGGACGAAGAGTGCATCGCCGCGGCGAAACTCGCCAACGCGCATGACTTCATCACCCGCCTGCCCGAGGGCTACAATACCGTGCTGCGCCACGAGGCATCCAACCTCTCGCAGGGACAGCGACAACTTCTCTCCATCGCGCGGGCGGCGGTCGCCGATCCCCCCGTCATGATCCTGGACGAGGCGACGAGCTCCATTGACACCCGCACCGAGGCGTTGGTGCAGAAGGGCATGGACGCCCTCATGAAGGGCAGAACGGTGTTCGTCATCGCGCACCGCCTCTCCACCATTCAGAACTCCGACGCCATCATGGTGCTCGACCACGGCCGCATCATCGAGCGCGGCAACCACGAGCAACTCATCGCGCAGAAGGGCGTATATTATCAGCTCTATACGGGCGCCTTCGAACTCGAATAAGCAGAAAGAAGGGCACAGCCGCCCGCAGACTATCCGTCTGCGGGCGGTTTTTTCGCGTAAAAAGCCCCCCTCGGCACGGGATGCGCCGAGGGGGGCGGTCATAAGTTTACGATATCGCGCAGGGCGTTCGTCAGGACTTCGGGCTTTTTCCGAAGAAAGTCCGGGATTTGTGCAAAGATAAGATCCCCGCCGCTACGGTAAGTCCGCTGCAGATGACGAAAAGCGAGCCGTAGAGAATGGTTTGGGCCATCGCGGCGAACTCGATCCAATCGTCCAGAAGCGACGGCTGCGTCAGCATTACCAGATGGGAATAGCCGAAAAAGGCGCACAGAGCCAAAACCAGGAACAGACACAGTTCAGAAAAGACGGTCAGCAGCATATTTTTCTTTTCCGGAATTCCGTCCGGGGAAAGTGCAGACAGCTCTTTGACCGCGATCAGAATACCCGCGGTAAGCGAGAGGGCAAAGGCGAGGAGCGAGAGCGCGCTGTATGTTCCGTAGCCGGTCAATAGTTCAGATAAATCGTCTTGAACGTTCCCGACGGCGCAAAAATAATATATAAAATTACCGACGGAATTTATCAAAAAGAATAGAAAGACGCCTGCGACAAGAAAGGCAAAAACTTCTGTTACAATAAATTTTTTCATTTCTTCACCCTCCTTTTCAAGGATAGCACAAATTTTTCATAAAATCAAATTTTTTTGGAGAATAAAATCATGTCAAATCTGTTTATAAACCAATCAAAAACAAAAAAAACGCCCCGGGAACGGCGCTTTTTTGCACGATTTTCACACAACCGACGTACAGCCTTTATACAGGGTGTTTATACTGATAAGCGAATACAGAACATACAATAATCTCCTGAAAAATTTTTGAATTTCGAAACAGCGGAGCGGACCTTTGATAAGGTCCGCTCCGCTGTTTTTTTGCATATTCCCCTTTTTTACGGCATACAGTGAAGTATACCGCCCGCCCCGCTTCCGTCCCGGAAGGGGGGAGAGAAAATCGACAAAAAAAGAGGGGACCCGACAAAACTTTTCCTCTTCGGCGGTAAATTTCCCCGTATAATGGAGTGGTCCGCATGAAGGTGTGGTTTTCCGCAAAGAGAGCGGCTTTTCTTCTGGGTGCGGCGGCGGTCTTTCTCGCCTGCCTGCTCGCCGTCCGCACGTCGGGGGCGTATGCCGTCTTTTTCGGCGGCACCGTGCGCTCCCTGCCCATTTACAGCGTGGGACGGACGGAAAAAAAGATCGCCATCACTTTCGACTGCGCCTGGGGCACCGAGCACACCGACGGCATTCTGTCCGCGCTGCAAGCCGCAAACGCGCCAGCCACCTTCTTCATGGTGCAGTTCTGGACGGAAAAATATCCCGATTACGTCCGCAAGATCGACGAGGCGGGCATGGAGATCGGCACCCATTCCGCCACCCATTCGTATATGAGCCGTCAGACCGAAGCGGAGATCGAAAGAGAACTCTCCTCTTCTGCCGCCGCCATCACCGCCGTCACGGGAAAACCGGTCGATCTCTTCCGCGCGCCCTACGGCGACTACGACGACCTGCTCGTCGACACGGCGAAGGCGATGGGCTTTTACACCATACAGTGGGACGTGGACTCGCTGGACTGGAAGGACCTGAGCGCGACGGACATCGCCCTGCGCATCGTCAACAACGTGCGCGAGGGGTCCGTCATCCTCTGCCACAACAACGGGCTGCATACGGCGGAGGCGCTGCCCATGGTGCTCTCCACCCTGCAAAACAGGGGCTACACTTTCGTCACCGTGGGCGAACTCATCTATCGCGACAACTACACGATAGACGCGACGGGCAGGCAATTGCAGAGCGAAGAAACATAAAAAAAACAAGGGAGGTTTCTATGAATTACGTCACGGAAAAAAATAACAAGGTATTCATCATGGGCAGCATCGTGTCGGACGCCGCGTTTTCCCACGAGGTGTACGGCGAGGGGTTTTACGAATTCTTCGTCAGCGTCCCCCGCCTCTCGGGGCAGACGGATGTCCTGCCCGTCACCATCTCCGAACGGCTCATCGCCGCGGGCAGCTTGCAGCAGGGTTCCGTCATCTGCGCGTTGGGACAGTTCCGCAGTTACAACAAGCTGGAAAACGGCAAGTCCCGCCTCATGCTCACCGTGTTCGTGCGCGAACTCCTTGCCGAGGCGCCTTCCCGCAACCCCAACAGCATCGTTCTGAGCGGCTATATCTGTAAGCCGCCCGTCTACCGCACCACCCCTTTCAACCGCGAGATCGCCGACCTGCTCGTCGCCGTCAACCGCGCCTATAACAAGTCGGACTATATCCCGTGCATCGCCTGGGGGCGCAACGCCCGCTTCGTGCGCGGGCTCAACGTGGGCGATAAGATCGCCCTGTCGGGCAGGATACAGTCCCGTGAGTACCAGAAGCGGCTCTCCGAAACGGAGGTAAAGACCATGACCGCCTACGAGGTGTCCGTGTCCAAACTCGCCGCCTTCGACTCGGCGGAGGAGTTCGACCTCGACGCGGAGTTCGAGCTGTATACCGCCGCGCCGGGGACAAAAAAGGAGGACGCGGCGCATTTTTAACCGGTTTTCTCCGTTTTCGGCCGAAAGGGCGGAAACATAAAAATTCTCTCTTTTTACCTTTTTCTTTTGCAGACAGGGGCGGGGCGCCGAACGGCGTCCCGCCCCTTCGGCGGAAATGTTTGCGGACGGCCGTAAATCATAGACAAACGGGAAAAAATATGTTATGATAATTATACCGCGGAGGACGGTCAATCGGTCAGCGCGTCTTTGTCGAAGTACGGGGAATCGAAAAATTCTTGCAGGGAAATGTCCAGCCCCGCGCAGATCGCATAGATGAATTTTATCTGCACGGAGTCGTTGCGCGCCTTGACCATATCGGTCAGCGTGGAATTGGCAACGCCCGTCTTCATGCACAGTCCGTGCACGGTCAGGTTTCTCTGCCGGCACAATTCTTTCACCCGTCCCGCAACCGCATCTTTCACTCTCATGTCCTTTACCTGCCTTTTGTTTACGGATAACCGTAAATTCAGTATAGGTAATTTTTTTGCATTGCATTTGCGGTCATCCGTAAACGAAGGGGTTTTGAAAAAAACGCGGAGGTTCTATTGTCATGAACGAGGAAAAAATCTGTAAAAACTGCAAAAATTTTTTACGGCATTACGTCAGGGTCAACGGGCTCTATCATTTTGCGGATTGCGGGGAATGTGTGTGCGCGCGGCGGGAAGCCGCCGTCAGGCATCCCGCCGATACGGGCTGTAAGGATTGGCAGCGCTCGGAGAGCGGAGACGAAGGGGAAGAGGTGGCGTTGGAACTCGTTTTGCGCACCATGGCGCATACGGTGGAGGCGATCGCCGAGCGGATAGAGGATGACCGAAGATCCACGAAGGTCTGACCCGCTGGCGGTGGGCGGCTGGAAAGGCGGAAAATTTATCCTGCAAACGCTTGACAAAGCGGGAGACGGGTTATATAATATAGGCAAATTGAAATTCTTTGGGGCGGGGTGCAATTCCCCACCGGCAGTAGAGTCTGCGAAGCCGCGCGGCAAAAAAGCCGCAAGGCCCGAACGGGTGCGATTCCCGTACCGACGGTATAGTCCGGATGGAAAAAGATTTTTTTCAAACGTGGAATTTTTCCGCGCCCCTCTTTTTGCGAGGGGCGTTTTTCACGGTCAAAGAACTTCAATTCAAAAAAACAAAAAGGAGATTTTTGATCATGAAGGACACGCAAAACACCACTTTGCCGCAGGAGACACGATCCGCGGCGCAGCCGCAGGACGGGCAGCCGGAGAACGGGAAAAAGACGGAAAAAACGCCGGCAAAAAGGGCGCTTTCGGCGCGCTATCTCGCCAAAGTGGGCATTTTCGCCGCGCTGGCGTATGTGCTCTATCTCTTCCCGAAAATTTCTCTCGCCGTCATCTTCCCGTCCTGGCTGGAACTCAACTTTTCGGACATCCCCGCCCTCATCGGCACCTTCGCGCTCGGGCCGTGGGGGGGCGCCGCCATCGTCGCCGTCAAGATACTTCTCAAACTGCCCCTGTCGCAGACGGGGTTTTCGGGCGAGTTTGCCGACCTTCTCTGCGGGCTTGCCCTCGTGCTGCCCGCGGGGTTCATCTATAAATATCATCGTACATTCAAGGGCGCCGTCCTCGCCATGGCCGCGGGCAGCCTGTGCGCCACGCTCGCCGCGGTGTTCACCAACCGCTTCATCGTCGTGCCCTGGTACGTCAACCTCATGGGCGGCTGGGAGCCCATCCTCGCCATGATCCGTCCCATCTTTGCGGGCATCACGGAGCAAAATTTCTATACCTATTACCTCTGGCTGTCCGTCGTGCCTTTCAACCTGTTGCGGTGCTTCATCGCCTCCCTCGTGACGGCGCTTTTGTATAAGCGCATCTCCCGCCTTCTCGCGAAATTCTGAAAGCGGGAAAAACACAATCAAATAACTTGCAAAATGCGGTCATAAGGTATATAATACGGTTATGACCGTATTTTTTTCCGCCTCGGCGGAGGACACAATCGAATTGGCGCGCCGCTTCGGCGCGGGGCTGAAAGCGGGGGACGTCGTCCTGCTGGACGGGGACCTGGGCGCTGGCAAAACCATGTTCGCCAAGGGCGTCGCTCTGGGCATGGGCGTCACGGAAGAGGTCACTTCTCCCACCTATGCCTATATGAACGAATACGACGGAGAGGCGTGTAAACTCTATCACTACGACTGCTACCGCATCGAAAGCGCGGCGCAGGCGGAGGGCATGGGGCTTGCCGACTATTTCTATGCCGGCGGCGTGTGCCTCGTGGAGTGGGCGGAAAACATCGCCGCGCTGCTGCCCGCGGGCTGTATCCGTGTGCAAATCGAAAAGACGGGAGAAAATACAAGGGAGATAAAAATCGGATGAAGGGTTTTCTGGCGGCGGACACCGCCGCGGGATATTTAACGGTCATCGCGCGGAACAGGAACGGGCGGACGGCAGTATCGTATTTGCCCGATTGTGCCATGAACCACTCGGTCATGCTGTTGCCGACCGTCGAAAAAACACTGCAGGACGCGGGCATGGGGCTTGCCGATTGCAACTTTTTCTCCTGCGTCGTCGGCGCGGGCTCGTTCACGGGCATCCGCATCGGCCTCGCCACGGTCAAGGGTTTTTGCACGGCGTTTTCCCGCCCCGCCTTGCCCGTCACCTCTTTCGACGCCGTCGCATATACTACGGGTAGAACCAAGACCCTGGCGCTCGTTCCCGCGGGGCACGAGTATTACTATGCCGCGGGCTATGACGAGGGAAAGGGGCTCCTCTTTCCCCCCGCCTATCTCTCGCGGGAAGAGGCTGCCGCGCTGGCAAAGGCGGAAGGGTATACGATCGCGGGCTATGCCGCGCTGCCCTTTGAAGGCAGCCTGCAAGCAGACATGGCGGCGGGACTTTTGGCGGCGATAGAGGGGAAGGGATCGGACGAAAGGAATTTCGTCCCGTCCGAAGGGCTGCAGGCGGTGTATGTAAGGCGCAGCCAGGCGGAGGAGAGTCATAGATGATCTACCGCGGTTGGAATTATCGGGACATTCTCTCCGTTGCCGCGCTGGAAGAGGAATGTTTTGCGGGGGAGAGCTGGAGTTATCAGATGTTTGCGGGCTCTTTCGTGCAGCCGGGGTTTTTCGGCGAGTTGTGCGAAGAGGAGGGGACGGACGGAAAAAACGTCCTTGTCGCCTACGGCTGCGTGCAGTGCGCCGTGGATACCGCCGACCTCATGAACATCGCCGTTGCCCCCGCTTATCGCGGGCATGGTATCGGCAGAACCATTCTTCGGCGTCTCGTCAACGGCGCGCGCCGCCGCGGCATGCAGTCGTTGTTTCTGGAAGTCCGCAAGTCCAACGCACCCGCGCGGGGGCTGTATGAAAGCGAGGGCTTTACGGCCGTTTCCGAACGCAAACGCTACTATCCCGACGGCGAGGACGCCGTTGTCATGGTCAAGCGGCTCTGACCGCCCGCGCACATCGTCCGTTCGGGCGATGATATGGGATTTTCAAGGGACAATGTCCCTTGAACGGGTGGAGGACAGCGCCCTCCGCATAAAGAGCCTTTTATAAGCGGAACAGCGTTCCGCACTATATCGCCGCAGGCGATATACCCGCAAGGCAATGCCTTGCTTAGAGAGTTCGGTAATCAAGGGGCTCTGCCCCTTATACCCCGTTCAAGGGGGGAGCACCCCCTTGAAAATCCCGCGTTGCGCAAGCCTTTCGGCTTGCTTACAGTGGGACAAAAGGATGAGCGCACGGCGTTGCCGTGCCGTGCGGAACGGTGGAGAGCAAAATCAAACAGGGGGAATAAAGACGACGGAAAGGCGCGTTTTACAGCGCGGCGCGGGCAAGGACGTGTTGTTTTTGCACGGGTACGGCGCGCGCAAGGAGTGTTTTTTACCGCAGATAAATTATTTTTCCCGATTCTGCCGCGTTACCGCGTTCGACTTCACGGGGTTCGGCGACGCGCCGCCCCTTGCCTCGCCTTGGGCGGTGGACGATTATGCCGCGGAAACGCGGGACGTCGTCCGTTCGCTCGGCCTGTCGCGGCCGCACGTCGTGGCGCATTCCTTCGGCGCGCGCGTGGCGGTGAAGATCGCGGCGGCGGACGAAGGCTTTTTCGGCAAAATGGTCCTGACGGGCGCGGCGGGCATCGTGCCGCGGCGGACGCTCGGCTATCACGCCAAAGTAAAGGCGTACCGCCTGGTCAGAAAGTTTTTTCCCGCCTATGCCGAACGGCATTTCGGTTCGGCGGAGTACCGCGCGCTTTCGCCCGTCATGCGCGAGAGCTATAAAAAGATCGTCAACGAGGATCTGCGCGCCGCCGCGGCGGACATCAAAAACCCCGTTCTGCTCGTGTACGGCGCAAACGACAAGACCACGCCGCCTTCTGCGGGGGAAGTCTACCGCGCGGCGATACAAGGCAGCCGACTGGAGATCCTGCCCGGCTGCGGGCACTTCGCCTTTCTCGACGATATGGCGGCGTTCAACGCCCTTACCGAGGAGTTTTTAGAGCTTTGAGCCGTGCGCCGTTTCGGACACGAACGGGCAAACGGAACGGGGCATGCCCCAGAAAAGGGTTGTTTTTTACGAATATAATTTTTACCGGCTGAGGAGGTATAGAATCAACCATGGGACCTTTGGATCTTCCCTATATTTCGGAATATGCGGGGACGGCGATCGTGCTGGCATTTCTCTTTGCGATCTGCTCGCATAAACCGCTGGCGATCTTGCAGCAGAGCGGGTATAAGAACAAAAAAATGCTCGCCTGGTACGCCCGCAGGGAGAATATGCTCTTGCAGCAGTACTGTCTGCTCGCGCTCATGCTTCTCCTGGCCGCCGGGCTTCTGGGCATCTGCTTTGCCTTCCTCGGCGAGGAATGGGCGTTCCGCATCACGGGCATTCCCTTCCTCTTTTTCTGTATACTTTTTTGCATCGTCGATAGAAAATATGCGCTCAAAGTGCCCTTCAATCCCACGCCGCGGTTCAAACGGCTGACCGTCGTCTATTTCTTCGTGCTCGCCGTCGTGTTCTATCTTCTTGTCGCCGTGCTCAACGTCATCGCATACTATGCGGAGAGCGAACTGTTCGGCGTGTGGCGGTATGTGCCGCTCGCTGTCATTCCCTTTGCCCTGCCCGTTCTGGCCTGCCTTGCCAACCTCATCGCAAGCCCCTTCGAGCGCGCACACAACAAAAAATATGTCGCGCGGGCAAAGGAGAAACTGGAGAAGAGCGGCATGCTCTGCATCGGCATCACGGGCAGTTTTGCCAAGACCTCGGTGAAGCACATTTTGGCGGCGATGCTGCGGGAAAAATATTCCGTTCTCGCAACGCCTGCTTCCTACAATACGCCCATGGGTGTGGCAAAGTGTATCAACGAATACGAAGGCGAGCCCTGCGAAGTGTTCATCGCCGAGATGGGCGCGCGGAACAAGGGGGATATCGCCGAACTGTGCGAACTCGTGCACCCGCGGTATTCGGTCCTGACGGGCATCTGCGCGCAGCACGTCGAGAGTTTCGGCAGCCTTGCAAACGTCATCGCCGCCAAGAGCGAGATCTTCGCGGGTACGGCGGCGGACGGCTTTGTCGTCGTCGGCATGGACGAAAACACCGAAAAGGCGGCAGAAAACGCCTGCGGCAGGGAGATCGTCCGCGTGGACGAAACCGCCGTCAAAGACGTCGCATCGGGCGAAAACGGCACTTCTTTCACGCTGGTCACGGGCGAAGGGGAGGTGCGCATCGAGACAAAACTTCTGGGCAGGCACACGGCGAAGAACATCGCCCTGGCGGCGGCGCTCGCCCTGCGCCTTGGCGTGAGCGGCGAACAGATCGCGGCGGCCTGCAGGGATCTCGACTATGTGCCCCACCGCCTGCAAGTCATCAAAAACGGCGCGGTCACCGTCCTCGACGACAGTTATAACGCCAACCCCGTGGGCGCGGCGGACGCGGTGGAGGTCCTGAAAAGTTTTTCGGGCCGGAAGATCGTCGTCACGCCCGGGCTGGTGGAGTTGGGCATTCTGCAATCGGAAGAAAACGAAGAATTCGGCAAGACCCTCGTCGGGCTGGACGAAGTGGTCTTGGTGGGTGACACGCTGGTCGGCGCGGTGAAGAGCGGCTACCTGTCGGGCGGCGGCGACGAGGAAAAGGTGCACGTCTATCCCACTTTGCAGGCGGCGCAGGCGGCCCTGCCCTCCCTCATCGGCGCGGGCGGCACCGTACTGTTTTTGAACGACCTGCCCGACATTTATTGCTGACCGCCCGCGGGGCGATAACACGGGATTTCAAAGGGACGATGTCCCTTTGACATGGGTGCGGGAACAGCGTTCCCGCATAAAGAAAGCCTTTCAAAAGCGGAGCATCGCTCCGCGCTTTATCGCCGAAGGCGATAAAGGCGCAAGCCTGTCGGCTTGCTTATGCAGTTCAATATTTATAGGGGCGCCGCCCCTGTCCCCGCAAGGAGCGCTGCTCCTTGATCTCGCGAAGGGCGTAACGCCCTCTCGACACCCGGGCAGCGCAAGCCTGTCGGCTTGCTTGGGTGATCCATAGGTCCGTAAAGGGGCGCCGCCCCTTGCACCACGCCGAAGGGACAGCGTCCCTTCGGGATCCTGCGCTGCGCAAGGCGCGGACCCGTCGCATGAAAAACACCGGAAACACCGAAGCAGAACGAAAGACAAAAAATTTTGTTCCCGCGGAGGTGTTTTTTTTCATGGCAATGCGGAAAGAGAAGAATAAAAAGGGCGAAAGCCGCAAGACCGTGGCGGTGCTCTTCGGGGGACCGTCCTTCGAGCACGAAATATCCGTCCTGACGGGGGTGTTCGTCCTCAATGTCTTAAAGCGACAGAAATATGACCTTCTGCCCGTCTACATCGACGCGGCGGGGGACTTTTACACCTCGCCCGACATGTTCGACGTCAAGAGCTTCACGCCCGAAGGCAAGGGAAGCTTCACCAAGATCCTCTTCGTGCGCAACACCGTCTGCCGCTTCGGCAAGCGGCTCAAACCCGTCGCGCGGGTGGACTGCGCCTTCAATTGCTGCCACGGCGGCTGGGGGGAAGGGGGCGGGGTCTCCGCGCTTATGCGCATCTATGACATCCCTCTCGCCTCGCCCGACGCCGCCCTCTCGGGCGTGTTCATGGATAAATTGCTCTCCAAACCGCTCATCGCAGGCATGGGTATTCCTTTTGTGCGCTATACCGCGCTGGAAGAGGGGACGTTTTTGCGGGACGAAGCGGGGGAGATGGCGCGCGTGGAAGGGGCGCTCGGATTTCCCGTCATCGTCAAGCCCGCGCGGCTGGGTTCGAGCATCGGCGTGAGCGTGGCGCGGGACAAAGGGGAACTTGCCGCCGCCGCGCGGCTCGGCTTTGCCTTCGACGAAAGGCTGTTGGTCGAGGAATACCTGCCCGACAAGCGGGACATAAACTGCGCGGCATATGCCGCGGGCGGGGAGATCTACGTCTCCGAATGCGAAGAGCCGCTGTCCAAAGAAGAGATATTGTCCTTCCGGGAAAAGTACCTGGCGGGCGGCAAGACCCGCAAAAACGTGTTCCCCGCCGACCTGCCCGAAGAGGTTTCGGCGCAGATAAAGAGATACACCGAAAGGCTGTATAAAGAACTGCATTTTTCGGGCATGGTACGGGCGGATTACCTCGTCTGCGGCAATAAGATCTATTTTTCGGAGATGAACACCGTCCCCGGGTCGCTGTCCTATTACCTCTTCACCGAAAAGTTTTCCGCCGCGGGCAAACTGTTCTCCGCGCTCATCGAAGAGGCGCTCGCTTCCGCCGCGCGGCAAAAGCGCGCCTATCCTTTGCCCGGCGTGCTCTCCTCCCTGC
Organism: Clostridia bacterium; assembly: GCA_017886575.1. GTDB lineage: Bacteria > Bacillota > Clostridia > Christensenellales > Borkfalkiaceae > RGIG4074. The sequence goes on from JAGHJP010000012.1 coordinate 12,061, forward strand.
CCGCCGCCGGGGGCAAGGCGCCCGCGCCCTGACGGTTGGCCCCGAGGGAGCGAAAAAATTTGCCCAAACGGTTGTCTTTTGCCAAATGGTATGATATAATACGGTTATGAAACTATTATTCAAACAACGGCTCTTTTCCTGGTTCGACAGTTACGATATTTTTGACGAAACGGGGGCGGTGCGCTACACCGTTAAGGGGCAGCTTGCCTGGGGGCATCTTCTGAAAATTTTCGACGCCGCGGGACAATATGCCGGCACGGTGCGGCAGAAAATTTTCGCACTGCTGCCGACCTTTCTGCTGTACGGATCCGACGGGCGCGGCGGCGAAGTCCGCATCGGGCGCGTCCGCAAAAAGCTGACGTTCATCGGGCACAAGTATTCCCTCGATTGCAACGGCTGGACGGTCAAAGGGGACGTTTTCGGCTGGGATTACACCATCGCCGACAGGCGGGGCAAGACCGTCGCCGTCATCGGCAAGGAACTTTTCCGTCTGACCGATACCTACACGATCGAGGCGGCGGAGAAGAATATTCTGCGCGCGCTCATGGTCGTGCTGGCGATCGACGCCGAAAAATGTTCCGCGCGGTGACGGGGGAGAAGAGCAAAAAAACCGCGCGCAAACGCTTGTAAATCATTTCCGTTTTTGGTATAATGAAACGGAAATGATTTTATTTTTATCGGAGGAACAAACACGATCATGAGTAAAATTCAGATGACGACCCCCATCGTGGAGATGGACGGCGACGAAATGACAAGGGTGCTTTGGGGTTGGATCAAGGACATCCTCATCCTGCCCTACGTGGACCTGAAAACGGAGTACTACGACCTGGGTCTTACCAACCGCGACGCGACGGATGACAAGGTGACCGTGGAAGCGGCGGAGGCGAACAAGAAATACGGCGTGGCGGTCAAGTGCGCCACCATCACCCCCAACGCCCAGCGCGTGGAGGAATACCACCTGAAACAGATGTGGAAGAGCCCGAACGGCACCATCCGCCGCATCCTGGACGGCACTGTGTTCCGCGCGCCCATCCTCTGCAAGGGCATCACGCCCTACGTCCCCGGCTGGAAAAAGCCCATCGTCCTTGCCCGTCACGCCTACGGCGACATCTATAACTCGGTGGAGGACCGCGTCGCCGCGGGCGAAAAGGCGTACCTCGTCATCGAGGATAAGGACGGCAAAGAGGTGCGCCGCCGCCTGGTGCACGACTTTGCCGGCGGCGCGGGCATCGTGCAGGGCGTGCACAACGCGGACAAATCCATCGAGAGCTTTGCCCGCTCCTGTTTCAATTACGCCCTCGAACAGAAGATGCCCATGTACTTTGCGACCAAGGACACCATTTCCAAGATCTATGACCACCATTTCAAGGACATCTTCAACGATCTCTTCGAGAAAGAATACAAGGAGAAGTTTGAAAAAGCGGGAATCTGGTTCATGTATACCCTCATCGACGACGTGGTCGCGCGCGTTATCCGCAGCGAGGGGGGCTTTCTGTGGGCGTGCAAGAATTACGACGGCGACGTCATGAGCGACATGGTCGCCACCGCGTACGGTTCCCTCGGCATGATGAGCTCGGTGCTCGTCTCTCCCGACGGCAACTACGAATACGAGGCGGCGCACGGCACCGTCACGCGGCACTACTATAAGTACCTCAAAGGCGAAACGACGTCCACCAACTCGGTGGCGACCATCTTCGCCTGGACGGGCGCTCTCCGCAAGCGGGGCGAGCTGGACGGCAACAAGGAACTTGCCGCGTTCGCGGGCAAGTTGGAAAAGGCGACCGTCGAAACCATCGAGGGCGGCAAAATGACGGGTGACCTCATTCCGCTCTTCCGCCGCGAGGGCGTCCCCCCCGTCAAACTCGATTCCAAGGCGTTCTTGCAGGCGATCGCCGAAAAACTCTGATACCGGAACGAAAAAATACCGTCCGCATGGTGAAATGCGGGCGGTTTTTTTGCCCCCAAGCACGAAAAAGCGCTTTTCCGCATAGTATAGAGTAATCATTACTATCGGAGGTAAAAAATGTCATTCTTTTCGAATTTCCAATCGGATAAGTGCCCCGGCCCTTTGACCGGCAATCCGGTGGCGGGACTGACCGAAAAGGTGTGCATCCAGGCGGAGAGGGTATTCGACGCCTGTATCAAGCAGAATCGGCTTGAAAATTATACGCTCACCCTGACGGACTTCACGCCCGCCTGTCCGACTTATCCGCTTACGTTTATCAGCGCGCGTTCCTCTTCGTCCAAGGGCAGGGTGGAAAATCTCAACGTTGACCGCCAGGCGGATAAACAATGCGCCCGTGTGTCCTGCAACGTCGTCATCCCCTTGCAGGTCGTGTATGTGGACGCGGCGGGGACGGAAGGGACGGCAAAGGCGAGCATCACCATTCCCGCCGACGTCCTGCTCTTCGTGCCCGCGCCGTCCATCATGCCGTATAACGTCACTGCCATCGTTTCGGCGGTCGCGCCCGAGGGCACGTTCGTGTCGCAGGGCTGCGCCTTCACGGTCAACTGCTGCGTGACGGTCATCCTCAAGATCTCCATGCCCGTGGAGCTGCTCGTTCCCACCTACGGCTATTGCGCCATCCCGCCCGCCCAGGAGTATTCGCAGGAGGTGTGTGCGGGGTTCTTCGAACTGCCGCTCTATCCGCAGGGCAATAAAAATTGCTGCAACTGATCCGCCGTAAAAAATCGGCTGTACATATCTTTTGAACGGCATATACGTTCTCTTTTGCAGGGCGCGCCGCGCGGGGAGACCCGCGCGGCGCGTTCACTCTTTTTCGCCGCGTTCCGACCTTTTTTTCCACTTTTTCCGTCAGCAAACGGGGCGGTTTTTTCCGTCTTTTCCGCCGTTCGACAAAAGTAGACGCGATACGACAAAAACAGACGCATAAATCCTTTGACTTTGTCGAAGGGCGGCGGGTATAATGGAAATATGAAAATATAAAGAAAATTACGGAGGAAAGACAAATGGAAAAACTGACTGCGGAGCAGGTGCTGTACGCTTTGGGCGAACTTTTGATGACGGAATGCGACATCGTGGAGGACGTGCGCTATACACGCGGCGAGGAAGGCTGTCTGTATGCCGTCCTGACGGACGGCAGGAGATTTCGGCTGAGCGTGCGGGAAGCGTAGCATTCGGAAGGGCGGGGGCGGTGCGCCCCGCCCTTTTCCGCCCCGAAAATCGTTTACAAAGCGGGAAAAAAGTGATATAATTTTTCCCATGGACATCTATGCTGTTTCCGATCTGCACCTTTCGGGCCGCGCCGACAAACCCATGAACGTGTTCGGCGAGGGCTGGGAAGGGCACTTCGAAAAGATAAAAAAAGACTGGAAAGAAAAGGTGAAGGCGGAGGACGCCGTGCTCATCGCGGGGGACATCAGCTGGGGCATGCGACTCGAAGACGGCATGTACGACGTGCGCTCCCTGCAGGGGCTGCCGGGGACCAAAATTTTCATCCGCGGCAACCACGATTATTGGTGGAACGGCATCACCAAGATACGCGCCCTCGCGCCCGACGGCAGTTTCGTCTTTTTGCAAAACGACTGCGTGCGCGCGGGGCGGTACATCGTCGTCGGTTCGCGCGGCTGGGTCTGTCCCGAGAGCAACGAGTTCGGCGGAGAGGAGGACGAAAAGATCTACCGGCGGGAAGCCGAGCGCTTTCGCCTCGCCTTCGCCGCCGCCGAAAAGGAGAGGCGGGCGGGGGACGAACTCATCGCCATGATCCATTACCCCCCCTTCACGGCGCGCAAGGAGGACACCCTCTTTTCCCGCCTCTTCGAGGAGCACGGGGTCGGGACGGTGGTGTTCGGGCACGTCCACGGCTCCTTTTACTATCCCCCCGAATGCGAGAAGAACGGGGTAAAGTACTACCTCACTTCCTGCGACAAGCTCGGTTTCCGTCTGAAAAAGATATTGTGAACCATGGGGCGCGGGGAGGTACGGCGCGCTGCCGGCAGGGGCAGAAATGTTCCCGGGGGAATGCAATGGAAATTCTGATGCAGATTTTTCTGGAAGCCGTTTATTCCGCGTACTATAGTTTGGCGGAAAAATTTTCCGCGGGGAAAGGGTTGAAAAAATGGCAGGAATATACCCTGAAGATCCTGTGTGCCGCGGTTTCGTTCACAGCGTTCATGCTTGTGCTTTTCGGCTGTTTTTGGCTGGCGGACGAGCCGCCCTTCACGGCGTACGGCGCAGTGATGCTGGCGGTCGGCGCGAGCGTGCTGGCGGTGCACGCGGTCGCCGGCGGGTATGTGATCGTTACCCGTATGGCGGAGGAAAAGAGGGCGGAAGAACGTGCCGACGAGGCATTTACCGAAGAACACGAGACGATGCCGGCCGTGCGGCCGGACGAAGCGGGAGAGGACGACGGAGCGGACCCGTAGGCGGACGGCGTCCGGGCAAAAAGCCGCGTCGCGGGGAATCCGTCGTTTTTTCCCGCTGTCAGATTTTGTCAAACGCTTGACAAAGCCTGCGTATCGTGGTATACTGTCCGTAACTTGAAAGCGGTACGGAGATGCCGCGCCACGGTACGGAGATACCAAAAAGTTTTTTTCCCGGGTAAAAACGATCGGCGCCCCGAGCGCGCCCGAAAAAGCCCCGCGTATCGCCGTATACGCGGGGCTTTTTGATACCGCAAGGAGAGGAAGGGCTATGAACAATACGGTAATCATGGACAAAAACGCCGTCCGTCGCACGGTCATCCGCCTGTCGCACGAGGTGTTGGAGCGCAATTCGGACATGCGGGACGTCGTGCTCGTCGGCATCAAGCGCGGCGGCGAGGTCGTGGCAAACCGCGTGCGCCGCTATCTCTTTCAGCAAGAGAGGATCGATATTCCCTGCGCGGGCATCGACATCGGCATGTACCGCGACGATCTGGTGAGCGAATTTTTCGTGCCCGACGCGACGGTCAACCGCTTCGGGTTCGACGTGACGGACAAGACGGTCGTGCTCTGCGACGACGTCCTGCACACGGGTCGGAGCGTGCGCGCCGCCATCGAGGGGCTCTTCTCCATGGGGCGGCCCAAGGGCATTCAACTTTTGGTGCTCGTCGACCGCGGCGGGCGGGAGGTGCCCGTCCGCGCCGATTTCGTCGGCAAGAACGTCCCCACGTCCCGCGCGGAGCGCATCGAGGTCGATTTCGAGGAGCTCGGCGCCCCCGAGGACAGGCTGTACATCACCAAACTCGGACAGTGACAGGGAGGCAGTATGTTAAAACGAAAAGATCTGCTCGGTCTCTATGACCTCTCCGCCGAAGAGATAACGGAAATCCTCGACGTCGCGGAGAACATGAAAAAACTCCTCAGGCAGGGCATCAAAAAACTGCCCCACCTGCAGGGCAAGACGGCTACCATTCTCTTCTACGAGAACTCCACGCGCACGCGCACGTCCTTCGAACTTGCCTGCAAGTACATGGGCGCGACGTGCATCAACATTTCGGCGAGCACGTCCTCGGTCAAAAAGGGCGAAACGCTCATCGATACGGGCGAAACGCTCGACGCCATGAAGAACGACTTCATCATCATGCGCCACTCCATGGGCGGCGCGCCCAAACTGCTCGCCGAGCACGTGCATGCCAGCGTCATCAACGGCGGCGACGGCATGAACGAGCACCCCACGCAGGCCCTCCTCGATATGTGCACCATGCGCGAACGCTTCGGGCGCATCCAAGGGTTAAAGGTCGCCATCTTGGGCGACATCGCCCACTCCCGCGTGGCAAAGTCCAACCTCTTCGGGCTCAAAAAACTCGGCGCGGAGGTCACGATGTACGCCCCCGAGACCCTCATTCCCAAGGGAATCGATCGGATGGGCGCAAAGGTGTGCAAGAGCCGCGAAGAGGCGGTGGAGGGTGCGGACGTGGTCATGGGGCTGCGCATCCAGCTCGAACGCCAGCAGGCGGGCAATTTTCCCTCTCTCGGCGAGTACGCGCACTTCTACGGCGTCAACCGCGAAATTTTCTCGCTTGCCAAGCCGACGGCGATCATCATGCATCCCGGTCCCGTCAACCGCGGCGTGGAACTGACGGGCAGCCTCATCGACGACAACGCCAGCCTGATCCTGGATCAGGTGTTGAGCGGCGTCGCCGTGCGCATGGCGGTGCTCTTCCTCATCACGCAGTACCGCAACCGGCAAAACTGAAAAAAATAACACCGATAAGGAGATAAAAAATCATGCTGATCAAAAACGCGAAGATCGTCCTTCCGGGCGGCGTCGCCGACGGCGACATGCTGGTCCGTGACGGCAAGATCGTCAAAATAGCGCAAAACATTCCCAAGATCGGAGAGGGGGAGATCATCGACGCAAGCGGGCTGCACGCTTTCCCGGGGCTCATCGACATGCACGTGCACCTGCGCGAGCCGGGGTATGAGTACAAAGAGGACATCCAAAGCGGCTCCGAAGCGGCGGTGCACGGCGGGTTCACGCAGGTCTGCTGCATGCCCAACACCGACCCCGTGGCGGACAACAAGGCGGTCGTGGGCTATATCCGCCGCCGCGGCGAAGAGGTGGGGCTGTGCAAGGTCCGCCCCGTCGGCGCCATCACGCGCGGGGAGAAGGGCACAGAGCTTGCCGACATCGGCGAAATGAAGGCGCAGGGCGCGGTCGCGCTCTCGGACGACGGCGTTTCGGTCGTCAACTCCCGCTTGATGCGCCTCGCCATGGAATATGCCTCCGGCTTTGGCATGGTATGCCTCTGCCACTGCGAGGACAAGGCTCTCGTCGACGGCGGCGTCGTCAACGAGGGGTACAACTCCACCCTGACGGGGTTAAAAGGCATTCCGCGCGCGGCGGAGGACATCATGATCGCGCGGGACATCTGTCTGGCGCAGAGCCTGAACGTGCCCGTGCACATCTGCCATGTGTCCACGTACAGCGGCGTCCAGCTCATCCGCGCCGCCAAGGCGAACGGCGTCAAGGTGACGGCGGAGACCTGCCCGCATTACTATGCGGCGACGGACGACATCATCCGCGGTTTCTCGACGAACACCAAGGTCAATCCGCCCATCCGCGAGGACAAGGACCGCCTGGCGATTTTGGAAGGGCTGCGCGACGGTACCATCGACTGCATCGTCACCGACCACGCGCCGCACCACAAGAACGACAAGGACGTGGAGTACGACCTGGCGGCGTTCGGCATCAGCGGCATCGAAACGTCCTTTGGCTTTGCGATCACTTATCTTTACAAGACGGGGGTGCTGACCCTGCCGCAGATCGCCGACAAAATGAGCCGCAATCCCGCCCGCATCCTGGGACTGGAAGGGGGCGAACTCAAAGAGGGGGGCGTTGCCGACATCACTCTCGCCGACCTGGATAAAAAATGGACGGTCGACCCCGCCGCCTTCCGTTCTAAGGGCAAAAACACGCCGTTTGCGGGGTACGAACTCTGCGGCGAAGTGGCATACACCATTGTAGACGGACAGGTGAAATACCGCAGTGAAGTCTGACCCCATGCCCGCGTTGAACGGGAAAAATTGCAAGGGCGGTAACATGAGATTTTCAAGAGGCGTCGCCTCTTGAACGGGTGAAGGGCAGCGCCCTTCATAAAATAGCCTTCCACATGCGGAACTTTGTTCCGCGACCATCGCCCGCAGGGCGATAACATGGGATTCCAAAGGTTTTGTGACCCTTTGGCGGGGTTTATAAGGGGCGGAGCCCCTTGATGATTGGACTTTACAAAGCAAGGCGCCGCCTTGCGTTATGTATCGCCCTGCGGGCGATTTGGACGCGGCGCCCGCGCCGCTTTCGGAAGGCTCTTTTACGCGGGAACGCTGTTCCCGCACCCTTGCCAAAGGGACCTCGTCCCTTTGGGATCCCGTGTTGCGGAACGTCGTTCCGCTTTGCGAGAAAAAAACATAAAGGAGAGAAAAAATGCCGATCATCGACAAACTCATCGACAGGATCGTCGCCATGCAGAACCCTACCTGCGTGGGGCTGGACACCATTTTTGACTACCTGCCCGAGGACATGCGCGCAGGGGCGGAGGACAACGCCGCGATCGCCGAGCGTATCTTCGAGTTCAACAAAAACATCATCGACGGCGTGTGCGACATCGTGCCGTCCGTCAAAATTCAGATCGCCTGCTATGAAATGTACGGCGCGGCGGGCATCGCCTGCTTCGAGCGCACGGCAGACTATGCCAAGCAAAAGGGGCTCTTCGTCATCGCCGACGGCAAGCGCAACGACATCGGCAACACCGCGGGCTTCTATGCCGCCGCGTTTCTCGGTGAAAGGGCGACCTGCGCCGTCGACTTCCTCACCGTCAACGGCTATCTCGGCACGGACGGCATTCAGCCCTTTGTGGACGTCTGCAAGCAAAACGACAAGGGGCTCTTCGCCCTCGTCAAGACCTCCAATCCCTCGAGCGGGGAGTTTCAGAATCTCTTGCTCCAAGACGGGCGGACGGTCTATGAATATATGGGCGGATTGGTCGAAAAGTGGGGGAAGGAGCTCGTCGGGAAGTACGGCTATTCTTCCGTCGGTGCGGTCGTCGGCGCGACCCATCCCGAAGAGGCGGCGCGCCTCCGCGCCGAGTTCCCGCATATGTTCTTCCTCATCCCCGGCTACGGCGCGCAGGGCGGCAATGCCGAAATGCTCCGCCGCTGCTTCGACGGGCGGGGGCTTGGCGGCGTGGTCAACAATTCCCGCGGGGTGCTCTGCGCCTATAAAAAGAAGGGCGGCACGTACTTTGCGGCGGCGCGGCAGGCGTGCATCGACATGCAGCGCGATCTTGCGTCGGTCATCGGGCCCATGAGCAGGTAAAGAGAGGGGTTTTCGCCATGAAAGAAGTTCTTGCGACCGTGCTTGCAAACGCTCCCATCGCCGAGGGCGTATATTCCATGACCTTCTCCGCGGGCACACCCATGCCCGTCAGGGCGGGGCAATTCGTCAACCTCGGCGTGGGCGACGGGGCGCATCTTCTGCGCCGTCCCATCGCTATTTGCAAGGCGGAGGGAGAGAATATCACCGTCTGTTATCAGCTGAAGGGCGAGGGCACCCGCCTGCTCTCCCGCCTGCCCGTCGGGGGAAAGGTAAGCGTCCTTCTGCCCCTCGGCAACGGGTTTTTCGTGCGGGAAGAGGAAAAGAAGATCGCTCTGGTCGGCGGTGGCGTGGGCATCTTCCCCATGATCTCCGTCCTTCGCGAGTATGTCCCCAAGGGCAAGGAAATTTATTCCTACATCGGTTTTCGCAATAAAAACGCCGTTTGCTGCCTGGACGGGTTGGAAAAATCGACGGCGCTCACCGTGGTCACGGACGACGGCAGTTACGGCAAAAAGATGAACGCCGTGCAGGCGTTCGCCACGGACATGGACAGGGTCAAACCCGACGTTGTGCTCTCCTGCGGCCCCGTCCCCATGCTCCGCGCGCTCAAAGAAGTCATGCAGGGCACGGGCATTCCCTGCTATGTGTCCCTGGAAGAGCGCATGGGCTGCGGCATCGGGGCGTGCCTCGTGTGCGTTTGCAACAAGACGGATGGCGCCCATGCCCGCGTCTGCAAGGACGGACCCGTGTTTAACATTGAGGAAGTTATCTTATGAGGGAGGTCATCGCGCGGACGAAAAAATTTCTCTTTGGGCTGTATCTCGGCTGCGCCGTTTTCGTGCTGGCGATCATCGGCATCGTGCTCGGGTTCTGCATCGCCTTCGGCGGCATCGACGCCCTTGTGGCGGTGCTCGTCCCCTGCATTTTGTTGGTCTTGTTCGCATTTGCCCTTTGCATGAGCGTCTGCGTCCGCATTTACCGCGCGCCCGAAAACGTCGTCGTGCGGGAGGGTGACAATCTGATCCTGCCCGACGGAATTTGCCCGCTCCGCGACTTGAAAAACGTCGTCTGCCGCAGGGCAGGCAACGGCTACGGAGCGCACGCCCGCTGGGGTACGCTCATTTTGCAGACGGCGCACGGAGAGAAAAAGTACGAATACGTCGCCGACGTGGAACAAGCGCACAACCGTCTCATCGAACTCATGCTGGCGGCAAGGGAAAAGGAGAATTGACATGGCAGATCTATCGGTTTCGTTATGCGGCATAAACTTAAAAAACCCCGTCATCGGGGCGTCGGGCACGGTGGGTTTCGGCAGGGAATTTGACGAGATCTACGACATTTCCGTGCTGGGCGGGCTGTCTACCAAGGGGCTGACTCTGGAGCCCCGCCCCGGCAACGCCGTGCCGCGCATCGCGGAGAGCCGCGGGGTCATTCTGAACGCCGTGGGGCTGCAGAATCCCGGCGTGGAGAGTTTCATCGAACATGACCTCGCGTGGCTGCAAGGCAAGGGCATCGCGGTCATCGCCAACGTCGCCGGCAGCACGCTGGAAGATTACGAAAAGATATGCGCCCGCCTGGACGGGCTGGTGGACATGGTGGAGCTGAACATCTCCTGCCCCAATGTCCGCTGCGGGGGCATGGCTCTCGGCATCCGCCCCGAAAACGTCAAAGAGGTGACCCGCCTTTCCAAAGGCGCGCTCAAAAGGACGCCGCTCATGGTGAAATTATCCCCCAATGTGGAGAGCATTGCGGTCAACGCCCGCGCGGCGGAAGAGGGGGGCGCGGACTGTCTGTCCCTCATCAACACGCTGACGGGCATGGCGGTGGACATCGAGCGCCGTCGTCCCGTACTCGCCAACAACACGGGCGGCGTATCGGGCGCGGGGGTCAAGCCGATTGCCGTGCGCATGGTATACGAAGTTGCGCATGCCGTTTCCCTGCCCGTCGTGGGCATGGGCGGCATCACCTGCGCGGAGGACGCGTTGGAATTCATCATGGCGGGGGCGACGGCGGTGCAGGTCGGAACGGCGAATTTTACGGACGCCATGGCGATGCCGAAGATCATCGAAGGGCTGAACGCCTGGTGCGACCGCCACGGCGTGGAACGGCTTGCCGATCTGCGCGATACGCTGACGCTCAACTGACGCGGGGCGCCCATGTCAATCGCCCGAAGGGCGATAACAAGGGCTCCCAAAGGGACGCTCTTCTCGGGCGAATGGAATTTCGCCCTCGGTCAGTAAATCGCGTTGCGTATGCGATTTGCCTTGCGCTGTCGGGAAACGATTATCAATCGTTTCCCGAGTAGCTCACCTTTGGCAAGGGTGCGGGAACGGAGTTCCGAAAAAACAGTCCTTCAAAAGCAAGCCGAAGGCTTGCGCTAAACCGCCCGAAGGGCGATAAAAAACGCAAGGTTTAGTCTTGCTTTCAAAGTCCACAAGTCATTAAGGGCGTTGCCCCTTAATAAACCCCCTTCAAGGAACAGCGTTCCTTGAAAATCCTATGTTGCGCAAGGCGCAGCCTTGTTTATAACGTTGCGTAAAAACCGAAAAGGAGAAAAATACAAATGACCTACAAACAGGAATTCATCAGATTCATGGTGGAAAACGGCGTGCTGCGCTTCGGGGAGTTCACCCTGAAGAGCGGCAGAAAAGCCCCCTACTTCATCAATACGGGCAACTATAAGACGGGCAGTCAGCTTGCCAAACTCGGTGCGTATTACGCGCGCTGCATCGTCGAAAACGGCTTGCAGGGCGAAACCCTCGTCGGGCCCGCCTACAAGGGCATCCCGCTCGCCGTTGCCACCGCCGTCGCGCTCGCCGAAAAGCACGGCGTCGACCTCAATTACTGCTTCGACCGCAAGGAGGTCAAGGATCACGGCGAAGGGGGCATGTTTGTCGGCAAACAGCTCACGGACGGCGAAAAGGTCATCCTCATCGAGGACGTCATGACCAGCGGCAAAGCTCTGCGTGAAATGCTGCCCAAACTCAAAGGGGCGGCGAACGTGGAGATCGCGGGCATGGTCATCTCCGTCGACCGCATGGAGAAGGGCTTGGACAGCGATCTGTCCGCCGTGCAGCAGGCGTATAAGGAGTTCGGCGTCAGGGTGTACTCCATCGTCACCATGGCGGACATCATCGCCGCCATCGAAGAGGGCGTCATTGACGGCAAAGAACACCTTGCAGCCATGTATGCCTACCGCAAACAGTACGGCGCGGAATAAGTTTTATTGCGAATACAACGCCGCCCGCGGCAGCCAAACGGCAGCCGCGGGCGTTTTTCATTGTTTTAGAAAATGGTATGGAGCATCCGGGGATAAGCGGTTCATTCCTCTAATCCCAGAAGAATGTCGGCAGAAACATCAAAAATTTTACAGAGTTTTCGTATATCGTTAAGGCTCGGCTCCGCCAGGCCCTGTTCCCAATTTGCAATTCCGGTCCGTGATTTGTCGAGCAGGTCCGCAAGTTGTTTTTGCGTCAGATGATTTTCTCTGCGCAGTTCCTTCAATTTTTTCTTAAATTCGTATTCCATACGTTCATTTTACAACAAACGACTAAAAATTAGTTGACAATACTAAAAATTAGTAGTATTATGTGGTAAAGAACACCTTGCGGCCATGTACGCCTACCGCAAACAATACGGCGCGGAATAAGTTTTATCGCGAATACAACGCCGCCCGTGGTAGCCAAACGGCTGCCGCGGGCGTTTTCTTTGTTTCGAAATTTCTCCGGCGTTTAATAAAAATCGGTCAAGCCTATGAGATAATCGGCGGACACATCAAAAAAAATGCAAATTTTTTTTAAGACGGCTATGGACGGTTCGCGTATTCCTTGTTCATAATGAGCGTATGCGCTGGGGGTCAGTCCAAGTGCGGCGCTTACTTGTTTTAGCGTCAACCCCTTTTCTTTCCTGAGTTGTTTTAATCTTTCTTTCATGAAAATATTATAGTACAATTTGTACATAAATTTCTTGACATTGTACAATTTGTATAATATAATATTTTGAACAGGCTTATGAAGAGAGGGTATAGGGTCAAAAGGGGGGATGGCAATACCAATATCCGCGAGCGCTTGTTCAAATGACTTTTTATGTTTAATATAGACGACTTAGTCCGAAAGGAGAGCGGACGGGACAATGCCATACAATAAAAAGAAGAACGAGAATGGCGGAAGAAAAATGTTGCGATAAAAATTGTATGTATTATTACACGCACTACATTTTGTGCCATACGGGCGAATACAAGCATTTGTACGAGGGGCATTGCGCGCATCCGAAAATAAGCGAGCAAACCAAGCGGAAACGCATGGCGTCGGGGCTGCCCTGCCCGCAATGGGAACCGCGGCGGACCCTGGCGCCCAAGCAGCGGCTGCGCGCGCAGATCCTTCTCGGAAAAATGTGCAGGCAGCTGGAAGAGATCGTCCGCATGCTGGAGAGTGCCGAAGAGGCGGAAGGCAGGCAGGATCAAAAGTAGTCTTTATTGCGGGCATGGTACGGGGCTATTCTTCCTTCCGTACGCCGAGGATGTGGATGCCGCGCGCCCGTTCAAACCGGTAGGAGGCGAGGGGGCGGTCGTAGGCGTCGAAGGTGTGCGCCGCGACGAACAGCTGTCCGCGCACGACGTCCGTCACGACGGGGGAGTGGTAAAAATCGCCCGTTTCGCGCCCGAGCTGCACGACGTCGCCGATCTCCAGCGCGTGCAGGGGCTTTTCCTCGGCAAAGGGGCCCGCGCCCTCGTTGCCGACGAGAAAATTGTAGAGGTACTCCACGCCCGTCCACGCGGGGGCGTGGTCGTTCACGGAGCGGTAGTACCAGCCGAACGTCGGGGTAAAGTTCATGACTTTCGCGCCCGCATAGATACATTGCGAGGCAAAGTTTGTGCAATCCCCGCCGATATTTTCAAAGTCGTAATAGCGCGGATTGCGGCGGAACGCCCACCGCCGCGCATAGGCGCGCGCCGCCTCTCTGTCATAGGGAAAAGTCTGCATACAGCATTGTATGCGGCGGGGCGGGCGGGTTGTTCCCGCCCGCCGCTCTGCGGCGGGCAATGTTTTTCTTCCGAAAAACGGGAGCGGCAAAAATTGCCGCTCCCGCGCTTTCCGCTGTCTATTTTTTTTCGGACATGCCCTGTATGTAAAAGGCATTGTCTATTTTTCGGGCGTGAACGCGCCGCCGCAGTAAGGGCAGACGGCGTTCCTGCCCTGGTAGGTGAATTTCGCACCGCAGTAGGGGCATACCGCCGCGCGCGTCCTGCCGCCCGGCTTATCGCCTCCGAGGGGCGTTATCTCGTCGCCCTCGCGGACGTAGCCTTCAAGATACCCCTTGCGGAAGCAGTCGGTCAAAAGCCCGCGCACCTGTTTTTCGCTCATGGAGAGCTGCGAGGCGATCTCCTGTACGGAATACAGGTTTTCCTTTTCCACGGCAAACACCACGCGGCGCAGGCTGCGCGTCGCGCCGTAACTCGTCCAAAGGATGGGCGTGCCGTAAAAACCGACGGCGGTGAAAACGATGCCGACGATCATCACGGGATATATGCCGTTCACTGCCCCGACGGGGATGAGGGGAATGCCGGCGACAAAAAGCACGGACATCACGAGCGCGGCGAAAAACTTGGTTCTCAGCGTTTTTTCGATCTTTTCCATGGTTTTATTATATACGCCCGCGCGGGGATTGTCAATACCCCGTTTGAAAAAAATATCTTTTGCCCCTTGACATATTCCTCAAAACATAATATAATGAATAAAAAATATATTATCATTTTCCCGAAGGAGGGAGTACGGCATGGGTTTGTTTCTCAAAGTCATCGAATGGTCGGGCGACATGCGCGACACCATCGTCTATAAGGTGGATACCAAAAAGAACGTCATCGAAAAGGGCTCCGCGCTCAACGTGCGCGAGGGGCAGGTCGCCGTGTTCTGCGACAAAGGCCGCATGGCGGACGTGTTTACGCCCGGCTATTATAAACTGAACACCGACTCCCTGCCCGTGCTCACGACGCTCCTGTCCTGGAAGTACGGGTTCGAAACGCCCTTCAAATCGGAGGTCTACTTCGTCAATACCACCCGCTTCGCCACGCAGCGCTGGGGCACCGCCAATCCCATCATGCTCCGCGACCCCGATTTCGGGCCCGTGCGCGTGCGCGGGTACGGCACCTATTCCTTCCGCGTGAAGGACGCCTATGTCTTCATGACCGAACTTTCGGGCGCGCATTCCACCTACCGCACCGCGGACATCACCAACCACATCCGCAGCATGCTGGTCATGGCGATCTCCGACGCGATGGGCGAGAGCGGCGTTTCGGTCGTCGACATGGCAGCCAACCTCATGGAGCTGAGCGCGACCGTCAAAAAGAGCCTCGAAAAGCGGTTCGACGAACTCGGGCTGGAACTGTGCGACTTCAATTTCGAAAACGTTTCCCTGCCCGCCGAACTCGAAAAGGCGATGGACGAAACGGCGCGCCTCGGCATGATGCGCCGCAACGTGGACGTCTACACGCAGATCGCACAGGCGGACGCCATGAAGGAGGCGGCAAAGAACCCCGGCATGGCGGGCAGCGCGATGGGCGCGGGCATGGGGCTCGGCATGGGCATGCACATGATGAACGCCATGGCGGGCAATATGAACGGCGGCGCGGCTGCCGCGGCGAAGGGCGCGGGCAAGGTCTGCCCCAAGTGCGGCGCGCAGGTGTCCGAAAACGCCAAATTCTGCGCAAAGTGCGGCGCCAAAATCGGGGAAGCGGCGGGGGCAACCTGTCAAAAGTGCGGCGCCAAACTCTCCCCGAACGCTAAATTCTGTCCCGAATGCGGGGCGCCCGTCGGGGGCAAGTGCCCCAAGTGCGGCGCCAAACTTTCCCCGGGCGCCAAGTTCTGTCCCGAATGCGGAGAAAAGGTGAGGTAAAGCCGGATGCGGGGGAAGAGAAAGAGGAAGGACGCGGGCGTTTTGTCCGCAGACGAGGGGTTCGGTCCCCGCGGCGGCGGGGCGGACGGATTGTCCGTCGACGAGGCGTTCGGCGTCGCTTACGCCGAGGAAACGGCGGCGGCAGGCGCGGCGCCCGCCGCGCGGGAAGAGCAAGCACCGCAGGGCGCCTATGCGGGGTTCGGTGAAAAGCGGACGGCAGTGGATACGCAAAAATGTCCCGCCTGCGGGGATAACCTGCAATTTGATCCCGCCACAGGCAAACTCAAATGCCCGAGCTGCGGCACCGAGCAGGACATCTTCGCGCGGGAAGGCAGGGAGCTGGACATCGGCAACATCGATCTCGTCAGCGACGGCTGGGCGAGGGAGGCGCACGTCTACCACTGCAACAACTGCAACGCCGAGGACGTGATGGACCGCCGCGAGATCGCGCACGTCTGTCCCTTCTGCGGATCGCCGAACGTCGTGGAGAAGAGCGAATTTTCCGCCATGCGCCCGAACGCGCTGCTGCCCTTCGCGGTGGAGCGGAAGAGGGCGGCGGAACAGGCGCGGCAATGGGCGAAGAAGCGGCTCTTCGCGCCCAACGATTTCAAAAAATATTTCACCGCCGACAACATGAAGGGGGTGTACCTGCCCGCTTTCACCTTCGATACGGCGACCTATTCCGTCTATGACGGCAAGCTGGGGGAACACTATTATACCACGCACACGGACAGCAAGGGCAGGACGACGACGGTGCAGCATACCCGCTATTTTCACGTTTCGGGCGGGTACGACTATTTCTTCGACGACATTGCCGTCAATGCGGGCGACGCCGTGCCGCAGGACATCATGCGTACATTGCTTGCCTATGACTATGCGAACAGCGTGGAGTACAACGAGGACTTTTTGTACGGCTTTTCCGCCCTTCTGTACACGCGGGACGGCAGGACGTGCTGGGAGGACGCCAAGGCGCTCGCGCGCGGCATGCTCCGTTCGCAGATACTGGGGCAGTACCGCTACGACGTGGTTTCCTATCTGAACGTTGACACGCGGTTTGAAAACGTGCGGTACCGCTATCTGCTCCTGCCCATGTACATCGGCAGTTACCGCCACCGCGAAAAGTCCTACTCCTTCTATGTCAACGGCAGGAACGGCAGGACCAAGGGCAAGGCACCCGTTTCGCCCTTCAAGGCGGCGTTGGCGGCACTCATCGGCGCCGCGGTGATCGCCGCGATCGTCGCGCTCGTTTACTTTTTCCTGTAAAGAAATAAAGATCCTGATATTGTGAATATTTGAAAGGAGGGTTGATCGGTATGGAAACGGCTGTTGTTGTTTTATCGGCTGTTTGTGCTGTTCTTTTTGTCCTGTGCGTCGTGTTCGGCGTGTTGGCCGTTCGATACGGCAGGAAGATGAATGCGTTGCTTCCCGACGACGAAGAACAGGCGGCGGAAGTGGAGATCGAGGACGGCGTGCGCTACACCAAGGAATCCGCCGTGACGGACGCGGAGGGCGTCAACGTCACCCACCGCCAAGGGGACGTGTTTCTGAAACGGGACAAAACGTACCGCGCTGACAAGGCGGGGGAACTTCTGCCCGGGGCGTACACTGTCTTATCGGCGGGCGGCGCGGCGAGCGTCAAACTCCGCGTGGGCGACCGCGTGCGGGAATTTGCGCACGGCGACCGGCTGGTGCTCGGCGACGGCGAAGAGGTGACGGCGGTGTCCGCCGACGCCATTCTGCGCTGAACGCATAAAAAAAGCGGGGCATGCCCGCGTGAAAAGGATAAAAGGAGAAAATTTCGATGAGTAAAAGTTTTCTGGTAAAATTGTTGATCGGATTGGCATGGGTGGCGGCTGCCGTGCTTTGGCTGTTATCCGTCATTCTCCCCGACACGTTCGGATTTTTCAACCTCAGCTGGGCAGTCGTCGTTATCGCGGGCACGAGCGGCGTCGCGCTTCTTCTGCGCGGGCTCGTCTCGGATAAGGCGGGCATCCTCAAAAAAATAGACATTGCGCTGGGTGCTCTCCTCGTCATCATCGCGGCGGTCAGCGTGGCGTTTGCCCTGGCGCTGCCCGAAAGTTATGTCTGGCCGGTCATCGCCGTCATCCTGACGGTGGCGGGGCTGTTGTCCCTGCTCGCCACGGGCGGCAAAAAGTGGGACGGCGGCGACAACGAGCAGGTCGGCTATAAGGACTACCGCACCCGCAAAGCCGAAGAGGAAAAGCGCAACGAAAAAGAGGACGAAGAATAACGGGCAGAGCTGGGTTTTGCGGCTCGCCTTGTCGCAACTCTCTGCGGACGGTTTTTGCCGCGAAGAGGCGGAAAGAACAAAAAAAATTTCGGAATGTCAAGTGCGCGGCGCGGCGGAAAAATTTTTCCGCCGCGCCGCTTATCGATCATTCGTCATTTGTCATTCGTCATTCGTCATCGGTTCAGAATCTTTTCGATCTCCGCCGTGTCGTCTGTCCCTTTAT
>JAGHJP010000013.1 GCA_017886575.1 Clostridia bacterium
CCTGCTCCATATTTTTACGAGCGGCGGGCGTAACAATTGTTCCGCCCGCCGCTCGTTGATTTTTATACTCTTCCCGATGAAAGGAATGCCGCACGAATGCGTCACCCCGCCGGCTTTATTCTCCTTTCTTCTTCCCGTACAGGACGGAAGTCAGCTGGGTCAGAAGATCGGCGTTGCCGTTGAGCGTGATGGTGCCCACCTTTTCGCATATCTTTTCGATGTATTCCAGCTCTTTCAGTTTGTACAGCGTTTCGTTCTCGTCCATCAGCCGCGCGGTGTTCAGGAGCGAACGGGTGGAGGCGACCTCTTCGCGTCGGGTGATGACGTTCGCCTGCGCCCGCTTTTCGGCGACGAGCACGGTGTTCATGATGTCGCGGATCTCCCCGGGGAGAATAATGTCCTTGACCGCCGCCTCTTCGATCTTCAGATAGAGTTCGCCGCCCTTGGCGCGCAGCCGCTGCGACAGAAAATCGGACATCTCGCTCTTGCCGGCGAGGATCTCGTCCAGCCGCCGCCCCTCCACGAATTCGCGCAGGGCGAGTTGCACCGCCGTGTGCAGTTGCGCGCGGTAGTTCTCCGTTTCGGTGATGACCTTCACATAATCGGCGATGCGGTAGGAACAGGTGCAGTTGATGCGCAGCGCCACTTTGTCCGCCGTCAGTATCTCCTGCCCGACCACGTCCTGCTGCAACAGGCAGGTATCCACCGTCTCCGTTTCGATGCGGGTGAGCCCGTTGACGAAATAATATGTGCCCGCGTCCAGAAGACGGACGAATTTTTTGTCGAAATACAGCAACGCCTTCTGCTTTTCAGACACTTCCACCTTGCAGACGTAGCGGGAGAGTAAGGGGTGTGCATAGAGGTAAGACGGAAAGTCCTCGGGAAACTCCGTACGGGACAGGTCGAGCCGCAAAAAAGTGTGCTCCCGCCCGATCTTCCAGAAGAAATGCCTGCCGGCGGGCAGGATGTCGTAAAACACCCCGTCCACGAAGTGCAGCAGCACTTCGCCGTTATTCGAGGTCATCTCCAAGGTCTGCGCGCGGAAACCGGCGTCCTCCGAAAACAGGCGGACGTCCCTGCCCTTTACCTCTACCTTGCCGCTGCCGACGGACGCAACGTCGATGCGGCTGCTGCCGAACGGGCGATAGACGCCCGGGCCCAGCATCTTTACGAATTTCCCCTTCCTGAAGAGAAAACCGCGGCTGTCCTCTTCGATGACTACCTTCATCTCTTTCTTACCCCTTTGTTGTATTTTTATCCCGCAGACGCGGGAGAATAGCCGGAAACATCCTGTGAAAAAAACGCGGTCCGTCGGTTGAGCGGCCGGAAGGCGGGAGCGGAGCCGAAGCCTGGCGCCCGCCGCGCGGCGGCGGTATCCCCGCAGAGCAGGGCGCTTTTCTCACTGCGGCGGCAGGGAGGCAAAAAGCCGCCCTGCCGCACGCGCGGACGTTTGATGAGTTTTTTGGAGGAATCCCTGATTCCTTGCCCCGAAGGGCGGTTTTTGTTCTTGACAGGAACAATGCCTTATCCGCTTGGCTACCGGTCCGAAAACCGGGCGGGATTCGAACCCGCGAATTTATCTGTTGAAAAGACAGATTGTCGGGGAATTTTTTCAGGGGCTTTTCCTTGCTCCGCAGGACGGTCAGTATACGCTTCGGGACGCCCTCGCGCACTGCGGCAAACGGAATATGCCCGCCTGATCGACCAACCCTGCGCGGACAGTATACCACGGATGCGCCCCTTTGTCAATACCCGTGACGAAAAAAGCCGAAAAAGGGTACAGCCTTTGCCGCACCCTCTTTCGTTTTGCAAAAAAAAATCAATACTGCGTTTCTTCCGCCTCTTCGGTCGCGGGCGCGTCGGCGCCGCGTTCCTGGATTTCGACGACGTATTTTTTACTGTCGCGGGGCGTGGCGGCACGGACGAGCGTGCGCAGCGCCTTGGCGATCTTGCCCTGCTTGCCGATGACCTTACCCATGTCCGAGGGATCGAGCACGACGGTCACGACAATGGAACGCTCCTTTTCTTCGGTGCGGATTTCCACTTCGTCCTTCTTTTCGGCAAACTGATCGACGATGTATTTGATGAGTTCCAGCATTTCAAGCCTCCCTTATCGGACGGTGCGTTACTTCTTGGACTTCTTGCCCTTGGTCTTGGACGGACTGAGTTTGTCCGATTTTTCCACGACGCCCGCTTTGACCAGGAGATTCTTGACCGTGTCGGTGGGTTGCACGCCCTTGGAGAGCCAATCTTTTGCCTTTTCGGCCTCCATTTCGAGCACGACGGGGTTGGACGTGGGGTGATATTTGCCCACGCAATCGATGTACTCGCCCGTCGCCGCCTTGCGGCTGTCCACCACGACCACGCGGTACATGGGGTTCTTCTTGTCGCCCATGCGCATCAGTCTCATCTTTACTGCCATAAATTTTTTACCTCCGTTTTTGTATATTTATGAAAATTTTGATCGGTGTCTTTATAAAAAGTTGCCTGTCGCTTTCCCCCGTCCGGCGCGGGCATGCCCCTCGCCTTTCGGGCGGTTGAAAACATTATCCGTTGAAGGGGAGGCGGAATTTGCCCTTACCGCCCTTCATCTGTTTCATGAGTTGCCTGGTCTGGTCGAACTGCCGCAAAAGCTGGTTGATTTCCTGTATCTGCGTGCCGCTGCCCTGCGCGATGCGCTTTTTGCGGGAAGAGTTGATGATGGCGGGATTTTCGCGCTCCTTGGGGGTCATGGAGAGAATGATGGCGCGCGTGCGCTCGATCTTCTTCTCGTCGATGTCCTCCTCGCGGATCTTCAATTTCGCCCCGGGGAGCATGCCCATCAGCGCGCTCACGCCGCCCATCTTCTTCATCATTTCGAACTGTTCGAGATAGTCGGAGAGGGTGAAGGAATTTTCGCGGATCTTCTTCTCCATCTTCTTGGCGTCCGCTTCGGTGATCGCCTGCTGCGCCTTTTCGATGAGGGACAAGACGTCACCCATGCCCAAGATCCGCGACGCCATGCGGTCGGGATAGAAGGGTTCGAGGTCGGTCAGTTTTTCGCCCACGCCGATGAACTTGATGGGCTTGCCCGTGACCGCCTTGACGGACAGGCACGCGCCGCCGCGGGTGTCGCCGTCGAGTTTGGTGAGCACCACGCCCGTGATCTCCAGGCGGTCGTTGAAGGTCTTTGCCACGTTGACGGCTTCCTGCCCCGTCATGGCGTCCACGACGAGCAGTGTTTCGGTGACATCGACCTGCTTTTTGACGTTTTCCAGCTCGCGCATGAGCGTTTCGTCGATCTGCAGCCGCCCCGCCGTGTCGAGAACGACGGTGTCATACCCCATTTTGCGGGCGTATTCCACCCCCTCTTTCGCCGTTTTGACGGGATCCTGCGTGCCGCGTTCGAACACTTCCGTGCCCGCCTGGCCGCCCACGACCTGCAATTGGTGGATGGCGGCGGGGCGGTAGATGTCCCCCGCGACGAGCAGGGGCCGCTTGCCCTGTTTTTTCAAGAGCACGGCGAGTTTGCCGCAGAGCGTAGTCTTGCCCGCGCCCTGCAGGCCGCACATCATGATGACCGTCGGCGGCTTGGGGTTGACCTCCAGTTTGGCGTTGGTCGAACCCATGAGCGCGATGAGTTCTTCGTTGACGATCTTGATGACCTGCTGGGAAGGGTTGAGGGACTGCAGGATGTCCTGCCCCACCGCCTTTTCGGAGACCCTGGCGATGAAGTCCTTTGCCACGCGGATGTTGACGTCCGCTTCGAGGAGCGCGATGCGCACTTCGCGCATGGCGGTCTTGATCTCCAATTCGGTCAGTTTGCCGCGCTTGGTCAGTTTGGAAAATATGTGATTCAATCTCTCCGAGAGAGAAGCGAACAGCGCCATGCCTGCCCCCTTTATTCTTTGATTTCTACGATCTCTTCTTCCCCGCCCGTGATGTTTTCGAGGACGGAGAGCGCCTCTGCCCATTCGGGGTGTGCCTCTCTCTGTTCCGCCGCCCAGCGCTTCACCCGCGTCATATAGAGGGAATAGGAAAGGCTCACCTCGTCGAGCGCCTTGGCAAAATGCAGCTTTTCCTCCGCCTCTTCAAGTTGCTTCCTGCACTTGTGCAGGCAGTCGGACACGCTCTGGCGGGAAACCCCCTTCGCCTCGGCGATCTCCGCGGGAGAAAGGTCGCAATTGAAATAGAGGTTGGTGATCTCACGTTGGTTGTCGGTCAGAAGCCCGCCGTATACGTCCCACAGCCGCAGGAATTTCACGTCCTTCTGCATGAGTTTTTCGGCTTCTTCCGCCCCGATGACCGTGCGCTGCATGACCGCCTCCCCTTGTTTCCGCCGTCTATTGTAACAGAAAAAAAATTGCCTGTCAAGCATTTTTACTTGACAGGCGCCGGTTTTTTTATTTTTGTCCGTCGCCGCCCTTATCGCCCGGCGAGGATCCCTCCGGGACGTATTTGGTGCGGAAGCCGGTGTTTTCGGCGGGACGCAGGGCGTTGGGGAAGGCGATATCCGTCTTGATGTCGTGCACGATGCGCTGGATCTCCGCGAGCAGGGGGTAGGGATTTTTTACGTCGAAGAGCACGCTGCTCTGGCGGAGCGCCTGGATATAGATATCGCCGACATGGCAGATGCGGTCGATGATGCCCACCTTGAGGTTGACGCCCTCGATATCGCTGTAATAGATATTCTTGAAATCGATGCCGACCAGCCCGGAGCGCAGGATGACGCGCTTTTCGGTGAACACGTACTCTATGTTCTTATACTCCGCCACCGAGCGGACGATGCCGGCGATCCACACCCACAGGGGCGCGAGGTGCAACAGGAAGAAACCGGCAAGAAACAGGCTGAACAGCCCGAGTTGTTCGAAGATGCCCGTCGTCACGAGCATGACGATGAAGAAGATATCGAACGCCGCCCACAGAATAGCGACGGGCATCATCTTGAACACCGCGTTCAGGATGTACGCCCTGCGGTCGGGCGTGACGCGCAGAAGAACGCTCTCCTCTTGGTCCAGAATGTCCTCCACCCTGTTGCACTGCATTTCGTTCGGCACTCGGAAATACCTTTCGTCTTTTTTCATCTCTTTCTCCTTATCTTATATTGCGGCGGGGCGGCCCGCCCGCGCCCTTGACTGCATTATAACATATCTTCCGCCGGAATGCAAGCCCCGAAATTTTGCCGGCGGGCGGCAAGCCGTCGCGTTCAATACGAGAGAAGCTCGTTGAACACCTTGACGGCGAAACGGTCGGTCATGCCGGAAATGTAGTCGAGCGCGGCCTGCGCGTACAGCTCTTTCGTTTCCAGCCTGCCGTAAATTTTGAAGTTTTCGCACTGCATCGCCCGTTCGCGCAGCTCCCCCTGCGGCACAAAGTCCGCTTGGCAATACTTTGCCAGCCAATCGGCAAACGTGCCCGCGAGGGCGGGGCAATACCGGCGTTCGCGCCGCAGGCATTCCCACACGTCCTGCCCGTAATAGCCGAGCAAGGTGTCGAAGATCTGCGTGATCACGAGCCCGGCATAGCGCTGAAAGGCGATAAAACGCGGATTATTGTAGATATATTCGTAATTGAACGCCTTCACTTCGTTCATCTGCCCGAAGTACTGCGGGCTGAGGCAGATGCCTCTTTCGGGCGTGCTGTTTTTGCAAATGTCGATGATCATGTTGTGCATGATGACCGTGGTGTTGAGTACCCGCTCGTCGTGCGCCTGCGCCATGCGGCGGAGACGGGCGATCTGTTCTTCCCCCAGAAAACCGAGGCTGATCGCGTCCTCGATGTCCCTGCCGATATAGGCGATCTTATCGGCGATCTTGACCACGCAGCCCTCCCAGGTGGCGGGCGGGTACTGCCCCGGTGCGGTAAAGCCGTCGAGGTCGATGAGCTCTTCGCGAGGGCGGATGCCGTTTTCGTCCACTTCCCCGCAATGGGAAATGATGCCGTCCCGCACCGCATAAGTGAGGTCCAGGTTCCTGGCGACCTTATAATTGTCCTCCAGAAGTTCGATCTTATCGACGAAACGCAGGCCGTTGCGCTCATGCCAGAAGGGCCGTCCGAGATATTCTTTGCTGATCTCGCTTAAAATGCTTTCTCCCTGGTGTCCGAAGGGGGCATGCCCGAGATCGTGCCCGAAAGCGATGGCCTTTGTCAGCTCGTCGTTGAGCCCCAGGCTGCGGGCGATGGTCTGGCTGACGGACTCGACGTGCGCGACGTGCTCCATGCGCGTGCAGATGTGGTCGTTGTCGATGTTGAAAAAGACCTGCGTCTTGTGCTTCAGACGGCGGTAGGCATAGGAATGGAGAATGCGCGTGTAATCGCGCGCGAAAGGCGAGCGGATATCGTCGCCGCGGCTGTAAAGTTCGGTCTGCCGCGCCGTCAGTTCCCGCCAGCGCGGATTTTTTTCCGTCGTCGCAAATTTTTCAAACAGCAATTCCCGCATGCTCCTCTCCCGCACTTTCCCGCGCGCCGCGCAGAAAAAAACTCTTTCCGTTTTATGAAGATAAACACATTATAGCACACTTTTTTGAAAAGAGCAAGCCCCTTTCGGAAAAAGACGGGCGGCGGAACACAGCGTTCCGCCGCCTTCGCAGAAGAAAAGAGCGACCGCATGCTCCTTTCGTCATCTTTTATTTTTCGCTTTTTACGGGCATGCCCCGTTCATTTTGCGTTTTCGTCGGTTCGGGAAACAGGTGTTTCCGGCTCTTCCCCGTTTTCCGTCCTATCCTCCCCCGGCTCGTCCGCCGCGTCCGCCGCGACGATCTCCGCGGCGGGATCATCGGCGGGAGCGGCGGCATCGTTTCCCCCGCTCCCGCGCCCCTCCGCTTTGCGGGCGGCGGCTTCGTCGTCCGGCGACCAAGTGTACTTTTCGAGCACGTCCTCCGGCTCGGTGCCGTCGAGACGAAAATCGATTTTGATGCCCTCGTTGCGGAGCAGGCGGACGTACTGCACGATGGTCGGCACGAAGTTCAGAAGCATGCCCACGCCGAACATGAGGCAGATGTCCACGAGGTTGGGCACGAAAATGCCCGCGAGGTAGAGCAGGAACATGATGCCGTAATAAATGACGTCGATGAGGACGGACTGCACGACGAGGTACTGCGTTTTGCCCAATCCGTAAAAAGTACTGTCCATGACGCAGTGGTTGAAGATATAGGTGAGGAAGAAACCCGATTGCAACAGGACGATATAATACACCGTTTCATAGTCGGCAACGTTGAGCCCGTAGCGCAATATGGGCTTCCAGAGCGGAATGCTGCAAAGCCACAGGGCGGCAAAGACGGCGGCGAGGCAGAAATAGCCGAAGGTCTTTTCGCGCACGTATTCGGGATGCGCGGCGACCTCCTTTTTGATGAGATCGGCGAGGGCAAGGGAGGGCAGCATCAGCCACTGCGTGATGAAGCTCTCCGCGATCCAATAGTTGCCCTGTTCGGCGATGATGTTGAGCATGCGCATGATCATGACGAGGTAGGCGAGGTTGCGCAAAAATCCTTCGAGCCCCGAAAATTTGCCGACGCGGAACCACTCTTTCAGCCAGGAAAAATCCCATTCCCGCGCAATGATATGTATGTCCTCCCGCCGCAAAAAGAGGACGGCGAGCACGACGAGCACGAGGTTGACCCCGATGTCGGTGACGGCGATGCCGTTGACCCCCAGCCCGAGGGACACGGGGAGGGCGCTGATGAGGAAGGTGTCGGAGAGGACGGAGAGGACCATCTGCACGCCGAGCACGATGTAGAGATAGCGCAGGCGGTGCAGCATGCTTAAAACGAGGGTGGTGAATTTCCAGAGCGCGGAAAAGAGAATGGCGACCGCCTCCAGGCGGACATAGCTCACCGTTTCGGCGACGAGCGACTCGTCCTGCGCCATGAGGACGGTGAGCGGCTCGGCGAACGCCACCAGAAAGACGGACATGACGAGGTAGACCGCCGCCGTGACGAACAGCCCCGTGCGCACCTTATTGGCAAACGCCCGCTTGTCGGACAGCGACTGCCCCAGAAGAAAGCAGAGGGGCACGGTGAGCGCCTCGTAGAGGACTTCATAGATGAGATTGACCCAGGAAAGCTGGCTGGCGATGTTGACGCCGCTGTCGTCGGGAAAATCGCCGAGGAAAAAGATGCGCACCGCCTGGTAGACGGCGGGCAGCAGCATGGTGACGAACAGCGCGAACCATAATTTATAATTGACTGTCTTTAACGCTCGTATGAATCTCATCTTTCCCCTATATTCCGCGGAAGGGCTCTTCCGCCCTCCCTTCTCTCCCCTTTCCTTCGTTCCCCCACCGCTCTTCGCTTATTCCCCTCCGGCGCAGGCATGCCGCCCCTCACGGAGCGGTTTTTCTTTTTTGCGGCGGATAAAAATCTACCGGGCCGGATGGATAAAGAAAACCGTGCCGCGGCGCAAAAGCGTAAAAAGGCACGGTTTCTTGCAAGCGCTCTGCTCCACACGACGGGAGCATGCCTGCATTTAATTGAGTTTTTCAAGCAGTTTGAAGTCGATGCCCTTCTCGCCGATCTTGATGATCTCGACCTTGACGGTGTCGCCGAGGTTGAGCACGTCCTCCACGCGGTTGATGCGCCGGGGAGAGATCTTGGAGATGTGGATCATGCCGTCCTTCTTGGGCGCGAATTCCACGAACGCGCCGACGGAAGACAGGATGCGCACGACCTGACCGATGAACACGTCGCCCACTTCGGGTTCGTGCACGATGGAGAGGATGATATCCTTGGCTTTCTGCAGGTTTTCGATGTTGCCCGCATAGGCGGCGACGCACACCCTGCCGTCGTCCTCGATGTCGATCTTGGTGCCCGTTTCGGCAACGATGGAGTTGATGACCTTGCCCTGCTTGCCGACGACGTCGCCGATCTTTTCGGGATCGATGAAGAAGGAGATGATCTTGGGCGCATAGTAGGAGAGTTCCTTCTTGGGTTCGGGCAGGCAGGCGAGCATCTTGCCCAGAATGAACTGCCTTGCGACGTTCGCCTTGGCGATGGCGTCGAGCAGGATCTCCTCGGAGATGCCCTTGATCTTGATGTCCATCTGAATGGCGGTGATGCCCTTCGCGGTGCCCGCCACCTTAAAGTCCATGTCGCCGAAGAAGTCTTCGAGCCCCTGGATGTCCGTCATGATGACGTATTTGCCCGTTTCGGGGTCCTTGATGAGCCCCATGGCGCAGCCGGCGACGGGCGCCTTGATGGGCACGCCCGCGTCCATGAGCGCCAGCGTGGAGCCGCAGACGGAAGCCATGGAGGAAGAGCCGTTGGAGGAGAGGATGTCGTTGACCACGCGGATGGAGTAAGGGAACTCCTCTTCGGAGGGCAGGACGGGAATGAGCGCGCGCTCGGCGAGGGCGCCGTGGCCGATCTCGCGGCGGCCGGGGCTGCGCAAAGGCTTGGCTTCGCCCGTGCAGTAGCCGGGGAAGTTGTAGTGGTGCATGTACCGCTTATGGTCTTCGCTGTCCAGTCCTTCGAGGCGCTGCGCCTCGTCCAGCATGCCGAGGGTGCAGGTGGTCAGCGTCTGCGTCTGGCCGCGGGTGAACACGGCGGAACCGTGCACGCGGGGCAGGATGCCGTGCTCGCACCAGATGGGTCTGACCTCGTCGAGCTTTCTGCCGTCGGGGCGGACGCCGTCGAGGAAGATGCGCGCGCGCACCTTCTCCTTGGTGAAGTAATAGATGGAATCTTTGATGTCCTTGGCGTTGTCGGGATAGATGTCGGCAAAGTGCGCGAGCGCGTCGGCGGACACTTCGTCCTCGCGTTTCTGGCGCTCCTGCCGGTCGAACGTGGAGAGCGCCCAGTCGAGTTTTTCGGAAACGTAGGCGCGCACCGCCCCGTCGATCTCTTCGGGGGCATGGTAGAACTCCATTTCCTTCTTGGGCTTGCCCACTTCCGCCGCGATGCCTTCGATGAAGGCGCAGACCTTTTTGATCTCTTCGTGCCCGGCCATGATGGCGCCGACCATCTCTTCGTTGGAGACCTCGTTGGCGCCCGCTTCGATCATCAGGATGGCGTCCTTGGTGCCCGCGAGGGAGAGGTGGATGGAGCTCTTCTTCCTGCCCTCTTCGTCGGGGTTGAGGACGTACTTTCCGTCGATGAGCCCGACCTGCACGGACCCCGTGGGGCCTGCCCAGGGGATGTCCGAAATGGAGAGCGCGACGGAGGAACCGATCATGGCGAGGGGTTCGGGCGCGATGTCGGGATCGACGGAGAGCGCGGTGGCGACGACGACCACGTCGTTGAAGATGCCCTTGGGGAACAAGGGACGGATGGGACGGTCGATGAGGCGGGCGGTCAGAATGGCCTTGTCGGCAGCCCTGCCCTCTCTCTTTTTGAACCCGCCGGGGATCTTGCCGACGGAGTACATTTTTTCTTCATAGTCCACGGACAGCGGGAAGAAGTCCATGCCCTCCCTTGCCGTGGGCGACATGCAGACGTTGACGCTGACGACGGTGTCCCCGCAACGCACCACGCACGCACCGTTCGCCTGCTCCATATACTTGCCCGTTTCCACGGTCAGTTCCCTGCCCGCGTACTCGGTCCTGAATTCTCTGTAACTATCCAAAGATGCCATTTTTCGTTCCTTGCTCCTTTTTCTTGTTTTGTTCTTTTTCCGCAGGGCCGCCTGGCCGAGGGAGATATTTTCAAGGCGCGCGCCGCGCCTGAACTTCATAGGCTTGTCCGTCCGTTTCCCCCTTACCATGCCCGGGATAAGGGCATTTCTTGCGGGGATCCGCCACGAAGGGAAGATAGCAAAAAGAGCGGAAAACAACGCCTGTGCCCGCTCTTTTCAAACTTACTTTCTCAGTCCCAAAGCCGCAACGATCGCCCTGTATCTTTCGATATCCGTTTCTTTCAGATAATCCAAAAGACCGCGGCGCTTACCGACCATCTTCAAAAGACCGCGGCGGCTGTGGTTGTCCTGTTTGTGCACTTTCAGGTGCTCGTTGAGATGATTGATGCGCTCGGTCAGAAGCGCGATCTGCACCTCGGGGGAACCCGTGTCACCTTCGTGCGTGGCGTACTTTGCAATGATTTCGGACTTTTCCATTTGCGTTTAACCTCCCATGGAATATTTTCGGCTCGAACCAAGCGGTGCGTCGAGGATTCGACACCGCTTCGTACAAGTTACCCGAATATCATACCACATTTTTTCAATAAAGTAAACCGATTTAAAGTACTTTTCCCATTTTTTTACACCCCGTATCGCATTTCGTCCTTTTATCGCGAAAAAACGCCCGCGGCGGCATTCGGAAACCGGATGAAAAAGTTGCAAAAAGCCGACGCGGACGTATCAAACGGATAAAAACCGTTCAACACATATATTATATACGACTATCCGTCGTTTGTCAATAAAAATACGACAAATTGTAGTAAAATCTTGGTATGGAACGAATGGGTGAACGGATCAAGGAACTGCGGCAGCAGGAACACCTGACGCAGGCGCAATTGGCGGAAAGGCTGGGCGTGACGCAGGACAGCATATCCCTGTGGGAAACGGGCAAGCGCATTCCCGACACGCAGTACCTGCCCGCGCTTTGCAGAATATTTCAGGTTTCCGCCGACTATTTCCTCGGGCTGGAGGACGAGAGCGGCGAAAAACTGTACACGGACTGACGTCCCCTTTGCCGTCACGGCAAGGGGGATTTTATTTGCCGGAAGAAAAAAGTAGGAATTTTCCCGAATGCCATGTTTTTCCGGGAACGATCCGATATAATGAATATGAAAACGTTTATAAAATTTCAGGAAAGAAAAAGACATGGAAACGGACAGAAAGGAAAACGCTTGCGGCAGCTGCAAATTTTTTTGCCGGCATTATATCATGCGGTATGATTTTTTTCAGGCGTTGGACTACGGGCATTGCGTCCGCCCCGGGGCGCGGCAGGGCAAAGACAATTTTTACGGGGCGGAACACGCCTGCGGGTCCTGGCAGCCGGACAAAGAAAAGAGAGAGCGCGCCGTTGCATCCGTCCCCAAGATACTGCGCAGGATAGAGCGACAGCTGCACGTCGTTGCGGAGATCGAAAAAAGCCGCTGAACCCCGGCTTGCGGGCGGCGAAAAGGGAAGGCGCGGGCGAATTGCCCGCGCCTTCCCTTGTGCGCTTTTATCGGCGCAAACCGCCGAAGCGGAAGGAAGCGTTATGCGCGCTCGCCCGCGAAAAGTTTTCTCTTCTTGGCGATGACGTCCTCTATTTTATTGAAGTAGGTCTGAAAATCCTTCGGGCTGCCGTACCGCTCGATGCGGTTTTCGCCCGTGTGCACCTTTTTGGACACGGCGTTCGCGCCGACTGCGAGATTGTCGGCGGTCTCCTCCATGATGTCCACGTTGTAGACGCACGCCTTGCCGGGCTTGGTCCAGCCCGTGTTTTCGCGGTTGCCCGCCTGGTACTTCTGGCGGTACATGTAGTACGGTTCGTAGCCCGCCGCGCGCAAAATACCGCGGGAATAGTCCACCATGCGCCCCACGGCGTCCCCGTCCAGACGGGCATGCTCCTCTTTCAGTTTGGCGCCCGCTTTCAGGCAGAGGGTGTGCACGGTGATGTTGTCGGGCGCAAGCGCGACGGCAGCGCGCAGGGATTCGGCGAATTCTTCGAAGCTCTCCCCCGTCAGCCCCGCAATGAGGTCCATGTTGACGTCGAAGCCGTATTTTGCCGCCATTTCATAGGCACGGTATACGTCTTTCGCCGTGTGTTTCCGCCCGATGCGCTCGAGAGTCGCGTCGGAAAGGCTCTGCGGGTTGACGCATATCCGCGTCACGCCGTACGCCTTCAACAGCTCCAGCTTTTCCTCGGTGAACACGTCGGGCCGCCCTGCCTCCACGGTGTATTCGCAGTCGTTCGCGCGCAGCGGTGCGAGGGCGCCGAGCAGCATTTTCAGATGCTCCGTTCCCAGCACGAGGGGGGTGCCGCCGCCGATATAGACGCTGCGCAGGTTGCCGACGAGGGGCGCGGACGCCGCAATCTCGAAGCACAGTTTTTCCATGTATTCGTCGAGGTATTTGCGGGTGTAACGTATGTCCGCGGTGATGAACGAGCAGTAGACGCACTTGGACGGGCAGAAGGGCACGGACACGAAGAGGTCGCAGTTGCCGTCCCGCCGTTCGTATATCCCCTCCTGCGCGCGCAGGATGTCCCCCGTCAGACGGATATTCTCCTCGGATACGTCCATCTTCCGGAAGAGCGTCTGCCAGTCCCTGCCCGCCGCCCTTTCGGTGTAGGCGAGTTTGGTGGGGCGGATGCCCGTCAGCGCGCCCCAGGGCATGGCCATGCCGTACCGCTCTTTGAGGATCTTATAGAGCGCGAGTTTGGCGTAGCGCTTGGCGTAACGCTTATATTCCAACTCGTTTTTCGCGGGCATGGTATCCTCGAATTCATAAGTTTTGCCGCCCGCGGTGAAAGTATTTTTATACGTCCCGTCCGCATAGGAAAGGACGTGCTCCGCCACCGCCCCGTCGCCGGGGAAGAGGCGTACCACGTCCATCAGTTCGTTTTCCAGAAAGGGAAGATTGGTCGTCATGTCGCTCCCCCCTGCTTACGGCTGCACGAAGGGATTGTGTTCCCGTTCGTTTTGCAGCGTGGTGTCGCCACCGTGCCCGGAGAGGACTTTATAGTCCCCCGGCAGGGCGTACAGCTTGCGCACGCTGTCTTTCAGCGCAGACCAGTCCCCCGTGGGCAGGTCGGTCCTGCCCACGCTCTCCTCGAACAGGGTATCGCCCGTAAAGAGATAGTTTCCGACGCGGTAAGTGACGCTGCCCGCCGTGTGCCCGGGCGTGGCGATGACGAAAAAGTCGATGCCCGCAAGGGTGATCTTGTCCCCGTCTTTGAGCGTGGGAATGACCTTGAACGTGGGCATGGGTGTGCCGTATTCGCGGTACATGGAATCGACGCCATTGACGAGGTCCCGTTCGGCGGCGGCGCAATAGACGGGCACGCCCGCCGCGGAGAGGGCAAAGCACCCGCCCACATGGTCGAAGTGTCCGTGGGTCAAAAGGGCGGCGACGATTTCCAGCCCCGCCGCCTTTGCCTTTTCGAGCACCCGCTCCTGCGACGGGTCAACGGCGACGGCCGTCCTGCCGTCCGCCGTCACGAGATAGGCGTTGGCGGCAAAGCCGACGGGATCGATCTTATAAACGGAAAACACTGCGTTCCCTCCTTCTGCGCCCCGCCCCGTTACGCGCCCGTCGTGCGGTACACGTCGAAGATGCGGTTGTCGCTCTTGACTTTTTTGATGAATGTTTCGATGTCCTCTTTCTTGGTCAGCGAAAGGCAGACCTCCACGACGGCGGAGCGGCTCTTGTCCAGCCTGCCGTTGACCGACGTGATGGAGAGGCGCATGTCCGCGGCGACGCCCGACACCACGGAGAGGATGACCCCCTGGTCGGCGGCGCGTACTTCGACGTGGGCGTTGAAGCGCACGTTGTCGCTGCTCTGCAGCCATTCGGCGGGCTGCAGCCGCCCGCGGTCAAGGTTGAGGACGTTGGGGCAGTCCTTGCGGTGCACCACCACGCCCCGCCCGCGGGAGATGAACCCGACGATCTCGTCGCCGGGAATGGGCGAACAGCAGCCGGCAAAGTGGATCAAAAGCCCGCTCATGCCGCGGATGGCAACGCTGCCCGCGCTGCGCTTGCCCGCGCCCCCCTCGCTGTGCGCGACGGGCTTGGGCACGACCTTGTTGTAGAAGTCGATGAGGCGGAAAATGACCTGGTTGACCCCCACCGCGCCGTAGCCGACCGAGGCATACATTTCATCGACGGAGTTGAAGGAGAATTTTGCCGCGAGCGTGGCGAACGAAGCGTCCGTCAGGAGCTCGTTCAGACGATATCCCCGCCGCGACGCCTCCTCTTCCAAAAGGTTCTTGCCGATGCGGATGTTGTCCTCCTTCATGGCGTGCTTGAAGTACTGCCGTATCTTGGCGCGCGCGGGGGAAGATTTGACGAACTTCAGCCAATCCCAGGACGGGCCCTTGGAGTTGGGGGAGGTGATGATCTCCACCACGTCGCCCGTTTCGAGCGTGGAATTGAGCGGGACGATCTTGCCGTTGACCTTGGCGCCCATGCACTTGTTGCCCACTTCGGAGTGGATGGCATAGGCAAAGTCCACGGGCGTGGCGCCGAGGGGCAGGGAAACGACCTTGCCCTGCGGGGTGAAGACGAGCAGTTCGGTGGAGTAGAGTTCGGTCTTGAGCGCGTCCATGAACTCCTTGGAGTCCTTGACACCCCCCTGCCAGTCCATCGCCTCGCGGATCCAGTTGAGCTGCTGGTCGGAATCCTTGACCGCGCCCGCCGCCGATCCCTTTTCCTTGTATTTCCAGTGCGCCGCGATACCGTACTCCGCGGTGCGGTGCATTTCTACCGTGCGGATCTGTATTTCGAACGGCTGACCGAAGTTGGTGACGACCGTGGTGTGCAGGGACTGGTACATGTTGGGCTTGGGCGTGGCGATGTAGTCCTTGATGCGCCCCGGGATGGGCTTCCACTTTTCGTGGATCTTGCCCAGGACCTCGTAGCACTCGGTGATCGTCCCCACAATGACGCGCACGGCGGTCAGGTCGTAGATCTCGTCCAGCTTTTTATGCTTGTTCTTCATCTTCTTGTAGATGGAGTAGAAATGCTTGGGCCTGCCCGACACCTCGCCCTTGATGTTGCTCTCTTCGAGCAGTTTTTTGAGTTCCTGCACGACGAACGCGACGAACTCCTCGCGCTCGGTGCGCTGCTGGTTGATGTGCTCGATGAGGTATTCGTAGGCGGCGGGGTCGAGGTATTTCAAGGAGAGATCCTCGAGCTCGCAGTTGATCTGGCTGATACCCAATCTGCCCGCGATGGGACAGAAGATGTCCAGCGTTTCGCGCGCCATGCGCTTCTGCCGCTCTTCGCTCAGAAAATTCAGCGAGCGCATGTTGTGCAGGCGGTCGGCGAGCTTGATGATGATGACGCGGATATCCTTCGCCATGGCGACGAATATCTTGCGGAAGTTTTCCGCCTCTTCCTCTTCGTGCGACTTAAAGACGATCTTATCGAGTTTGGTGACGCCGTTCACGAGGTTCATGACCTCGTCGCCGAACTCCCGCTGGATCTGTTCGGGCGTGACGGGCGTATCCTCCACGATGTCGTGCAGGAGCGCGGCGGTGACGGTGGCGCAGTCCAGCCCCAGATCCACCAATATCTCCGCCACGGCGCAGGGGTGGATGAAGTACGGCTCGCCCGAAGCGCGTTTCTGTCCCTCGTGCGCCTTTTCGGCAAAACGGTACGCCCGCAGAAGGACCTCGTTGTCCTCTTCGGAATAGTTTTCTTTGAATTTGTCCAGAAGCGCCGACATGCTCTTTTCACCTCCCTCTTCTGTGTCCTTTTCTGCCGTCCCGCGGCTTTTGCCTCCCGCGGGCAAGGCTTTGCCCTGCCCGGCACGGGCTCCCGAAGGGTTTTCGACCCTTCGGCGGGGTATAAGGGTGAACTACTCGGAAAACGATTGATAATCGTTTTTCGACAGTGCAAGACAAATCGCACACGCTGCGCGATTTGTTGCCCGAGGGCGAAATTCCATTCGCCCGAGAAAGAGCCCCTTGATCATCGAACTCTGTAAGCAAGCCGATAGGCTTGCGCTATTATCGCCTGCGGCGACGGGCGCGGAGCGATGCTCCGCTTATGAATGGCTTTTTATTCGCAGAGGGCGTTGCCCTCTGCACTCTCGCCGAAGGGGCATTTCCCCTTCGGGATCCCGCGCTATCGCCTGCGGCGACGGATGCGGAGCGATGCCTCGCTTGTAAAAGGCTTTTTATTCGCAGAGGGCGTTGCCCTCT
This sequence comes from Clostridia bacterium, assembly GCA_017886575.1. GTDB lineage: Bacteria > Bacillota > Clostridia > Christensenellales > Borkfalkiaceae > RGIG4074. The sequence continues at coordinate 16,764 of JAGHJP010000013.1, forward strand.
GCACTCCCACCGAAGGGGCATTCCCCTTCGGGATCCCGTGTTATCGCCTGCGGCGACAGGTGCGGAGCAACGCTCCGCTTATGAATGTCTTTTTGAAGGGCACTGCCCTTCACCCGTTCAAGGAGCAACGCTCCTTGAAAATCCTGTATTGCCGCCCCTGCGGGCGGTCATTTATATATCGGCACGTTTTGACAAAATCAAACAGGAAAAATTTATTTTGCCTCGCGCTGCAGGGCGACCACGCGGCGGTAAAGGCGCGAGTCGTTGAGGTCGGCACGGACGCCGCGGTACACGACGATCCTGCCCGACGCATAGTCGATGAGACCCAATTCCTCGAACACGGAGAGCGCGAACATGCACTCCTCGACCGAAAAGCCCAGCCCCCCCGCGAGCACGGCGGTCTCCTCCGCACTGCCGCCGCGCAGTTCCCCCGCGTGCGAGCGCAGGGCGGCAAACACCGCCAAAAGCCCCTCGCGCGTAGCGTCGAGCCGCAAAAAAGGCTGAAACCCGTTGGCTTCCCGCGTGGCATAACACCGCTTGCCCTGAATGCCCGTCAGATTGAAATCGGCGGGCTGGTCCAAAAACACCACGTCGCGGTAGTCCGAAAAATCGGCGTCGGCGGCGGGAGAGATGACGAGCGCGTTGGCGACGTTGCGCGCCGACAGATAGATGAGGTCGGGCGGCATGCCCTTGACGCTGTCATACAATTGCACGTTGCGCGGGTCGGAAGCCACCAGGCAGAGCCCGTAGGCGCTCTCCGAACGCTTTGCCTTGATGAGTTCGTCCAGCGCGCCGCGGGAGAGATATTCCACTTCGCCGCCGAAATCCCCCGCCTTGCGCAGACGTTCGAGCGCAGAAGCAAACCGCCAGGCGGAGATCGAACCGCTGTTGCCGTCGTATAAAATATCCTTGACGAACCCCTTGACCGATTCCCTGCCGCGGAACACCGAGCAGTTGCATTCAAAGACGAACTTCTTTTCCACGTCGCTCTCGATGAGGCGGGTATGCACGGCGCCGTTGAAGTACATAAGATCGATATAATCAGTCTTGATGAGGATATGCGGGGACTTGTTTTTGACGGGACGGACGGGAAGGGCGCGCGCCGTCAGGTAAAAGAGGGGTTTTTTGTGCCCCACGCCGTACGGTTCCAGCGCGTTCAGTTCGTGGGCGAGTTGCAGCGAAAATTCGGAAGTAATCTCCTCGCTGACATACAGCTTCGGAATGAAATCCTCGGGCGCGTACGTCCTGCCGATGTACTCGTCCAGCGCGCGCTCGAGTGTATCGAAATTTTCCGTGCGGATGTTGATGCCCGCCGCCTGCGCGTGGCCGCCGAACTCCTCGATGCAGCCGCTGCAATTTTTAAGCGCGTCGAAGATGTTGACGCTTTCGATGCTCCGCGCGCTGCCCTTCATCGAATCGCCGCTCTGCACGAAGAGCAGCGTGGGGCGGCAGTATTCCTCGGCGATACGCGCCGCCACGATGCCGACGAACCCCGAACTCCAATGCTCGTCCGAGAGCATGATGACGTTGCCGTAGGCGCCCTTTTTGCGTATCTTTGCCTTGGCGCTCTCGTACAGCTCGTCGCAGCAGCGCTGCCGCTGTATGTTGTATTCGTTCAGCTTGACCGCCAGGTCGTATATCTCCTGCAAAGAATCGCTCAAAAAGAGCCGGAGCGCGCTGGCGGCATCCCCCATTCTGCCCGCCGCGTTGATGCGCGGGGCGACGGTAAATGCCAGCGTCTGCGCGGTGACCGCCTCGCCCTGCCGGTGGGAGCCGAGCAGCGCGGCAAAGGCGGGGCGGGGGTCCTTGGAGATGCGTTTCAGTCCTTCGTGCACGATGTCGCGGTTTTCGCCGAGGAGGGGCACGCTGTCCGCCACCGTGGCGAGTGCGGCAAAGTCCAGAAGCCCGTAAGCCTCCTTGCCGAGCAGCGCGCACGCGAGTTTGAACGCCACGCCCGCGCCGCAGAGATTGTCGTAAGGATAGTCGTCCCGCAGTTTGGGATTGATGCAGATGCAGTCGGGCAGTTCCTCGGGCAGTTCGTGATGATCGGTGACGATGACGTACGCCCCCTGCTCTTTGACGTATTCCACCTCCCTGCGGTTGGAGATGCCGCAGTCCACGGTGATGAACAGGTCGGGAATGAACTCTTCGAAGATCTTATCCACCGCCTGTACGCTGAGACCGTAGCCGTCGCTCCGCTCGGGAACGAATACATAGGGTTCGATGCCGAGCGCGGAGAGCGCGTAGTACATGACCGAAGTCGCGCAGATGCCGTCGGCGTCGTAGTCGCCGAACACCGCCACGTTCCAGCCCTCCCGCTGTGCGCGGCGGATGAGGTCGGCCGCCGCCTGCATGCCCGACATCAGATAGGGCGAGAGAAAATGCGATTCGGACGGAGAGAGAAAGGCGCGGATCTTTTCCGCCGTGTCCACGCCGCGGGCGACGAGGAGTTTGACCACCGTTTCCGTCAGGGACAACTCCCGCGCCAACGCGCGCACCTTTTCCATCTGTTCTTCGTTAAATTCGTATTCCCGAACCAGTTTCTTCATAGTTCCCGTAAACCTTTTTATGGATTGCAAAAGCGGGCGTTTACCCGTACCCGTAACGGCACAAAGGCACACCGCAGAAAAACGAAAGAGGCGGTATTATGCCGTACCGCCCCTTCAAAATGTTTGTCGTCAGTCTTTTTTCGCGGCTGCGCTTCTCTTCTGCGCCCGCGCGGCCTCTTCCTGCTGCCGCAGGAGTTTTGCCTTTTCCTCGCGCTTGGCGCGCATTTTATCGCCGCAAGTCCGGAACGCCGCCGCCAGGGAAGGCGTGAGGAGCGTCCCCGAGAAGGTGCTTGCCGCAACGGCACAGACGACGGGGAGCGTGAACGCGCGCACCGCCGCGCCGCAGAATGCGGAGAGCAGCGCGAAGATCACGGCGGCGGCGATTCCGATCACCAATACGGGGCGGACCGCCGCATGCGCGGCGCTCTCCATGGCATCCGCCGAAGGCATGGAGGCATATTCTTCGCTCTTCAGAAGAGAACGCATTTTGCCGAACGTGACGCAGGAGACGAGGACGGAATAGAGCACGGCGAGAATGGCGGCAGCCGCCAGCGTGGTGGTGACGGGGATGCGCAGGATCAGGACGAGCGCCAGCATGAGCGCGACGTCGGCAATGCCCCCGATGAGGGCGGAGAGCCCCATAGAAAAGCGGTAGCGCACCGCCACATACACGAAGGCGATGACGAGCGCCACTGCCCCCGAGATCGCCGCCCGCCAGATATAGTCATTGGCGTACTGCGACACGTTGTCGTGCAGGGTGCCGTCATACAGCCCGCGCTGCAATTCTTCGTCTGCCGCAAGCGCGGCGAGGATGTTTGTTTTGAGCGTTTCGAGCGTTCCGTTCTCCGTTTCGGGCGAGAACCGGAATTCGGCCTGCCCGCCCGTCTCCGTTTCGGCGACGTCGACGTCGATGAACTGCAGCCCCGCCTCGTCGATCTCCCCTCTGCAGACATCCAGGAACCTGTCCTGGAGATCCTCGGAGATGTTGACGTAACTGTCGTGGGTGATGACCAGCGATTTGCTGTCCGCGATGGTCGCGGAGGGCTGGAAGCCGAGCACGAAGAAGAGCACCAGGCCCGCAACGATCAGCACGGCGGGGATCGCCAGCCACAGGGGAAGTTTATTGGTGATACGGAAAGAGTTATTCTTCGTCATCGTCGCTTACCTCCCTCTTGAATCCGTAGAACTTGTATTGACGGCTCCTGTCGACCAGCCCGCGGAGGATATACGCATAATAGCGCGTCAGGAGCAGTGCGGAAACGCCGCTCGTCAGCGCCGCCAGCAGGAACACGTAGCAGAACATGGTCACTTCGCTCACGCTGATGAAGAAGAGTACGAGTGCCAGCAGGAAGAGCAGGATGTGCGTGTCGAGCACGGGCGCGAGCGAACGCTTGTAGCCCGCCTTGATCGCCGAATCGAGCGTTTTGCCCGTGGCGAATTCCCTGCGGATGTTTTCAAAGATGAATACGTTGGAGAGCGTCGCCACGACCGCACCCAGGACGACGGCCGCCAGGCCGCTTGCCGTGAGGAGCATGCCCGGGAGGAAAGCAACGAACATTATCATGCAGATGAGGTAGGACAGGAAGGCGAATACATGCGCCAGGCCCAGCCCTCTGTAGCGGACGAGGAAGAACACGAACGCGGCAAGCATGACCGCGCCGAACACGATGTAGAACGCCGTGACCGCCCATTCACCCGAGCCGACCGAATAGTCGACCGTCGAACCTGCCGAGAAACGCATGTTCATCGTGCCCTGCTCGATGCAGGAGTCGAGGACGATCGCCATGTTTTCCGCCTCTTCGGGTTCGATGGGATTGTCGGTGGAGCCGCTGATATAGAGCGTCCTGAGGTCGAGGCCGTCGTCCTCGTCGGAGAGCCCGAGCCCGATGAGCTGGGTGTCGCCCACATAGAAGTAGAGCGTGGCGTCCGTCTCGTTGGTCCGCAGTTCGTTCGTGATGTTGTATATGGTGTCGCGGCCGAGATCGGTCAGTTCGAGAACGACGATGCCCGCGCCGCCGGAGGTCATGGAGGACGCACCGCGGAAATAATCCGCCATGGTGTGCTCGCCGAAGGGACGCAGGAGCGGGCGCGAAGTGATCTCTTCGTTGGCGCGCAGGGTGAATTCGCCCGCATAGCCGAGCTGTTCGAAGAGCAGGTCGGGATCGCTCACGGTATAGGGCACGCTCACCTGGATGGTGCAGCCGTCCTTGACCGAAACGTTCAGGAAGGAAAGGACCTTTTTATCGAAGCGGTCCGCCATGATCTCCACGGCGCGCTCGAAGTCCTCTTTGAATTCGTCGGACAGGACATATCGATCGGTCGACCCCTCCGCAAAGGCGCAGACCTCGTCGACGTCCAGATAGACCGCCGGCTCGCTGACGCCTTCAAGCGCGGGGAAATTTGCCGAGGTATACGCCACATAGGTGCCGAGATACTCGTCCCGGTCGTACACCGCCTGTTCGACCTTTGCGTCGAAGTCCCCGTTTTCCTCATAGTCCGCCAGAAGCTCGTCCGCCGGGGTCTCGTCGTCGCCGTAAAATTTCCGCAGCGCCTCTTCGAGGTTGCCCTCGTAAGTTTCCGCCTGCGCGGAGTATTCCTCGGCGGAAATGACCCCCTCGGGATAATACACCGCGGAATATCCGCCGCCCAAGTCCGAACCGTAATTGATGACGCTCAATACGGAATTGTACCTCGTCCATATCCCCCCTACGCGGAACGGAATGGTGAATTCGGGCACAACGCACATAAGGCACAATATAACGATGACGATGGTTAGAATGACTGTCATCACCACCGATTTGGTCTTGCTCATGCTCGCCTCCTGATTTGTTCAAAAATATGCAAAACGCCGATCATGCGATATACACTGCTCATTATTATATATAATCCGTCGCATTTCGTCAAGCCGAAATAGATTGGAAATGCAAGTTTTTCCATGCTTTTCACAAAAAATTCGCATTCCGCCGCGCCATAAGGCGCCGCACGCGCGGGGAAAGGCGGCATAAAGGCTTGTCCGCCCCCTTCTTTTGCCCGCCGCGCCCCTTCGCTTACGCCTCTCTTGCGCCCCCGCCCGACAGTTTTTTGACCGCCAGGGCGTGCATGGCGCACTCGATGCGCTTTTTCATCATGGCGCAGGTGACGGCATAGGGCTCCTCGATGTCCCCGTTGAAGTGGTAATTGTTGGCGCTGCACCCGCCCGAGCAGATGAACTTGGCGAAGCAGCCATCGCACTTTTTGCGGGTGAACAGGCAGGAATTTTTGAATTTTTCGCGGATGTCCTTCCGCTCGATGCCCGTATACACGCTGCCCATGCGGAAGGTTTTGTCCCCCGCGAACTGATGGCAGGGATAGATGTCGCCGTTCGGCACGACCGAAAAGTACTCGTTGCCCGCGCCGCACGCGCTGACCCGCTTGGCGAGGCAGGGCCCGCCCTCGAGATCGATGTTGAAGTGGAAGAAGTTGAACCCCCTGCCCTCGGCGTAGAGCTTTAAGTACTCGTCGCACAGCTTTTCGTATTCCGCTTCGATGGCGGGCAGGTGCTCTTCCCGGATCTGCAGGTCCTCAAGGTCGGTGACGACGGGCTCCATGGAGATGGAGTCCACCCCCTGGTCGGCGATGAATAGCACGTCCTTGGAAAAGTCGAGATTCTTCGCCGTGAACGTGCCGCGGACGTAATAACTCTTGTTGCCGCGCAGGGAGATGAATTTTTTGAGCTTGGGCAGGATGAGGTCGAAGGTGCCCTTGCCGTTGACGCTCTTGCGGATGGCGTCGTGCACCTCTTTGCGCCCGTCGAGGGAGAGGACGACGTTCTCCATCTCCCGGTTGAAAAAGTCGATGACCTCGTCGCTCAAGAGCAGGCCGTTGGTCGTCGTGGTGAACAGGAATTTTTTGCCGCACTCCTCCCCGCGCTTGCGGGCGTAGGCGACGGTCTCGCGGATGACTTCGAAATTCATGAGCGGTTCGCCGCCGAAAAAGTCGGCTTCCAGCACCCGCCGCTTTCCGCTGTTTTCGATGAGAAAATCGATCGCCTTTTTGGCGGTCTCCAAGGACATGCTCTCCCGCTTTGCGTGATATGCGCCCTCGTCGGCGAAGCAGTAGCGACAACGGAAATTGCAGTCGTGGCAGACGTGCAGGCAGAGCGCCTTGACCTCGTCGCTCTTGACGGGCCGCGCCGCCGTTTCCTCTTTGAAAAGCAGTCCTTCGGCTTTCAGCCCCTCGACGTCCTCGATGGCGGAACGGATCTCCGCGTCGGTGAAGCGGGTGATATCAGCCTCTTCGCCGGTGAGGCTCTTCAGGTATGCCGCGGTGGGCGCGTCGCACTCGTGCAGCGAACTGCTGCCCGTGTCGAATATGTAATTTTTATCCCGATAACTGAAAACGTGAACCATAAGTAAAAACCTTTATTGCGCGGGGGGCATGCCCGCGTTGAACGGCAGAAAGACTGCCGTATGAAAAGCGAAGAGACATACGCCCCTCTTTGGCGCGAGAGGCAAAAAAAGCACGCGGGCGCACCCGCCCGAAAGGGCGGAAAACGCCAAAGCAAGGAGCAGCGATACCGCCGCTCCCTGAATGTTTCGCTATGCTGTTTTCGGAGAAAACGCCCCGGAAAAGTTATCTTTCGGACTTTTCGGGGTTCTGCTCTCTCGTCACGCGCTCGCAGGACTGGTTGCCGACCGTGCAGCTGGTCTTGCAGGCGGACTGGCAGGTGCTTCTGCACTCGCCGCAGCCGGTCACTTTTCTCTCCACGGGTTTCGCGATGGTCTTGATCATGATAAAATCCTCCTCTTGTATCGACGGTTTATACATTCATTATATACCACCGCGCGGAAAATTGCAAGTGTTTTTTTCTCCTCCGCCGTTTATTTGTGCAGATTTACCGCCACGATGCCCGAGATGACCCCCGCCGCCAGCCCGAACAGCAGTTCTAAAAGCACCGTCCAGTCCCAGGCAAAGGACCCCGCGATGAGGGAAAAGATGACATAGGCGAAGATGACGGAGAGCACCCCCGCGACGCCCCCTTTCAGCCAGCCTTTGCTGTCCTTCAGCCCGACGATGCAGCCCGTAAAGATCGCCGCCGCTTTGATGACCTGATTGACGGGCAGGATGACCGACGAGGGCAGCGCCGCCACTTTGATGACGAAGGCGAACACCAGCACCGCCGCCAGGCAGAACGCCACGGCGACCCCCACCGCCTTCCCGATTTCGATCGCGCCGTTTTTCAGTTCCTCTCCCGATCCCGTCACAGAAAAAATACCTCCGCAAGGATTTTTACTCTATCCTATGCGGAGGCATGCGCTCTTATTCTGTTTTCCGGGGAAAGAAAATTACTTTTCTTCGGGCTTGCCCTCGGCCTCTGCGCCCTGCGCTTCGGCGGGCAGCTCGGCGGGCGTTTCGGCTTCGGCGGGTTTTTCCTCCGCGACGTCCTTGCCGTCTTTGTCGTCCTTATTCTTCTTGTCGTCCGTCTTTTCAGGTTTGGCGTCCGTCTGATAGATGGCGCCCTTGTCGAACTTCAGATAGCTCTTGCCGTTGAGTTCGTTGCCCGTTTCGATGACGAAAGTGTTGTCCTCGTCGTTGACTTCGACCACGATGCCGCAGACGCCGCCGACGGTCTTGACCTTGTTGCCGGGGCGAACGGCGTTGATGGCGGCCTCCTGCTCCTGCTGCCGCTTTTTGTTGCTGCGGCTGGAAAAGAACATCATGACGATGAACGCCACGACCAGAACGCCGATGAGAACGATGCTGATCCAGCCGTTGTCGCCGCCGTCCGCCGCCGCGGAGGAGGAACCGCTCAGTAAATTCATAATCAACAAATTCATTTTTTTATCTGCTCCAAGATATTTTTTATATTCAATATAATACCCGTTTTGCCCGCTTTTGGCAAGTGTTTCTTTGCCGTATTCGGTCGTTTTTTCGTTTTTTCATCAAAAGTTCACTTTTTTTGCCCTTTATTCCCCCGCATTGTAC
>JAGHJP010000014.1 GCA_017886575.1 Clostridia bacterium
CGAGATGGGGGGTATGCAGCGGCAGGGACGCGCTCACTTTTTCCTGGCGGCTTGCCATGTGCGCGCCGTTCGCCGCGGAATATGTCGCCGTGCACGAACTCTGCCATATCCGTCACAAGGATCATTCCCCCGCGTTCTGGCGGGAAGTGGAGAGGTTTTTCCCCGCGTACGAAGAGGCGCGCGCCTACCTGCGGCAAAAGAGTTATTTTATGGAAATCTTATAGCCGTAAATTTGATTTTTTCGTAAAAATATGCTATAATACAAAATATTTTGAATATAAATTCCCAAACGGACAGGTAAAACGATATGAAAATTTCCGAACTGCTGCGGTCGGGACGTCCGACCCTATCCTTCGAGGTGTTCCCGCCCAAGACGAGCGATTCCTTTGAAAGCATCCGCAAGGCGACCGAGGAGATCGCCAAGACCCGTCCCGCTTTTATGAGCGTGACCTACGGCGCGGGCGGGGGAACGGGGCATTATACGTTGGATATTGCCGAAAACCTCCTTCGCCGTTCGGGCGTGACGCCGCTGGCGCACTTGACCTGCGTGGATTCCACGCGGGAGAGCATTCTGGAGCGGCTGGGCGCCTTTCGCGCGGCGGGCATCGAAAACGTCATGGCGCTCCGCGGGGACATTCCCAAGGAACCCCGCCTGCCGCAGGAACGGTGGGCATACCGCCATGCGAGCGAACTGATGCGCGAAGTGCGCGATTACGGCGGTTTCTGCATCGGCGGGGCATGCTATCCCGAAACGCACCCCGAATCGCTCTCCCGCCGCGACGACATTGCCCATTTGAAGGAAAAAGTGGACTGCGGCTGCGATTTTCTGACCACGCAGATGTTTTTCGACAACAATATCCTCTTCAACTTCATGTACCAACTGCGGGATGCGGGCATCGATGTGCCCGTCATCGCCGGCGTCATGCCCGTGACGAATGCCTCTTCCGTCACGCGCATCATACGCCTTTCGGGCACCCAGCTGCCCCAGCGGTTCAAGGCGCTCGTCGACCGCTTCGGTTCCGACCCCGACGCCATGATGCAGGCGGGCATCGCCTATGCCACCGATCAGATCATCGACCTGTACGCCAACGGCATTGAGCATGTGCATGTGTACACCATGAACAAGCCCGAGGTGGCGCGCAAGATCACGGAAAATCTGTCCGCCATTTTGGGGAAATGACATGCCCGCCGTCTATACCCGTTTTTACGAGGGGGCTGCGCTGCCCTTCGATAAAAAAGAGGCGCTGCGTTATTACGGATGCGGCGCGAACGGCGCCCTTTCCGCGGACATGGGTGCCCTCTTTGACGAATGTGCCCGCGAGGCGATCGCCGTCTGCGGCTATAAGGTCTGTTACGCTTCGTTTGCGGTGAGGACGGAAGGGGAAACAGTCGACCTCGGTTTTACGCGGACAAACAGCCGCGCGCTCCGCCGCAACCTGGAGGGATGTGAAAAGGTTGTCGCGTTCGCCGCCACGATCGGTATGGGGCTCGACCGTCTCATTGCCCGTTACTCTTCCCTGTCGCCCGTGCGGGCGTATGCCTTTCAGGCGATCGGCGCGGAGCGCGTGGAGGCGCTCTGCGACGCGTTCAACGAGGACATTGCGCGGGAGTACGAGGCGAAAGGGCTGTACGCCCGCCCGCGGTTTTCCTGCGGCTACGGCGATTTTCCGCTGACGGCGCAGCCCGATTTTTTCCGCGCGCTCGATTGCACCAGGAAGATCGGCGTGACTTTGAACGACAGCCTGCTCATGTCGCCGTCCAAATCGGTGACGGCGGTCATCGGTTTTTCTCCCGTTCCGCGGCAAAAGACGTCCACAGACGGAGGGAAAGGGCAAAAAGAAGGGGAGCATGCCCGCGGTAAGTGCGAAAAATGTTCCGCCGAAAACTGTATGTTCAGGCATTGAATCAAATTGCCGGTAAGGAGAAAGTATGCCGAAAAAAATATCCGTTCTCGAAAAAATTCAACAGGGGATCGTCTTTTTCGACGGGGCGACGGGAACCCTCTTGCAGGAAGCGGGGCTGCCGGCGGGCGAACTGCCCGAACGGTGGAACCTGACCCGCCCCGGCGTCGTCAAAAAAATACACCGTTTCTATCTTGCCGCCGGCGCGGACATCGTCAAGAGCAACACCTTCGGCGCGAACGGTCTCAAATATTCTTCCGCGGAGTTGAAAGAGGTCGTCGCCGCGGGCATGCGCCTGGCGCGGGAATCGGTCGAAGAAAACGGGGGCGGTTACGTCGCTCTCGACATCGGCCCCTCGGGAAAACTTCTGAAGCCGTACGGCGACCTGGAGTTCGAGCGCGCGGTGCAATTGTTTGCCGAGGTCGTGCGGCTCGGGGCGAAGGATGCCGATTGCATCCTCATCGAGACCATGAACGACTCTTACGAGACCAAAGCTGCCGTTCTGGCGGCCAAAGAGAACAGTTCTCTTCCCGTGTTCGTCACCAACGTATACGGTTCGGACGGCAAACTTATGACGGGCGCCGATCCCAAGGCGATGATCGCCCTTCTGGAAGGGCTGGGCGTCGATGCGCTCGGGCTCAATTGTTCACTGGGGCCCCGCCAGATGCTCCCGCTCCTGCCCGTGTTCTACGAATACGCTTCCGTGCCCGTCATCGTCAACCCGAACGCGGGCTTGCCGCGCGAAGAAAACGGCAGGACGGTCTACGACGTGGGCGGCGACGAATTTGCCGCGCTCATGCGGGAAGCCGTCCGCGCGGGCGCGCGCATCGTCGGCGGGTGTTGCGGCACCGACCCGTCCTTCATTGAAAAATTAGCGAAAAGCGTCAAAGACATGCCGCCCATGCCCGTGGTGAAGCGGGAACACACGATGGTGTCGTCTTATACGCACGCCGTGGAATTCGGCGGAGATACCGTGCTCATCGGCGAGCGCATCAATCCCACG
>JAGHJP010000015.1 GCA_017886575.1 Clostridia bacterium
GCGCAGCACGCCGATCTCCTTGGTGCGTTCGACGACGGACACGTAGGTGATGACGCCGATCATGACCGAGGATACCACGAGGGAGATGGACGTGAACGCCACCAGGCCGTAAGTAATGATGTCGATCATGGTGTTGATGATGGTGATGATGAGCTCGAGCGAGTCGGTATAGGTCACGTTGTCGCGCTCGTCCTCGGTGAGGGTCACCTCTTTCTCCTGCAACAGGCTGTAATAGGTCAGACTCCCCTCGTCGTTCCACTTATCGAGGTATTCGGTGACGAGGTTTTTGGAATCGAAACTGACGGGATAGAGATAGAGACTGCCCGGCACCTCTTCTCCGCCGAGGTTGCGGGGAGTGAAGATCTTATACTCCTCCATGCCGCCCGAAGAGCCGCCGGAGGAAGAGCCGCCCATGCCGCCCATCATCGACATCAGCAGGGAATACTGCGAATCGAGTCCCGCGAAGGCGAACACATCGTTGTAAGCCGTTCCGTCGTACACATAATCCACGGTATAGCCGATGCCCGTCGCAACGTCCACGGTGATCGTTTCGGAAGGGTCGGCGGGATTGGGCATGTTATAGGCATAATACCCGCTGTAAAATCCTCCGTTCTCGGAAGCAAGCGCATCGGCGACGACGGCGGAGTCCTTATTCTGCTCGATCGCATATTCCGCCAAAGCCTGCGTGTAGTAGACGCCCGCATCCAGACAGCCGTAGGAGATATTCTCCTTCGGGCGGAGCACGCCGACGACTTTGAGTTCGAGCGAGCCCTCCTCGGAAAGCCCTTCTCCGTAGGGAGAATACATATAACTGCAATAGTTGTTGTCCAATCCGGTGGGCGTATGCCTTGTGTAGACGGAATCGTTGGGATACCAGGTGAAGGTCTTGCCCATGATCTCGTCGAGGGTGAAGGAATCGATCTCCAGGCTCTCATCGTACTCGGGCGCGTCCGTTGCCTCATAGGCATAATTCATGAACTCGTCCTGCGTGAGGTAACCGAGCTGGGCGAGGGTCAGATCGGTCATTTCACTCTCGGCGTTGAGCACGATCATGATCTCGTCCGCCTCGTCGGCGACTTCCCCCTTCAATACATCGTATTGCGAGAGGATATATTCCGGACTGTCGGGCGCCTGGGCGAAGATATCGGTGAACATGGAAATGTAATCGATAAAGTCCTTATATTCGGTATGCCCGAGCAGGTTGGTGTAGAGCGTCTGAATGGCGGCGACGGACATCTGCCGCGTGGCAGCCTGCCCGTCCGTATCGGTGTAAGTGAAGTCCGTATAGAGGCTGTGCAGCACGTCGATGCCGTAATCGACGGTCATGGCAGCATAGTAGTCTTCGGGCATGGAGCGGACGTAATCGACGTATTCGGGCGTGATGTTGTTGTTCACAAGCATGCTTGCCATGTCCTCGCCCATCTCGGCGAGCGAGGCAACGTAGGAATCGATATATACCAGCCCGTCATCCAGATGATCGACGGTTTCCTGCGCCTGCAAGTTGCTCATGGCGTCGGTCAGGGCGTCGATGTTGTAGCCCGTCTCGCGCACGGCGACGGGGTTGCCCGAGAGCATGTCGTCCTGCATGCTGACGATATAGCCGCGGATGCCCGCGCTGAGGGCGAGGACCAGGCAGACACCGATGATGCCGATGCTGCCCGCGACCGCGGTGACCGCCGTGCGGCCCTTTTTGCTCCACAAATTCTTTGCCGAAAGCGCGAGGGAGGTGGAAAAAGCCATGTTGGTCTTGCCCTCTTTGCCCGCGTCGTCCCGCGATTTTGCGGCAATGTAGCGCTTGATCTGTCTATCGGAGTACCCCGCCGCGCGCAGCCGCTGCGCCGCGGCGGTGCGTTCCGCCGCGCTGTCGTAGGGGTTACTGTCCTCGACTACGTTGCCGTCCAGAAGGCGCACGATGCGCGAAGAGTAGCGCATGGCAAGCTCGGGGTTGTGCGTGACCATGATGACCAGTTTGTCGCGCGAGACCTCTTTGATGAGCTCCATGATCTGCACGGAGGTATGGGTGTCGAGCGCGCCCGTCGGTTCGTCGGCGAGGAGGATCTCGGGGTCGTTGACGAGAGCGCGGGCGATGGCCACGCGCTGCATCTGCCCGCCCGAGAGCTGATTGGGGTACTTATCGATGTGTTCGCCGAGCCCCACGCGCTTCAATGCTTCTTTCGCCTTCTTTTTGCGCTCGGACGCGGACATGCCCCCGATGGTGAGCGCCAATTCCACGTTTCCCAGGATGGTCTGATGGGGAATGAGATTGTAGCTTTGGAAAATAAAGCCGATGCGGTGATTGCGGTAGGAATCCCAATCCCTGTCGCTGTACGATTTGGTGGACTTCCCGCGGATGATGAGGTCGCCGCCGGAGTAGTGATCGAGCCCGCCGATGATGTTCAGGAGGGTGGTCTTGCCGCAGCCCGAGGGACCCAGGATGGACACGAACTCGCTCTTGCGGAATTCCAGAGAAACGCCGCGCAGCGCGTGCACCGTCCCGCCCGCGACGGGATAGTCTTTTTTGATGTTTACCAATTTTAACATGTCGGATATCTCCTCTTTCCCATTCTTCTATCGGGAGCGGACGGCGGTCATCTTTTCCGTTCCGCCGTGTCCCGCCGCACCTCCCGCACGGTGGACGCGAAGCGTTCGGCGAGGCGCAACAGCTCCGCCACGGACTCTTCGCCCATGCGGGAAAGCACCTTTTCAAACTGACGGCAGCGATCCTTCTTATAGACTTCGTAGCGGCTCTTCGCCTCCCCGGTCAGTTCGACGTAGGCGATCTTCTTGTCGGTGTCGGAAGAGGCGCGGCGCACGTAACCCAGGCGCTCCAATTTATCCACCGCCTGCGACACCGCCGAACGGGTGACGCCGAGTTCCGCCGCGATCTGCGCCGATATGACGCGCGTCCCCTCCGTTTCCGCCGCGCAGACGGCTGCCAGCACGCCGCGCTCGGCGCGGCTCAGGGAATTGTCGGCGCCCGCCTTCGGGGAGAGCGCGCGCATTTCGCGGCAGACGTGCAGCAAATTCCTGTAATATGTTTCGATCTCCGCCATAACAAAAAATCTCCTTTCTTTATTTTAACCCCGATTATATTGCCCGAAAGTAAACTTTTTGTAAACGGAGCGAACGATTTTACGGTTTTCACCGTTTTTTCATCTTGAAAGAAAATCACAAAAAATTCCCTTTCACGGACGCCGTTCCCTGCCGCCTTTCCCCTTTATTATATCCCGCGCGGGGAAAAATGTCAAACAAAAAAGCGGCAAGAGCTTACCATGCCCGAAGCTTTTGCCGCTTGTATGCCATGTTTGCCGCCGTTGCGTTCCGCCTTACGGACGGCCCGCGGGCGTCATATCCGTCATGCCGTCAGACCCTGACGTCCCCCTTTTCGCCCAGGAGCGCCTTATGCTTTTCCAATACGGGATCGATCTCGGCGGCGATGAATTCGGTGACCTGCGCGGGGGCGCGGCCGATGAATTTCTTCGCGTCCACGATCTCGCCGAGACGGCCGCGGACGGGCGCGAACATGTCGTCCGCCGCGATGAGCGAAAGAAGGTCGTTCTCTTTCCCTTCCGCTTTGACGTGCTTTGCCGCCTCCATGGACAGTACGCGGATGCGTTCGTGCAGTTCCTGGCGGTTGCCGCCCGCCTTGACGCACTCCATCATGATGTTTTCGGTCGCCATGAAGGGCAGTTCCGCCTGCACGTGGCGGGCGATGACCTTGTCGTACACCACCATGTTTTCGGCGACGTTCATGTAGATGTTGAGCACAGCGTCGACGGCGAGGAATGCCTGCGCGTTGACGATGCGGCGGTTGGCAGAGTCGTCCAGCGTGCGTTCCATCCACTGCGTGCCCGCCGTGATCGCCCCGTTGACGGGCAGGGACACGACGTAGCGCGCCAAAGCGCAGATGCGCTCGCAGCGCATGGGGTTGCGCTTGTACGCCATCGCCGAAGAGCCGATCTGATGCTTTTCGAAGGGCTCCTCGATCTCCTTCATACTCTGCAGGATGCGCACGTCGTTGGCGAATTTATAGGCAGACTGCGCGATCTGCGAGAGCACGCACTGCACGTTATAGTCGAATTTGCGGGGATAGGTCTGCCCCGTCACGCCGTATACCTTGTCATAGCCCATTTTGGCGACGACGCGGCGTTCGAGTTCCTTGACCTTTTCGCCGTCGCCGCCGAAGAGTTCCAGGAAAGACGCCTGCGTGCCCGTGGTGCCCTTGACCCCGCGCAGTTTGACGTGGGACTTTAAGTCCGTGAGGTTTTGGTAGTCCATTTCGAGGTCCTGCAACCAGAGCGTGGCGCGCTTGCCGACGGTGGTGAGCTGGGCGGGCTGCAGATGGGTGTAGCCCAGCGTGGGCAGGTCTTTATATTGCAGGGCAAACCGTTTGAGTTTGTCCATGACGTTGACGAGCTTTTTGAGGATAATGTCGAGGGCGTCGTCGATGATGATGACCTCGCTGTTGCAGTTGACAAAGCAACTCGTCGCGCCGAGGTGGATGATGCCCGCCGCCCCCGGCGCCTGGTCGCCGTATGCCTTGACGTGCGCCATGACGTCGTGCCGCACTTCCCGTTCGTATTTTTCGGCCTTTTCAAAGTCGATGTCCTCGGCATGGGCTTTGAGCTCCGCCACCTGCTCGGGCGTGATGTTCAGCCCGAGTTCCATCTCCGATTCGGCGAGGGCGATCCAAAGTTTTCTCCACAATTTGAAACGCTTTTCGTCCGAAAAGTTGTGCTGCATTTCCTTGCTCGCGTACCGCGTGCAGAGGGGGTTCTGGTAGATACTGTAATCGGTCATAATTTCTCCTGTCTTTTATGGTAAAAATCTTTACTTCTTCTCCGGTTCGGGGTAATCGATGCCGAAGGTCTCCGCAGTCACTCTCTTTATCCTCTGCTCTTTCAAAGGCCTGTCGCGGTAGTCGACGGGCGTTTCCGCGATGGCGTCCACGGTATCCATGCCCGCGATGACCGCCCCGAAGGCGGCATATTGTCCGTCGAGGTGCGGCGCATCCTTATGCATGACGAAGAACTGGCTGCCCGCCGAATCGGGAGCCATGGCGCGCGCCATGGAGAGCACGCCGCGGGTGTGCCTGATGTCGTTCTTTGCAAAGCCGTTCGAAGAAAACTCGCCGCGGATGTGATAGCCGGGGCCGCCCGTGCCCGTGCCGTTCGGGTCGCCGCCCTGGATCATGAACCCTTCGATGACGCGGTGGAAGATGAGCCCGTCATAAAAGCCTCTTTTCACGAGGGAGAGAAAATTGTTGACGGTGTTCGGCGCCTTGTCGGGATAGAGTTCGGCGGAAAAGGTCTTTCCGTCCTCCATTTCAAACGTTACGACGGGATTTTTCTGCATGGTTTATTCCTCCTCGGATGTGTTTCCGGAGCTTGTTTTTGTTTCCGTTGCCGGATCCGCTTCGGCATATTTTTCGATGACCGTGCCCGCCTCGCGGAAGAGTTGCAGGGAAAAGGCGTCGGGGTAACCCTCGGCATAGACCACGCGGGCGATGCCCGCGTTGATGATCATTTTGGCGCAGATGACGCAGGGCTGGTGGGTGCAATAGAGAGTGGCACCGTTGACGTTGATGCCATATTTCGCCGCCTGGATGATGGCGTTCTGTTCGGCGTGCACGGCGTAGCATATCTCCTGCTTGGTGCCCGACGGGATGTTGAGTTTGCGGCGGAGGCATTCCCCCCGCTCCACGCAGTTTTTGATGCCCGACGGCGCGCCGTTGTAGCCCGTGGTCATGACGCGCTTGTCGCGCACGATGATGGCGCCGACGTGCCGCCCGGGCTGGAAGCAGCTCGACCACGACCCGACAAGGCGGGTCAGTTCCATAAAACGCTTATCCCATTTATCCATAAATTTGCGCCGACCTCCCTTCCCGCGGACAAAAAGCGCGGTGATCTTGCCGTTTTTGCTCTTCTTTCCTCTTTATAATACCATACAAAAACGGAAATTGCAAATATTTCCAACTTTTTTCGGAAATTTTGTTTGACCCCGCGGGCAGGCGTTTATAATATATGCGTTGAAAAAAACAGCAAACCTTTTAGGAGGAGATATTATGAATATCAAACCGTTGTTTGACAAAGTGGTCGTGGAAGCCGTTTCCACGGAAGAGAAGACCAAGAGCGGCTTCATTCTGCCCTCTGCGGCGCAGGAAAAGCCCCAGACCTGCAAGGTGGTCGCCGTCGGCCCCGGCGGCATGATGGACGGCAAAGAAGTCGTCATGCAGGTCAAGGTCGGCGACAAAGTGCTGTGCGCCAAGTACGCGGGCAGCGACTTCAAAGTGGACGGCAAAGAATTCACCATCATCAAACAGAGCGACATCCTCGCGATCGTAGAGGACTGACAGGGAGGTAAACAATCATGGCAAAACAAATCAAATACGGCGACGATGCAAGAAAAGCGTTGGAGACGGGCGTGAACGTGCTCGCCGACACGGTCAAGATCACCCTCGGCCCCAAGGGCAGGAACGTGGTGCTGGACAAGAAGTTCGGCGCGCCCCTCATCACCAACGACGGCGTGACCATCGCCAAGGAAATAGAGTTGCCCGATCCCTTTGAAAACATGGGCGCCCAACTCGTGAAAGAAGTTTCCACCAAGACCAACGACGTAGCGGGCGACGGCACCACCACCGCCGTCGTGCTGGCGCAGGCCATCATTCGCGAGGGCCTGAAAAACCTCGCTGCGGGCGCCAACCCCATCATCATGGAGAAGGGCATCCGCAAGGCAGTCGACGCGACCGTCAAACAGGTGCAGTCCATCTCCCACCCCGTGGAGAGCAAGAAGGCCATTCAGCAGGTTGCCGCCCTCTCCGCCGGCAACGAGGACGTGGGCGTGATGATCGCCAACGCCATGGAGATCGTGGGCAAGGACGGCGTCATCACCGTGGAAGAGGGCAAATCCATGTCCACCGAGCTGACCACCGTCGAAGGCATGCAGTTCGACCGCGGCTATGTTTCCGCCTACATGGTCACCGACAACGAAAAGATGGAGGCGGTATTGGATACCCCCTACATCCTCATCACCGATAAGAAAATTTCTTCGTTGCAGGAGATCCTGCCCGTCATCGAACCCCTTGCCCAGCAGGGCGCAAGGCTTTTGATCATCGCCGAGGACGTCGAGGGCGACGCGCTTGCCGGCCTCATCATCAACAAGCTGAAGGGCGTGTTCAACTGCGTGGCGGTCAAGGCGCCCGGCTTCGGCGACAGAAGGAAAGCCATGCTCGAAGATATCGCCATCCTCACGGGCGGACAGGTCGTTACTTCCGACCTCGGCATCGAGTTCAAGGACGTCACCCCCGATATGCTGGGCAGAGCGCAGCAGGTGAAGGTGGACAAGGAAAACACCACCATCATCAACGGCGCGGGCGACAAACAGGCGATCAAGGACCGCGTTGCCGCCATCAAGGCGCAGATCGGCGAGACCAAGTCGGACTACGACAGAGAAAAATTGCAGGAACGCCTTGCTAAACTGGCGGGCGGCGTGGCGGTCATCTCCGTCGGCGCGGCGACCGAAGTCGAAATGAAGGAGAAGAAACTGCGCATGGAAGACGCCCTCGCGGCAACGCGGGCGGCCGTGGAAGAGGGCTTTGTGCCCGGCGGCGGCGTGGCGCTCCTCTCCGCCGTGCCCGTCCTCAAAAAGCTCATCGCTTCCTTGGAAGGCGACGAACGCACGGGCGCGCAGATCATTCTGAAAGCCCTGGAAGAACCCGTCCGCCAGATTGCCAAGAACGCCGAGCTGGACGGCAGCGTCATCGTCGACAAGATCGTTTCCTCCAAGAAGGCCAACTTCGGCTTCGATGCTTTGAAGAACAAATACTGCGACATGGTGGAAGAGGGCATTATCGACCCGACCAAGGTCACCCGCTCGGTGTTGCAGAACGCGGCTTCCGTCGCGGCGACCCTGCTGACGACCGAATCCATCGTCACCGACATCCCCACCCCGCCCGCGGCGCCCGCGCCCGGCGGTGACATGGGCGGCATGTATTGATGACTCCATAAAAACGATCTCCTCCCGTCCGACGGTCGGGAGGAGTTTTTTTGTTTCCGAAGGGTCAAAGCGCTCCGTGTTTCAGACCGTCCCGTTCCCTTTGTCCTCTCCGTCGTTTTTGTCGGCATCCGCCGCTTCGCATTTGCACCGTTTGACCGCCGGTCCGGACAAGATGTTGCCGTAAATGTCAAACCGCGAACCGTGACAGGGACAGTCCCACGTCTTTGTGTCCCCGTTCCACGACAACTCGCAGTGCATGTGCGGACACATGCGCCCGATCGCATACAGTTTGCCGCTCTCGTCGCGGTACACCGCCCGCCTCTTCCCCTGATAGCGGACGACCTTGCCGCTGCCGGGAGGAATATCGGCCGCCGTTTTGAAAGTCATGCCGAAGTAGCCCGAGACGATCCCCTTCACGTTCGTCGCGGCATTGGAGAGGAACGCTCCGAGCGAACCGCCGATTTGGCGTTGCGGAGAAAAGAGCGCGGCATAGAGATTTTCTCTGCCGAGAATGCAGTCCCGCAGGATATCCGCGCAGACCATGGCATTGGCCATGCCCCATTTGTTGAACCCCGTCACGACGTACACGCCGCCGAGGTTCTTTGCATATCGCCCCGCCATGGGTATTTTGTCAAAGGTCATGACGTCCTCCGCACACCAGCGATTCGTGACCTCCTCCGCCGTCACCCCGAGTGCGCGGAAGGCGCGCTCTTCCAGGTTTTTGAAGCGCCCTCCGGCGGTCCTGCCCGTGCGGTGATCCTCTCCGCCGACGATCGTCCCGCCCGCATACGGGCGCACGGACAGCCCGTCCTCCCTTTCTTCGAGGTACATGCCCTCCGTTTTCCTGCTGACGGCAAGGACATAAGAGGAAGATTGCCGGAGTTTGAGAAAATACCCTCCGTGCGAATTGACGACGGGAAAGCGGGTGGCGACGATGAGTATTTTCGCTTGGATCGTTCCGCTTTCCGTCTGTACGGTTTTATGCTCCGCGTCGATCTTCACCGCGCGGGTATGTTCGTACACCTCGAACCCGACGGGAAGGGCGGAGAGAAATCGTAAGGGGTCGAACAGATACTGCTTGCCGAGTTTTAAGGCGCAAGCCGCCCCGAACGGAACGTCTGCGCCTGTCTTCCATTCGCACGCCGCGCCCGCCCGTTCCATGACCCGCCGCGCGCTTTCGAGCCGATGCGAAAGAGTATGGGAAAAAATATAGCTGTCCGTCTCTTTCCAATCGCAGGCGATCGAATATCTTTGCACGAGATTGGCAAACCTGCGCATGCCCTCCGCCTGCGATTTGTAATACAGCGCCGCTGCAGACATGCCGTAGCGGGCAAACAGTTCGGCATAGACGCCGCCCTGGTTGCACGTTATTTTGGCGGTCGTCCTGCCCGTCGTGCCGGAAAACAGCCTGTCCGCTTCGATCAGCGTTACACTCTCCCCTGCCTCCGCCAGCCGGAATGCCGTTAAAAAACCCGCGATGCCGCCGCCGATGACGACGATGTCGCGCACGATGTCGCTCTCCAGCCGGGGATATTCCCTTTCCTTTCCTCGCCAAACCGAATCAAACTCCAATGTTCCCGCCCTCCGTTCTTCCGTTAGTATGCCGAACCCCGAAAAAAATTAAACCCTTTCGGCAACAAGAAAAGATCCGGCGTCTGAAAAACGTCGGATCCCTATGGCTTTTGTTATTTATATACCGGCAAACACTTCGCCGATAGGCGCGTTGATGACGAGGCCGGCGCGCCCGTCCGCCGGCGTAGGGGTCTTGTTGACGACGGCGAGGCGGCTGCCGCGGAAGAAGTCCAGAAAGCCCGCCGCGGGATAGACGGCCAGCGACGTGCCGCCCACGATGAGCATGTCCGCCCTTGCAATGGCGTTCACCGCGCCCTGCACGGTCTCGTCGTCCAGCGGCTCGCCGTAGAGCACCACGTCGGGCTTGACGATGCCGCCGCAGCCGCAGCGGGGCACGCCCTCGCTTTCCAGAATGTACGCGAGCGGATACCGTTTGCCGCAGCGCATGCAGCGGTTGCGGTGCACGCTGCCGTGCAGTTCGTACACCCTTTTACTGCCCGCCGCCTGATGCAATCCGTCGATGTTCTGCGTGACGACGGCGGAAAGTTTGCCCTCCCGTTCCAGACGTGCCAGCGCGAGGTGCGCGGCGTTGGGACGGGCGGCGGGAAAGAGCATGCGGTCGCGGTAAAAGCGGTAGAACTCCGCCGTGTGTTCGAGAAAAAAGTCGTGCGAGACGATCGTTTCGGGCGGATAGGCGTATTTTTGATTGTACAGCCCGTCCGACGAACGGAAATCGGGGATGCCGCTCTCCGTGCTGACGCCTGCGCCGCCGAAAAAGACGACGTTCTTGCTTTGCGCGATCCATTCTTTCAGTTCTTTCGCCGTACCCATGCCCGAGAATAAGCTCCTTTTCATTCTTTGAGTTCCGCCACCGTTCTGGCGGGAAAATCGACATAGAACGTGCTGCCCTTGCCCACCTCGCTGCGCACGCCGAAGGCGAAGCGATGCTTGGTGAGAATGGTCTTGACGATGGACAGCCCCAGCCCCGTGCCCTTGACGGGGCGCTTGTGCGTTTCGCGGGAACGGTAGTACCGTTCCCAGATGGTGTCTATCTCTTCGGGCGAAATGCCCTTGCCCGTGTCGGTCACGGTGAAATGGACGATGCCGTTTTCACCGTACAGGCGGACGGTGACCGTCTTGTCTTCGCCCGTATAATTGACGGCGTTGCCGATGAGGTTGTAGAGCACCTGCCCGATCTTGTCCTTATCCGCCTCGACGTACAGGTCGTCGGCAATGTCCGTTACGAAGCGGTATCCCGCCGTTTCGGTGAGATAGTCGAAGCGGCTGACGACCATGCGCAAGTAGTCGGAGAGGTTAAAGAGGGAAGTTTTGAGGGCCTCCAGCCCCGCGCGGATCTTGGAGAGGTCGAGCATGTCGTTGACGAGCGCCGCCAGGCGGTCGGATTCGTCGATGATGACTTGTGCGTGCTTGTTCCGCTTTTCGGGGTCCTCGCCCGAGAAATCCTGGATCATGGAGGCGTACGCCTTGATCATGGTGAGGGGCGTTTTGAAGTCGTGCGATACGTTGGCGATGAGTTCCTTCTGCATCTGATCGGCTTTGGAGAGCTCGTGCTCGGCATAGTTCAGCGATTCGGAGAGTTCCACGATCTCTTTATAACTCATGCCGCGTTCCTGCGCAAAATCGACGCTCAGGTTGCCCGAACTCATGCGCCGCGCCTTTTCGGTCAGGTCGGCGATGGGGCGGGAGATATACATGGAGATGGCGCCCGAAATGACCGAGGCGGCAAGCAGCATGATGACCGCCATATACGCCGTCTGGAAGATCATGACTGCAAACACCGCTTTCCCCAGCGTATAAGTGTCCGTAATATACAAAAACGCCTCTTCGCCGTTGACGTACAGCCGCGCGGCGTAGGCGTAAACGTTCGAATCGACGATGTATACCTGCCCCTCGTTTGCGCGCATGTCCGCCACTTCCCCGGCGTACCCCGCTTCTTCCTCCGTCCCGCCGTTCTCCAAGCGCGGGAAAAGCAGCCTGCCGTCCCCCGAAACGATGCGCGCGTTTACGTCGTATCTCTCGGACATGGTAATGAGGAAAGCGCTGATCTGCGTTTCCTCCAAAAGCTCCCCCTCGCCCAGCCGCAGCCCTGCGGAGATGTCCCGCGAAGCGTCGGCGAGGTTCTGCACGGTGCGCTCGCGCGAGGCCTGTTGCAGCACCGTCATTTCCCCCAGCCCGAAGCACACCACGGTGAGCAGGGCGAAACAGAAAAAACTGAGCCAGAGAATGACGTTCAGGCTCTTGGGGCTCCTG
Organism: Clostridia bacterium; assembly: GCA_017886575.1. Classification (GTDB taxonomy): domain Bacteria; phylum Bacillota; class Clostridia; order Christensenellales; family Borkfalkiaceae; genus RGIG4074. The sequence continues at coordinate 11,839 of JAGHJP010000015.1, forward strand.
TTTTTGCGTACCTTTTTCATAAGCCGAAAAAATGCGGGCGGGTCACGAATTGCTTTGCGGCGCCTCGAATTTATACCCGACGCTCCGCAGGGTGACGATGAATTTGCGGTAATCTTTCAGACTGCTCCTGAGCATTTTGACATGCGTGTCCACGGTGCGGTCGTCGCCGTAAAAGTCGAACCCCCACACTTCGTAGAGCAGTTTTTCGCGGCTGAGCGCGATGCCGTTGTTCTTTGCCATGTAGAAGAGCAGTTCGTATTCCTTGGGCGTGAGGTCGACGCGCACGCCGTCCACATAGACGTTCCTGCCCGCCATGTCGATCTCCAGCCCCTCGAATTTGAGGATGTCCCGCCGGGCGGAACTGTCTGCCGCCGTCTTGCGGCGCACGATGGCGCGCATGCGCGCGGTGACTTCCTTGGGAGAAAAGGGCTTGGTCACATAGTCGTCCACGCCGATCTCGAACCCGAAGAGTTTGTCATACTCCTCCCCGCGCGCCGAAAGCATGATGACGGGCACATCCTTGGTCTTGCGGATCTCCTTGACGGCGGAAAAGCCGTCGAGGCGGGGCATCATGACGTCCATCAGCACGATGTCGTAATCGTTTTCGCGGCACTTTTTGACCGCCTCCATGCCGTCCGCCGCTTCGTCCGCCTCGTCGCCCTCGAATTCGACGTATTCCTTCAAAACGTTGCGGATCATCTCCTCGTCGTCCACGATCAGTACTTTCATCCCTATCCGTTCTCCTCGGTTTTTTGTCTTTTCTTTAATTATAAACCGTTTGTTTGTCGGGATAACAAAAAAATGTGAAAAAAAGATGAATTTTTCCCCTTTTGTCCCGATTTTTCGCCCAAAAATAAAAAATAGAAAACAAACGTTTGACTTTTTTCGCCGTTTGGGTATAATGGAAAGTGA
>JAGHJP010000016.1 GCA_017886575.1 Clostridia bacterium
AATACAATGCTTTCCCCATGCGCCCTTTGAACTGGCACTCCCCGAAAGATTATATCACCGACTTTTTACGCGACGGCTTGCTTCATTAACCTTTTTTACTGTCTCATATGTTTGACAAACCTACAGTCAATAGTTTTTCGAAATTTTCTTTTTTGTTGAAAAACGACCCCTTTTCCGTCACGCGCGATCTTCACCCTGCTTTTCGAGGTAACCCGCGCGGAGCTGCCCGCACGCCCCGCCGATGTCCGAACCCATCTGGCGGCGCAGGGTCGCCGAAAGCCCGCCCTTTTCCAGCCTGCCCAGAAAGCGATAAGCCTCCTTTTCCGCGGCGGGCGAGAGCGTGCGCTCTTTGACGGCGTTGAGGCGGATGAGGTTGACGTGGCAGGGCTTGCCCCGCAAAAGGCGGATGAGCGCGTCGGCGTGCGCCTCGTCGCTGTTTTCGCCCGCGATGAGGGTATATTCGAAGTAATACCGTCGCCCCGTCTTTTCAAAGTAGTTCTGACAGGCTTTCAATATCTCCCCGATCGGCCATGCGCGGGCGACGGGCATGATGCGCCGCCGCTCTTCGTCCGTCGTGGCGTGGAGCGATACGGTCAGGTTCAGGGGGATGCCCTCTTCCGCCAAAGCGTACATTTTATCGACCAGCCCGCAGGTGGAGAGGGAGATGTTGCGGGCGGAGATGCCCGGCCCCTCTTTGGCTGTGACGTTGCGCAAAAACTTGACCGTGTTGCCGTAATTGTCGAGCGGTTCGCCGCTGCCCATGAGCACGACATTGGTGACGGCGCGAGCGCTTTTTACGGACATGCCCCCTTCGCTTGCGGCATTCGCCGTGTTTTCGGAAGAGAGCAGGGCGTTGACGAGCAGGACCTGCGCGAGGATCTCGCCCGCGGTGAGGTTGCGGATGAGCCCGTGCAGGGTGGAGGCACAGAAGGCGCAGCCCATGCGGCAGCCGACCTGCGTGGAGACGCATTGGGTGACGCCGTATTTGTACCGCATCGCCACCCCTTCGACGAGGTTGCCGTCGGCGAGCGAAAAGAGAAATTTTTCCGTGCCGTCCGACGAAGTGAACCGCTCCTTTATAACGACGGGCGCGTCCTCGAAGCGTTCGAGCAGTTTTGCCTTGCAGTCTTTGGAGAGGGTGGAGATCTCCGATATCCTTTTGCCCTTCGTCAAGCCGCCTGCGAGCTGGCGGGCGCGGAACTTTTTTTCGCCGAGGGAGAGGATCAGCTCTTCCAATTCGGAATAGGACAAGTCCTGTATGATCTCTTTCATTCCGCCACCACGTCCGCGTATTTTCCGTTCACGAGGGAGAGCAGGGCATCGGGCGGCAATTCCACCTGGAAACCCACTTTGCCCGCCGAAAAGACGATCGCATCGAAGAGCTGCGCGGTGTCGTTGACGACCGTGGGAAAGAGCTTTTTCATGCCGACGGGAGAACAGCCGCCGTGAATGTAGCCCGTCAGGGGCAAAAGATCCCGCTGTTTGATCATTTCGACGGATTTCGCCCCGACTGCCGCCGCCGCTTTTTTGAGGTGGAGCGTGCAGTTGACGGGAATGACGAACACGAAATAATTGCGCTTGCCGTCCGTCGTGACGAGGGTCTTGAACACGCGGTCCGCTTCCAGCCCGAGCGTCCGCGCCACCGACTGCCCGTCCGTCAGCGCGGGGTCGTATTCCCGGGCACGGTATTCGATCTTATGCGCGTCCAGAAAGCGCATGACATTGGTTTTTTCCATGGTTTTTCTCCCTGAAATTCATTCCGCCGCGCGGCGCAATTTGCAGAAATAGAACCCCGCGCCGAAGGCTTCGTCGGGCAGGAACTGCATGCCGTAAGCCGTGTCCTCGTGCGGGAGAGGGTTTTGCGTGCGTTCGACGGAAAAAGCGGGATTATTTTGCAGAAATTCCCCCACTACATCGTCGTTTTCGCAAGCAAAGACCGAACAGGTGGAATAGTACAGCGCGCCGCCTTTTTTCACGTACCGCGCGCACGTTTCGAGAACGGAAAGCTGCACTTTGTGCAGGGATATGAGGTCGCCCTCCGTGCGGTTGAGTTTGACGTCGGGATTCTCGGCGACCGTACCCATGCCCGAGCAGGGCACGTCGCACAGCACGCCGTCAAAGGCGTCTTGCCGGCTTTCGTCGAACACGGAGGAATCGCGGCAGAACACCTCGATGTTTTCGCGATGCATGCGAGAGGCGTACTGCCGGATGAGTTCGGCGCGGTGCGGGTGCAACTCGAACGCGGTGACCGTTCCGCACTTTTGAGAAAGGAGCACGCTCTTGCCGCCGGGCGCGGCGCAGGCGTCCAGCAATCTTTCGCACGGCTCCACGCCGTGACAGATGGCGATCGAGCCGACCGACTGAAAGGTGTAGTCCCCCGCGAAAAAACCTTCGTCGCGGGTAAAGTTCGGAAAGATGAAAGTGTGCGGGAAGGTCGACCGGAAGTGCGGGCGGGAAAGGTAGTTCTCTTCCCCCCGCTCGAACCGCACGGTGACCCCGCGGCTCTCCGCCGCCATGATGCTTTCGGCGCGCGCACCGTATTGTTTTTTAAGCAGTTTTACGGCGAAGAGCGGATAGGAAAAACGTATGCTCTCGCCCTCGTCCCCTGCGGGCATGGGTACGGCGTTTACATCGAAACGGCGCAGAAAGGCGTTGACGAAACCGCTCATGCCGCCCTTGCCCGCGCGCTTTAAGAGCGCGACGGCGTTGTCCGTGACCATGTAGCGCGCCTTGCCCATGAAGAGAAGCATGTACAGGGCGATCTTGAGCACGACGCGCACGGCGGGCTTGGGCGTTTTGGGCGCGAACGAACGGATGCAGTGGGAGAGGTAGATGTCCTTTTCCAGCACGCCGTAGACGATCTTCACCGTGCGGGCGCGGTGGAGCTCCTCGACGGGCGTTTCCGCCAGCGCCTGTTTCAGCCGCGCGCCGTTCACATATATCTTTGTCAGGACCAGATAGGGGTCCGCCAGGGGATTGGTCATTGCAGGGCCTGCCCTTTCACGAGTTTTCTGCCGTTGAGGGCGTCGGCGCCCGACATCTTTTTGCCGCCCGCAAAGCGCAGCTCTTCGAGCACGACGGCGCCGTCCTTGCAGCGGACCGCCGCCTTTTTGGGCACGGAGAGCACCGTGCCGCAGGCTTCCTCCCCTTCGTAGGGAAGGAAGGAGGCGCGGTAGACGTTGACGGGCGCGCCGCCGAGAAGAAAGTATGCCAGCGGTTCGGGGTTCATGCCCCGCACGAGGTCGACGATCTTTTTCCCCTCTGCGGAAAAATCGATCTTCGCCTGTTCTTTTTTGATCTTTCTGACGACGGTCGCCTGCGCGTTGTCCTGCAAGAGGAGGGCGGGGCGCCCCCCTTCGATGAGGCGCAGCCCCTCGACGATGGCCTCGCCGCCGAGGACGGAGAGCCGCGCCGCAAGTTCGCCCGCCGTTTCGCTTTCGCCGATCGCCGTGCGCTTGACGAGAAGGATGTCCCCCTCGTCCAGCCCGCGTTCGGTCTTCATGACGGTGACGCCCGTGTGCGTTTCGCCGTTGACGACCGCCCACTGCACGGGCGCGGCGCCGCGGTATTTGGGCAGGAGACTGGCGTGGATGTTCCACACGCCGAGCGGGAATATGTCCAGGATCTCCTGCGACAATATCTGCCCGAAGGCGCAGGTGACCATGAGGTCGGCGCCGAGCGAACGGACTTTGTCCGCCTCGTCGCGGATGCGGGCGGGCTGTAAAACAGGGATACCATGCCCGAGAGCAAATGTCTTGACGGGCGGGGGCGTCAGAACGCCCTTCCGCCCCGCGGGCTTGTCCTGCTGCGTGATAACGGCAACGACTTCGTACCCCGATTCGAGAATGCTCCGTAAGGGTGCGACCGAAAAGGACGGCGTACCCGCATAGACGATCTTCATACCTTTCCTCCCCGCCTTTCAGCGCACCGTATGGACTTCCGCCGCCTTATCGATGTACAAAATGCCGTCAAGGTGGTCTACCTCGTGGCAGATGCAGCGGGCGAAAAAGCCCTTGGCGGCCAGCGTATGCTCCTCGCCGAAGCGGTCCTGATAGGCGATCTTCACCTTATAGGGGCGGGATACGGTGCCCTGCCGCCCGCGGACGGAGAGACACCCCTCGGGCCCCGACTGCTCCCCTTTCTGCAGGAGAAAGCGGGGATTGACGAACTCGAAAAAGCCCTCGTCCACGTCGCACACCACCGCGCGGCGCAACACGCCCACCTGCGGCGCGGCGAGCCCCGCGCCCTCTTCGTAGCGGACGGTGTCCTTCATGTCGTCCAGAAGCTGCCATAGTTTTTCGTCAAATTTTTCCACGGGGAAGCACTTCTGCCGAAGAACTTCGTCCCCTACCTGTATCACTCTGCGGATTGCCATTGTTTGCTCTCCTTTTGTCAATGATTTTTCTGATAAAGCGCCGATGCGGCGGCGCCATGCCCGCGGGAAGCGGGCAAAAGCGGTTTTAACTCAGGTTGGCGGGATTCTCCTCCACATACGCGAGGTACCGCCTGTCCGCGTTTTCGGCGCAGACCGCGTAGACCGCGGGGAGGAGCGAGCCGTCCGTGAGGCGCATGAGCACCTGATAGCGGTGCCGCCCCTGGATGCGCTTGACGGGGGCGTGCATCTTGTTGAAGAATAGAAATTTATCCGGGTTGTCAAAATAGATCTTTTCGAGGGGGAAGTAGACCCGTTTCAGTCCCTCCAGGGCGTCGGCGTCCGTTTCCGCCGACACGAGCACGCGCACGATGAGGGAGAAGGGTGGGAACGCCGTGGCGCGGCGGAGAGAGATCTCGTTTTCGTAGAACCCCTCGTAGTCGTAGGCGACGGCATAGCGGAGGACGGCATTTTCGGGGTCGTAGGTCTGCAGGACCACCTTGCCGGGTTCCTCGCCCCTGCCGCTGCGACCCGCCACCTGCGTGATGAGCTGGAAGGTGCGTTCGCCGCTGCGGTAGTCGGAAAAATGCAGGCTCATGTCGGCGTCGAGAATGCCGACCAGCGTGACGGCGGGGAAGTCGTGCCCCTTGGCGATCATCTGCGTGCCGACGAGGATGTCCGCCTTGCCGTCCGCAAAGGCGCGCAAAATTTTGAAGTGCCCTTCCTTGCCGCCCGTGGTATCGTTGTCCATGCGCAGGACGCGCGCGGCGGGATAGAGTTTTTGCAGTTCCTCCACCACCCGTTCGGTGCCCGCGCCGTTATAGCTCAAATGCTTGCCGCCGCATTCGGGACAGGCGGTGAGCATGCGGTAGCGCGCGCCGCAGTAATGGCATTTGAGGCAATGCTCCTCGTGGTGATAGGTCAAAGCGACGTCGCACGATTCGCACTTCGCCACATAGCCGCATTCCGTGCAGATGACCGAGCGGGAATAGCCGCGGCGGTTCAAAAACAAGATCGCCCGGTTACCGTCGGCGAGCGTCTGTTCGAGTTCCCGCCGGAGTGCGGCGGAAAAAAAGGAGTTGTTGCCCCTGTGCACTTCGCGCCGCATGTCTGCCACGGTAATTTCGGGCATGGGACGGCTGTTGATGCGCTTGGTCAGTTTGATGAGGTTGTAGTCCCCCGCCCTGGCGTGCATGTAGGTCTCCACCGAGGGGGTCGCGCTGCCGAGCACCAGTTTGCAGCCGTTGTATTCGGCGCGCAACAGGGCGACGTCGAAAGTGTTGTACCGCGGGGCAGTCTCGCTGGCATAACTGCCGTCGTGCTCCTCGTCGATGATGATGACCCCGATGTTTTCGAGCGGAGAGAACACCGCGCTCCGCGCGCCGACGACGATCTTCGCCTCGCCCGAGCGCATGCGCCACCATTCGTCGAACCGCTCGCCCGCCGAAAGTCCGCTGTGCAGAATGGCGACCGCCCCGCCGAAGCGGGCGCGGAGTTGAGAGAGCATCTGCGGGGTGAGCGAGATCTCGGGCACGAGAAAGACCGAACTTTTGCCCTGTTTCAGGTTTTCGGCGATGAGGTTGAGATATACCTCCGTCTTGCCGCTGCCCGTCACGCCGTGCAGAAGCTGCACCCGCTTTTCGGACGAGGCGATGGCGGCGAGGGCATTTTTCTGCTCGGCGGTGAGTTCGTGTGGAGCGCTCTCCGCCGTCATGTCGGCATAGGGCGAGCGCTGCACCCGTTCGCGCGCAACGGCGATGAGCCCCTTTTTTTCCAGCGCTGCCAGCACACCCGAAAAGCGCTCCCGCAGGAGCGTGCAGGGCGTTTTGCCGTGTTCCTGCAGATATTCGAAGAGCGCCCGCTGCGCCGTTGCGCGGGGAGAGATCTCGCTTTCGTCCGCCCCCGCCGCGAGCGAGGCGAAGGCACGGTAGATCTCGCCGACCTTGCCCGATCGCATTTCCGAGGGCAGGAAGAGGCGCAGAACGAGCGCCATTGGCACGCGGTAGCGCGCGGCGATCTTTTCCGCGAGGACGAGACATTCCTTGCAGAGAGCGGGCGGCTCGTCGTACACACGGGCAACGCGTTTGAGAGAGGCAAACGAAGAGGTCTCCTTGACGCGCATGACAAAACCCGCCACGTACGTCCTGCCGAAGGGCACCGTGACGCGGCAGCCCGCCTGCAGACCGTCGTCGCAGAGATAGTCGAATATTTTGTCCACTTCGCTGTGGGCGATGTCCACGATGACTTCCGCTACCATGCCCGAAAATCAAGCCCTCTTTTTCTGTATTCCTCTGTTACATATGTCCCGCGCCCGCACGGAAATCCTGTTTTGCACGGACAGCCCCGTCTTTGCGGGGCTGTCCGTGGCGTCTGCCTGAAAAAAAGCGCGGAAAGCTCAGTCCTTGGTATAACCGACCTTGCCTTCGGCGATCTCCTTGCACGCCTTGACGATCTCTTTTTCGCCGTCGTCGGCGGCGTAGAGCCCGCCGCTCTGTTCCTGCTCGGCGATCTGGCGGGCGCGTTTTGCCGCCACCACGCACAAGACGTATGCGCTGACGGGGTCCTCGTCCGTTCCGAGTTTGCGGGTCATTTCATCGACCGTGGGTTCGTTGATCATATTTTCATCTCCTTTCCAGAATGATATTTTTCTTTGTTCATGCCTTCGCCCGTTCGGACTCGATGATGAGCCGCAGGCGGGCATACGCTTCGCTTAGATCGTCGTTGACCACCGTGTAGTCGTAGCGCGGGGCGAAAGAAAGTTCGTATTCCTCCCGCGCGAGCCGCTCGGCGATCTGCTCGTCGCTCTCCGAATGCCTGCCGCGCAGGCGGCGCAGCAACTCCTCGGTCGAGGGCGGGGCGATGAACACGGTGACGGTGTCTTTTTTTTTCGCCTTGGCGCTCATCGCGCCCTGCACGTCGATCTCCAGAATGACCGATTTTTTTTGCAGCGTCTTTTCGACGAAGGCGAGCGGCGTGCCGTAATAGTTGCCGAAGTGCTCGTCGTATTCCAGAAAACCGCCCGCGGCGATCTTCTTTTCGAAATCGGGACGGGAGAGGAAAAAGTAATCCTTGCCGTCCGTCTCCCCCGCCCGCGGGGCGCGCGTCGTGCAGGACACCGAAGCGACGAGGTTTTCGTCCCCGTCCAAAAGCATCTTCACCAGCGTGCCCTTGCCCACGCCCGAGGGGCCGGATATTGCGAATAATACGTTTCTCATCTGTTTTCACTCCAGATTCTGCACCTGCTCGCGGATCTTTTCGATCTCGTTTTTAAGCGCGAGCCCGAGGCTCGTCACCGTCAGGTCGTTGCTCTTGGAACAGACGGTGTTTGTCTCGCGGTTGAATTCCTGCACCAGAAAATCGAGTTTCCTGCCCGCGACGGGCTCCCGCAGAATGCTGCGGAACTGCGCGATGTGCGAGCGCAGGCGGGTGAGTTCTTCGTCGATGTTGCTCTTGTCGGCGAACACCGCGACTTCGGTCAACAGCCGCCCCTCGTCCACGTCCGCGCCTTCGAGCGCCTTCTGCACACGCTCGGCAAGGCGGGCGCGGTACGTTTCGGCGACCAGCGGCGCGCGGGCGGCGATGCCTTCGACCAATTCTTCCGCCTTATCCATGCGGGCGGAGAGGTCGGCAAGAAGTTTTGCCCCCTCGGCGGCGCGCATGGCGTTGAGTTTGTCGAGCGCGGCGTTCAAAGCAAACGTGAGCGCGGCGAGCAGTTCTTCGTCCGCCCCCTGCGCCTCCTCCTGCCGGAGCACGTCGCCGTAGCGCAGCACCGAAGTCAGCGTGACGTCGTCCGCCGCCGACGGGAGCAGGGCTTTGAGCTGCACGGCGGCGTCGAAATACGCCTTTGCCAGCGCCGTGTCCACGAAGAGGGACTTGGGCTTGTCGCGCTTGTCGGTCAGGTTGACGAACACGTCGGCATGCCCGCGGGAAATTTCAGAGCGCACCAGCGCGCGGATATTTTCTTCCAACCCCGTAAAGAGGCGGGGCGCCTTGACGGCGATGTCGAGGAAACGGTTGTTGACCGTCTTGATCTCCACGGTCAGTTCCACGCCGCCCTGTCTGTATTCTCCCTTGCCGTAACCCGTCATGCTGAACATATCGCTTTCCCCGTATATGCGTTTTGCTATATTATAGCAAATACGCGCCGAAATTTCAAGCAAAAGGCAATCGTTTTCAAAAAAAACGGGAAGATGATTTTTCTTCCCGCTGCGACCGTCTTTTTTTATTCCGTTTTATTCCGTTTTCCTGCGGGAAAAAGAGCGGCAGATGAGCCGCGCACCCCTTTTCACTCCCTTATCGGCGGCGCTCGTCCTGCGTCCGTTCGCCCTCCTGCGCTTTCCCGATGACGAAATACGCAATGCCCGCGACGACGAACGCGACGATCGCCACGGCAAGGAATACGAGAAACAGGAGCAGCGCGAAAATTTCGGCAGTGTCGCTCCCGCCGCCCGTCCAAAGCACGAAAAACATGCCGACGGTGCCGAGAAAAAGAAGAAGCACGCCGAGAGAAATGCTCACCTTCTGCAACGTCTTATACGAATGGAGCATGCCCGCATTTTTCGGGGAAACCGACGTCTGTCCTTTTTCCTCCGCCGTATTTTGTAAAACCTCTTTCGTTTCGGACATGGTATCGTCCCGATCCGCAAAAGCGGCATCGGATGCCGCGGCGGCGAGCCGTCCGCGCAACAGTTCGTCCACCGTGCATTCCAGAATATCGGCAAGCGCCACGAGTTGCCCCGTTTCGGGGAAGCATTCGCCCGATTCCCATTTGGAAACCGCCTTGTTGGTAACGTCCAATCGGTCGGCAATGTTCTGCTGGGTCAATCCGAGCGCCTTGCGGCGGGTATAGAGAAATTCGGAAAATTTACTCATTTTTCGTTACTCCGTTTTTCTTTTATCATACCATAAAAACGCAGAAAGCCAAAGTACTTCCCCTAGAATTGTCAGGAAATTTTGTCTACTGCAGGTTCAATTTTCAAAAATAACGAAAAAATCACGGCAAAATAAGGCAGCGTCATGCTCACTCCGCGAGCATGCGGGCAAATTCCGCTTCGTCGATGATCTTTACGCCGAGCCGCTGCGCCTTCTGCAACTTGCTGCCCGCCGCTTCGCCCGCGACGACCAGCGTGGTGGCGTTCGTTACGGCGCTCTGACAGACCCCGCCGCGCTCTTCGATGAGTTTTTGCGCTTCGCTGCGCTTATACCCGACAAGCGACCCCGTGAGCACGACTTTTTGCCCCGCAAACGCGCCGTCGCGGTCGATCTTTTCGGTGTAGGGGGACACGCCGCAGGCGAAGAGTTCCCCGATCTCGCGGACATTGTTTTCGTCGCGGAAAAAGTCCAAAATGCCGTTTGCCGTAATCTCGCCCACGTTCTCCATCTGCACCAGTTCTTCCGCCGTCGCCGCGCGCAGACGGTCCACCGAGCCGAAGCGGAGGGCGAGGTCGCGCGCCGCCACTTTGCCCACGCCGTCGATGCCGACGGCGAAGATAAAGCGGTCGAGCGGAATGTGTTTGCTCTTCCCGATGGAGCCCAGGAGATTGGATATCTTCTTCTCCTTGAAGCCTTCGAGATCGGCAAGATCTTCCGCTCTGAGGCGGTAGAGGTCGGCAAAGGAGCGCAGGTTTTTCTTTTCGTACAGGAGAGAGGCGGTCATTTCGGAAAAGCCCTCGATGTCCATGGCGTCCTTGCCCGCGAAGTGGACGAATTTGTTGATGACGCGGGGACGGCAGGCGGGATTCGTGCAGAAGAGATGCGCCCCCCGCTCCTCCACGGCGCTGCCGCAGGCGGGACAGACGGCGGGCTTTTCGACGGGACGACTGTCGGGGTAATGCCGCGTGGCGCCCAGAATTTCGGGAATGACTTCGTTGGAACGGCGGATGAGCACGCGGGAATCGATCTGCACGCCCTTGCGCAGGATGTCGCCGTAGTTGTTGAGCGTGGCGCGGCGCACGGTTACGCCCGCCAATTCAACGGGGTCTAAAACGGCGGCGGGCGTCAGTTTGCCCGTCCGTCCGACCTGCCAAACGACGTCGCGCAAAACGGTGGTCGTCTCTTCGGCTTCAAATTTATACGCCATCGCCCAGCGGGGGAATTTATCGGTGTACCCCAACTCGGCGCGCGCGGCAACGTCGTTGAGTTTGATGACCGCGCCGTCGGTCAGCACGTCGATGTTCCGCCGCTGCACTTCGATCTCGTCCACGGCGGCGAACACCTCCTCCGCGCTCTTGCAGAGGCGCAGATAGTCGAACACCTTGAAGCCCTCCTTGCGCAGAAATTCCATCTGCGCCGCCTGCGTGGGCAGGAAGCCCTCGGACATGTAGTTGACGTCGTAAAAGAGGATCTCGGGCTTTCGCGCCGCCGTGACCTTGGGGTCGAGATTGCGGATGGCGCCCGCCGCGGCGTTGCGGGCGTTTTTGAGGGGCTCCGCCGCCGTCTTGTTGTATTTTTCGAGCGCCGAAAGGCGGATGATCGCCTCGCCGCGCACTTCCAGCGTGCCCTTGTACGATATTTCCATGGGAAAGGAATGAATGGTGAGCGCCTGCGCGGTGACGTCCTCGCCCGTCACGCCGTTGCCGCGGGTGGCGGCGCGGACGAATTTGCCGCCCTCGTAGGTGAGGCAGCAGGTCAGCCCGTCGAACTTGTATTCCACGGTATATTCGGGATGGGCGCACACCTTGTTCACGCGGGCGAAAAAGGCGGAGAGTTCCTCCTTGGTGACCGCCTTGTCCAGGCTGTACAGCCGCGCGATGTGGTCGTGACGGGCGAACGCCTTGACCGGCTCGCCGCCGACGCGGCGGGTGGGGCTGTCGAAGAGCACCACGCCGCTCTCCCCTTCGAGTTTTTGCAGTTCGGCGTACAGTTTGTCGTACTCCGCGTCCGACACGGACGGGTCGTCCAGGACATAGTACTCATACGCCCAGCGGTTGAGCGTGGCGGTGATCTCTTTCTGTCTTTCGGTCGCTTCCATGCCGTTTTCTCCTTATCCGATGACGGTGAGCGGCGCAAGCCGCGCGGAAAGTTCCTTGTTGCCCGCTTTTTCGAACGCCACGGTGATGATGACGTTGCCCGCGCTGCCGCGGGAATGGATGACGACGCCTTCGCCGAAGCGGGGATGGGATACCTTCGTCCCCACGGGATAGGCGTCCGATTTGTCGTCCCCCGCCGCCGGCGCGGCGGCGGTCAGTTTTTTGGCGAACGAATAGGCGCTGCCCGCGCTGTCCGTTCTCTTCGCATTCGCTCCGTTCGTGCCGCCCATGCCCGCGTTATTGCGGGAATAGGACGTGGTTTTGGAAGGGGCGCCGACGGTGCGGAATGCGCCATCCTCCGCCGCGGGGTCGTACCGCTTTGCGTACCCGCCGTAGCCGCCGTACCCGCCGCCCGGACGGCGGAACGAGCCGCCGCTGCCGTAATTTTCGTAACCGTCGCCGTAGCCGCCCCCGTAATAGTCCCCCTCGTACCGCTTATAGAGCGGACGTTCGTCGGAGAGGGAGAGCCGGTCTTTGAGTTCGTTCAGAAAACAGGAGCGGGTGGTGGGTTCGCGCATGCCGTACAGGTAGCGGCTCTTGGAGCGGGTGAAGTAGATCTTCTCCTCGGCGCGGGTGATGGCGACGTACATCAGCCGCCGTTCCTCCTCCATGTCCTTCTCGCTGTCCTGCGCTCTCGACACGGGCATGGTGCCCTCCTCCAGGCCGCAGATGAACACGCATTTGAATTCCAGCCCCTTGACCGAGTGGATGGTGGCGAGGGTGACGAAATCGCCGTCGTCCGCCTCGTCGGTGTCCGAAGAGAGGGCGACCTGATTGAGGTAGTCCTCGAGCGTGGCGTCCGGATCGAGGCGCACGAATTCGTCGGCGGCGTTCAGGAATTCCTCGATGTTCGCACGCTTGGTGATGCTCTCGTCCGAATCGTCGGCATACGCCTCGCGCATGCGGGTCTTGTCGACGACGTACCGCGCCAGGTCGACGACGGAGAGCGCCTGCCCTTGAATGACCAAGTCTTTGAGGAGCGCGGCGAAGGCTTTGAGTTTGGCCTTCGCACCGCCGTTGAGGGGAAGGTCGTCCGCGTCCAAAAGAGCATCGTAGACGGTGAGATCGGTCTGCGCCGCGTACTCTTCCAGCGTCTGCACGGTCCTGTCGCCGATGCCCCGTTTGGGGAAATTGACGACGCGCAGGACGGCCTCGCTGTCGAAGGGGTTATTGACGATGCGCAGGTACGCGAGAATGTCCTTGATCTCCTTGCGCTCGAAGAAACGGAAGCCGCCGAACACCTTGAAGTTGATGCCGTATTTGGCAAATTCCTGTTCGTACGAACGGGTGAGGGCGTTGATGCGCATGAGTACGGCGAAGTCGGAATATTTTGCGCCGTGGCGCACGAAACTCGCAATGGTGCGCGCGGTGAACGCCGCCTCCTCCGTTTCGTCCGCCGCCTCGAAGGCGACCGCGCGGCTGCCCTCGGCGTTCTCCGTCCAGAGGGTCTTGTCCTTGCGGCCCTTGTTGTGGTGGATGACGGCGTTGGCGAGGGAGAGGATGGTCTTGGTCGAACGGTAGTTCTGTTCGAGCTTGTACACCTTGGCATCGGGAAAATTGCGCTCGAAGTGCAGTATGTTGCCGATGTCCGCCCCCCGCCAGCCATAGATGGACTGGTCGTCGTCGCCGACGACGAAGAGATTTTTATGTACGCTTGCGAGCATGCGGACGATCTCGAACTGTACGGCGTTCGTGTCCTGGAACTCGTCCACGAGGATATAGTGAAATTTGCCCGCATAATAAGCGAGCACGTCCTCGTTCTCCCGCAGCAGCCGCGCCGTGAGCATCAGGAGGTCGTCGAAGTCCATGGCGTTGTTCTCGCGAAGGTGCGCCTGGTAACGGGCATAGACCCTGGAGACCGCCTCGATGTCCTTGTTCCCCTCCCCCTTCAGCCGAAGGGTATACGCCTCGGGATCGAGCGCGAGCGTCTTGGCGTTGGCGATGTGCCACTTGACGTTTTTCAGCAGCTTTTCGTCGTCGTAATCGCATTCGCGGAAGGACTTTTTGACGACGTTGGCGCGCTCGGACTCGCCGTAGATGGAGAATTTATCGTTGAACCCCAGCCGGTCGGCGTTCTTGCGCAGGATGCGGGTGCACATGGCGTGGATGGTGCTGACCCACATGCCTGCGGCGTCCGTCATTCTGCCGATGCGCTCGCGCATCTCGTTCGCCGCCTTGTTGGTGAAGGTGATGGCGAGAATGTTATAGGGCGGCACGCCCTTTTCGTCGATGAGATAGGCGATGCGGGAGGTGAGCACGCGGGTCTTGCCGCTGCCCGCGCCCGCCAGGACGAGCACCGCGCCCTCGGTATCGCGCACGGGCTTGATCTGTTCGGGGTTGAGTTTTTCCAGTAAATCGTTCATAGGTATATTGTAGCACGTCCGCGGTTATTTTTCAACCGTTTTGAGCGACGCGAATTCGCTTTCGCGGCGAAATCTCTCCAGGGCGCGCAGGTACCGCTCGGAGAGGGAGAGGTTGTAGCGCTGCTTTTCTTCGTAGGAGAGCGTTTCGTAATATTCCCGGTCGGTCAGGCGTCCGATGGCGTCGGACACCTCGCCCTCGGTGGTGAGGAGCTCTTTGACCCGCAGATAGAACTCGTCCTCCTTTTCCCCGCCCAGCGCGGCGGCGAGTTTATCGGCGAAAAACCGCTCGACGCGGGTCTCGCTGATGCCCTGTTCGCGCGCCGAAGAGAGGTTGCGGTCCAGGTCCTCCCTGCACGCCGACCAGAACCCGCTCTTGAGCCGTCCCTTTGCCTCCCGCGCCAATTCCTTCAACGTCTTTGCCATAGCAATGTCCTCCTGACTGCAAAAATTATGTGCCGCGCCGCAAGACCTGCCCGCGCGGCGGAAAACGCCGGAATGCGCCAATTTCCGCAAACAAAAAAGTCCGCCCCCCTGCGGTAACAGACTTTTGTGCTTCCTTAGTTCCTGCTGCGTTTGCGCGCCGCTTCGGATTTCTTTCTCTTGCGAACGGAAGGCTTTTCGTAAAATTCCTTCTTCCGAAGATCACCGATGATGCCGTCGCGGGAACATTTTCTCTTGAAACGGCGCAATGCGCTCTCCACACTCTCGTGTTCGCCGACAATGATCGTGGACATTTTTCCTCTACCCTCCTTCGCCGATGCACTTATTTTTCACCAGATTATTATACCAATTCGGTAAAACGCTGTCAAGCTATATTTTGCCCTTTGCGGCAATTTTTATCTCGTAATTTTATAAATTTTTTCCTGCAGCCAGAGCCACGACTCTTTCAGCGCGGTCAGATCCTCATAATCCTTGGCGTAGTTTTCGATGAGCACGGCGCCGTCGAAGCCGTTGCCTACAAGACAGCGGAGCATCTCTTCCGCATCGAACACGCCTTCCCCCGGCAGACAGGTGCCGCCATTTCCGTCCGTGTCCGAAAAGTGAACGTAGGCGAGCGCGGGCCCCATGTCCGCGATGTACGCCTTATAGTCGTACCCCGAGACGCGCGCCTGCTTGACATCGAGCACTCCTTTGAGACCGGAGCATTCCCTTTGGAGTTCGCGGAACACCCCGGGGCGATTGTAGGTCGCCCACTCGACGTTTTCGAACGCCAGGGTCACGCCGTATTTTTTGCAGAATTCGCATATCTCCCGCGTTTTGGGGGAGAGGAAGGAAAAATTGTCGTAGTTGCCCGTGCGTTTGATGCGGGCAACGCCGTGAAAGGTGTAGTATTTTGCGCCGATCGCCCGCGCCGCCTCCAGGACGCCGCGCAGCACCGAAAAGGCGTCCTCGCGCACGCGGTCGTACGCCGCGTAGAGCTGCGGTTCGTACTGCTCGGTGAGCGTATGCACGGAATTGACGGGGAGCGCGCCCTTGCGAGCGGCAAGCAGTTGCCCGAAGGCGGGCGTGTATTCGCCGAAGGTGCTCAAAAAGACCTCGGCGGACGGCACGCCCCATTCGTTTAAGAGCGCGACGGCGTCTTCGTTGCTCTTTTTCAAAAATAAACTTGCCGTGGAAATGCCGGCTTTCAAGGCTGTTTCCTCCTATGTCTTTGTACGCTTTCTCCCTTCTTTCCCCCTATCCATGCCCGCGTTGAGCAACAGAAAGGGCCCGCCGCGGCGGGCCCTGACGGTTTTTTGCGGATCAGTGTTCTCCCGCGAGCAGGTTGGCGACCGCCGCTTTGAGCTCGATGAGCTTGCATTCCGCTTCGCATTCGTCGCCCGCGCGGACGGAATAGTAGACCTTGAGTTTGGGCTCGGTGCCCGAGGGACGGATGCAGACGAAGGAACCGCCCTGCAATTCGTAATACACGCAGTTGCACTTGGGGATGCCGAGGGGCTCCTTTTTGCCCGTCGCCGTTTCGGTGCGCACGTCCGCGCTGTAGTCGCGCGTCGCCACGACGGGGAAGTCGGCAAGTTCGCGCACGGTGATCTTTTTCAGCCCGTCCACGACGGCGTTCATCTCCTTCATGGCGTTCAGCCCGGAATATTGCGTGGACACGTTGACGTCCAGCACATAGCCGTACATCTTGTAGAGTTCTTGCAATCTCTGCCAGACCGTCTTGCCGATATAGGTGTAATAGCAGACCATTTCCGCGCAGAGCATGGAGGCGACGACGGCGTCTTTATCGCGGGCATGGGTGCCGCGGAGATACCCGCAGGACTCTTCGAAGCCGAACACGAAGGAGTGGCTGCCGTCCTGCTCCCATTGCTTGATCTTCTCGCCGATGAACTTGAATCCGACGGGCGTTTCGAAGAGGGCGACCCCCGCCTTGTCGCAGATGGGCTTTGCCATGCCCGTGGAGACAAAGGACTTGACCACGGCGGCGTTCGCGGGCAGGGCGTTCTCTTCCTGCAGGCGGGTGAGGATATAGTCGAGGAGCAGGATGCCGACCTGGTTGCCGGTGAGCGCGACGAACTCGCCCTTGCCGTTCTTGACGGCGACGCCCAGACGGTCGGAGTCGGGATCGGTGCCGAACACGACGTCCGCACGGATCTCATTCGCAAGATCGATTCCCATGGAGAGCGTTTCCTTGAATTCGGGGTTGGGCACCTTGACCGTGGAGAACTCGGTGTCCGGTTCCGCCTGTTCCTTGACGACCGTCACGTTGATGCCCAGTTTTTTCAGGATGGTCGTGACGGGGACGTAGCCCGAGCCGTGCACGGGGGTGTAGACGAGTTTCAGGTTCTTGCCGCACTTTTTGACCGCCGCGGGCGACAGGGAGAGCTTGGAGATCTCCTCGATATAGGTCGTATCCACGTCCGCGGGGACGGGCAGGATGAGCGGGCTGTTTTCCTCCCCCGTCACGGAGAGATAATCGGTGATCTTTTCGATGTAGCCCACGACTTCGGCGGTGTCCTCGGGAGACATCTGCGCGCCGTCCTCGCCGTACACCTTGTAGCCGTTGTATTCTTTGGGGTTGTGCGAAGCCGTGATCATGATGCCCGCCACGGTGTGCAGGTAGCGCACGGCGTAGGAGAGCATGGGCACGGGGTGCACCTTGTCGAAGAGGTATGCCTTGATGCCGTTCTTCGCCAGCACGCTTGCCGCCGCCTTGGCAAATTCCGCGGATTTCCTTCTCGTATCGTACGAGATGACCACGCCGCGCCCGCACGCCTCTTTGCCGAGGGACTTGATAAACTCCGAAAGCCCCTGCGTGGCGCGCATGACCGTATAGATATTCATCATATTCATGCCGTAGCCGATGATGCCGCGCATGCCTGCCGTGCCGAATTCCAGCTCGCCGCCGAAGCGATATTCGATCGCCTTGACGTCGTCCTCCACCGCTTTCAGTTCGGCGACCCCCTCCTGGCAGAGCCGCTTGTCGTTCAGCCACAGTTCAAAGTTCTTTCTGTAATTCATTTTTCCGCTCCTTATTCGCTTTTATTTTTGGATTTTTATATGACAAAAGGAACGGGCGTCATTCCCCTTCCTTTCCCTCCGTGTGTTCCGCCGCGGAAACCCGTTCCGCATCCGCGGTGCCCGCATTCTCCGCATTTTCCGCGGGGCCGGCCGTTTCCGCGCTCTCCCCTGCCGCCGGCGCGGCGGGCTTATCGGCGATGCGGATATACACGCCGCCCTCGGGATTTTCGGGGTCGCAGATGTTGGTGCAACTCAAAAAGTAACGCTTGCCGTTCGCCGAATAATAGCCGACGAATTGCAGGCAGATGACGAAGATGTAACTCGCGGGGACGGTGATGAGCAGCGCGCTGAAAAAGGTCGTGAGCGCAAAGACTACGTTGATCGCCACGATGCAATAGACCGCCACCAGATAGTTGGAGAAGTTGGCGGCAAACTGTTTTCTACCCATGCGGAAACTCTCCCGCATCGCCTGCGTCAGTTTCTTGCTGCCGACGATGATGGAGGGCATCCAGTCGGAGATGAGCGCGAGTTTGACCGCATGCATGGCGATGATGAAAGTCGCGCCGAAGAAAAGGGCGAGAAAGACGGGCAGAAATACGAACAGACGGAAAAAGACGAGGTAACAGACCACCAGCACGAGCACGTCGTACGCAAAGGAGATGGGCACGTAGACCACCTGATAGAGCGCGGCGGGGCCGATGTTGCGCAAGAAGCCCGCAAAGAAGGGCGTTTCGGTGAACTGCGACATTTTGTCGTTCAGGATATCGCCGAAAGCGAAGAGCGCCAGCCCGTTCAGAAAGCTGTTGACGAGATAGAGCAGGATGAGCCCGATGCACGAGAACACGATCTCCGCCAGGTGGCGGTTCATGAAGGCGAAAATGCCGCCGATCGCCTGCACCAAAGCGTCCATCGCCTCGCGGAAATAGGCGTCGAAGGAACTGAAATCGGGGCTGTTGAAGAAGGTCGCCACGATGTCTTCGAGCGCGGTCACGAAGGCGTCCGCTTCGGGGCTCTCCAGAAACGGACCGATGTTTGCCGCCAGGATGACGGCGGCGAGCGAACCCGTGATCAGAAACACGACGAGCCGGAACAAAAGAATGACGTAGGTGCTTTTGAAATTATTCAGAAGCAATCGGACACTGTTGCGGAATCTCACGCTATCCCTCTCTCCTGCAACGAAAGGTTGCAAAAACAAAAATTTTCAAGGCCGCTGCGGCCTGTATTTACGGTTTTTTGAGGCGCGAACCTGACGCGGCGAAAAAAGCGGGCGTCAGTCGCGGTAATGTTTTTTCAGGTCCTCGCGTTCGAGCTGGGCGGCGTCGAAATAGACGACCTCCATGCGCACGGTGAAGATCATAAAATAGAACATATAGACGACCAACAGGACGGCATACACCGCGGGCGCGGGCAAAAACAGCACGCACGGGACGATGACGATGTTGCCTATGACGATCGAAAGAAGCATGGACGCGACCAGGCGGCGCTTGACCTTTTCGGTGATCTGATTGGAATAGCGCAGGGCCTCGAAGGGCTCGAACCCCGTGATCTGCATGCACGGCAGCCAGAGATAGAAGAGCGCGACGACGTACAAAAGCGCCGGCACGCCCGCAAGCAACAGGATGCCGAAGAGCACATACTGCGCCGCCGCATTGGGCACGAGCGAAAAGACGGCGTACGCCAGTGAGGAAAAGAGGAGCGCCCAGATTTCATAGACCGCCGAAAAGAACAGCGCGACGCCGGCGGTGCTCAAAACGTTGTCGTTGAGTTTGCCCACAATGCCGTTGAGCGTCCGCTTGCCGATGCGCATGTGTTTGTCGATGAGCGCGAGCAGCATGGCGGCGCAGAGCACGATGACGAGATAGGCGACCAGATCGAGGAGAGCGGGCAGCCAGCCCGTGAAGTTGTACACCGAAAACGTGTTGAAGATCTGCGTCCAGCCGATCTCCTGCATATTGCCCGAAAAAAAGGCGGTAAAAAACGCCTTGGCGTCTTCCACGCAGGCCATGCCGGCGAGGCATGCCCCCGGCAATACGGAGAGAAGGGCGATGTACCACAGATTGCGGAACACATAGCGGATGGAAGAGTTGGTATAGTTCATATCGTTCGTTTATCCTTATCCGGCTCCGCCGCGCGGCGGGACCGCATGCACAAAATAGAATGAGCCTCCTCGGCACCATATACCTAACGGTATTATACACCTAAAAAGCAAAACTGTAAAGAGTTTTCGCGAAAAAATCGGGCAAAGGGCAGAAAAAAGGAGGGGGCGCCTCTCCGGCACCCCCTCCGCGCCCGCCTTTCCGCCGCGGCGCTCGAAAAAACAGGCAGAAAAACGGTCCCACGCCGTTCCTCCGCTATTGGTTCTTTACATAGGAATAGAGCCGGTCGTAGAGGGTGGCGTAGAATTCAGCGACATAGCTCGGCGCCAGCGTGTCCGCCTGGAAGAGCGCGAAGCGCACGTCGGGATCGGTCATGGTCATATAGTAATTGTAAACCGCGTAATACCGCCCCGCCGCGTCCAGGGAATAGTCGGGGTTGTAAGGATAGGAATATTCCTCGTCCTCCCCGCCCGCTTCCCCCGCGGGGCCGAGAAAGTCGATCTGGAACCCGAGTTCGTCCACCAGCGCGTCCACTTCCGCTTCGTATGTATCTTCCAAACGCGCGTAAGCGTCCGAAAGCACGGACGAGCGGAGCATGCCGTTTTTCAACAATTTATAGTAGACCTCCTCCTTATCTTCGGCGAGTTTCTGCGTGAGTTCGTTCTTCTTCGCCTGCGCATCGCGGGCAAAGGAGATCGCCGACGCGGAGAGATCCGATTCGTTCAATTCGAGGTCCTCCAGAATATCAAGAACCATATTATACCTCCTTCAATATCGCGGCGGAAACTTCCAGTCGCTCGAGCGTACAGTCCGCGTCCTCGCTTTCGACGCAAACCGAAAACCGCCTGCCTTTGAGCAAGGGCTGTACGTTCGTTTCGCCGTCGGCAGCGAGGGCATAGACGAGTTTTTCGCGGGCATGCTCCCCCTCTACCGTCAATTTGAAATTGCCCTTGCCGACGAGGGTCAGGCGGCGGAGCTGCTTTCGCCCCGCCCCCAGCCCCAGACGGGTAGAGCCGCTCCGCCAGATCTTTTTCAGGGGCGCGCCCGCACGGGCGCTCTCCCGCGTGAAGCGGACGAGCGCGCCGTCCGCAGTAAAGAAGAGCGGACCGTCCTCCCCGCAGGCGGGCAGCGACATATCCGTGTCCGAGAGAAAGCCGTCCTCCGCCGCAGGGTCGTAAAAGAGGGTGCGCCGCGCGCCCGACGCGGTCAGATAGGACAAA
The DNA here is from genome assembly GCA_017886575.1 of Clostridia bacterium. Classification (GTDB taxonomy): domain Bacteria; phylum Bacillota; class Clostridia; order Christensenellales; family Borkfalkiaceae; genus RGIG4074. The sequence continues at coordinate 20,542 of JAGHJP010000016.1, forward strand.
ACGTAATATGCCCCCCGAACGGCGGAACGGCAGGCGGGCGATGCCGCGGGCGGCGCGGCGGCAAGCCACGGGGCGGCGCACCGCTTCGCCTCGCTGCCGTCGAATGCGTACAACCCGTCCGACGCCAAAAACAGGATATGTTCGCCGACGCATTGCGCGGAATTTTCAAACACCGCGCCGAACGCGGTGGGAACGGGTTCTGCGGAAAACCCCGCGTTTTCCCCTTCCGCCCGCAGCAAGGTCAGCCCGCGCCCGCGCAGGGCGTATATTTTTTTGCCGCAGGGCAGCAGGGCGGTTATTTCGCCGTGTTCGGGGGATAGATCGACGTATCCCGCCGCGCGGTAGGCGTGTTCCCAGTCGCTCCCGTCGAGAGGCACGGAAAAATGCAGGCGATACGGGATCGAAGCGGACGCGAGAAAGAGGCGGTCGTAATACACGCAGCCGCAGGTCGCCGCAGGCGCGTCCTCCAAAACCGAAAAATCCGTCCCGTCATAGAGATAGGTCCCCTCGGGCGCGGAAAAGAGCAACACGTCACCGTTTTCGGCGGTCACGAAGGGCAGAGCAAAAGGCGGCGCGGCAAAGACCGCAGAGCCGAGCCGCGCGGGCGGAACGCCCGATTCCCCGCCCTCCGGCAGGGTGAGGCTGTACAGCCCGCCTTCCGAGAAAAACACAAGCTTTTGCGCCGCACCCCTGCCGAAAAGATAGGCGGCGGACGGGACATACCCCTGCAAAGCCGCCTTGTCCAAAACGATCTCCGTGCCCGCCCCGCCGCGCAAAACGCCGTTTTCCGCGCGGAAATTGAGGCATTCTTCGGGATAGAGCACACCGCTCTTTCCGCTTTCTCCCCGCGGCGCGGCGGACAGCGAGAGGGAAACCGTCTTTTCTTCGAGGGCGGACGGCGTCAATTCTTTTCTGAAAACGAGCATGTTCACACCCACCTTCTGGAACGGATGACGCGCGGGCGGGAAGCCGTGTGCGCGCACAGGAGCGCGTCCTTGTATTTTTTGTCCCAAACGACCGCCTCGTCGTACAGCCCCGAGATCAGGCAGTATTCGCACGCCACGCCGTAGGCGAGCAGCCGTTCGGGCACCCGCGCGGCGTATTCGCTTTCGTCGCACAGCCGCTTGCTTTCGGGCGAATAGGCGTACGTCACGACCGACGTGCCCGCCCGCGTGCGGAGATATTCGGGAAAAATGGTGTACGGCAGTTTGTTGCCGTATTCGTCCGTCACGGACAGAATGGTGACGGGCGTCCGCAAAAAGGCGGTATACGGCAGCGCGCCCGTATCGCAGGTGACCGTCTCTTCGGCGGTCAGCGGCAGATAATCGAGGGCGACTTCGTTCTCCACGATGTTATAGCAGCGCAGTAAAATATCTGCCTCTTTCGCAAGTTCCTTCTCTTCGACGTCGGTCTCCGCGTTCTCCGTATTTTCCGCGTTTTCCCCGTTCTCTTCGGGCATGCCGCCTTCGGATATATCGTTCTCTGCGTCAAAAACGTCCTTGAGATAGCGGAAAAGTTCCTCCTTGCCGAGCAGGAACGCCGCCTGCGCCGCAATGTCTTTCACCAACATACAGATTTCATTCCTCCTATCAAAAATATGGGCAGGAAACGGAAAAATATTCCAATCCCCTGCCCCGTTTTGCCTTGCCCCATGCCCGCGTTTTAAGGACGTTTCAGTCCCCGTGCGCGGGAAGGACGCTTTTACTTTTCGGTGATGCCCGAGAGCATCGCCTGACCGCAGGGACGGGTGCACACGAGGTCGGCGTACTTGACGAGCGTCGCCGTGTAGACGGGCTTGCCCGCCACCTGGCGGAGCACCTTGCCGTCCTCGCCCTCCAGCCACTGCCAGTCGCAGAGCTGGTGCAGGCAGAAATCGTCGGTGTTCAGAAGGTACATCGTGCCGTCGGGGCAGAAGCGGTCAGCCACCACGGGGATGCCGTTGAAACTCATCGCCTTATAGCCGCCCGCCAGTTCCATCGTGTCCACGATGCGCTTGTAGGTGCTGAAATACTCCGCCAGCGCGCGCTTGACGCCCCACGAACAGACGATGAAGTTGACGCGGCTGCCCGACACCTCTTCGAGATTGTCGATCGCCGTCTGGATGACCGTTTCGCTGATGGCGCCGACCGAGCTCTTCATGTACGGCTTCATCCACTCGTGCGTGCTTCTGTCCACGCCGTAGAGGGTGCCCTCGTCCGAAAAGATGGCGCCCAGTCCCGTCAGTTCCAGCCCGTCGGAGTTCTGCATGACGATGCGGGAGGCGTTGGGGACTGCCGTGGTGGTCAGCGTGGCCCCGTCCACCGTGACGGTCTTGTTCGCGCGGTCTATGGAGAGGATGGTCCTGCCGCCCGCGAGGACGCTGCCGCCCGTCGCGGCGACGAAGTCGACGATCATGCCCTCGGCGAGATTTTTGACGCTTGCCACGGTGACCTTGCCGCTCGTGATGCCCGTGACGGTGGTCAGCGTGCCGGAGCCGTCGCCGAAGAGCATCCTGCCGAAGTTGAAGGACGAGCTCTTGACGAGGCCGTCCATTTCGTCGTTGAGCAGGTTGACGAACGCGCCTTCGTTGTTGGCGGAAGAACGGATGGCTTTATCGGAAATTTCGATGGTGCCGAAGAGGTTCTTCAGAGTCGTGACGAACTGCGCGTAGTGGTTGCCGCCCGCGGCGGGCAGGTCGCCCGCTTCGGTGCCCGCGCCCACGCCGCCGTTGACGCCGTAGCGCACCAGGCGGCGCACATCCTTGCCCCATACGTCCGCCGTGGTCTGTTTGATCTGCGCGAGCAGGGGGTTGACGGACGTGTTGAGCATGTCGGCGACCGCCCCGAGATAGAAAGATTTCAATGCGTTATCCGCTGTTTCCATGGTTACCATATCGATTCACTCCTGTGATTAAAAATTTGTTATTGATGCAAGTTGCGAAAATAGCCGAGCGCCATTTTACCCGCGTCGGCGATGTTTTTCGCCTTTTCCGCCGGGCTGACGACGCCCACGCCCCCGCCGATGAGCGGGACGGCGCTCCTTTTGACTCCGTCGAGGTAGGCGTCGATGATGCGCTGCCGGACCGCGGCGGAAGCGTTTGCCCGTTCGAAGAGGGAATCCTCTCCCTCGGGTGCGTCGGCGGGCGGCAAAGAAGGCGCGGAGGCGTTCGTCGCGGGCGGCGGTACCGGTCCCTCCGCGGGCGGCGGGGTATTCCGCTCCTCCCTCTCCCTTTCCAACTCTTTCAGGCGCTGAGAGCGGCGGGTGAATTCCGCCTGCAAAGAATTGTAAGCCCGCAAAAGGGCATCCACGCTCTTGAACTTACCCGATATCCCCGTCGCCGCCGAGCCGTATCCGTTCTGCGCCTCCGCGCCTTGCTCCGCCACGGTATTTTCGGGCATGCCCTCCGCGTTTTGTATGTTCTCCTTTTTTTCTTCGTCCATGATCTTTTACTCCTTGTTGCGATTTTTTTCTTGATCCAGATATGCCTTGTGCTGCATGAGGTGCGCCTCGACGCACGCTTTTTCCCGCGTGCCGCCCTTGGCGGCAAACTCTTCCGACAGCAAAAAGCGCACGTGTTCGGTGTAGTGCAGCGCATGATCGTCGTAAGGCACGGCTTCCGCCTCTTCCCCCGCCAGCATTTGCAGGTTCTCCCGCTCGGCCTTGGCGATGTGCAGGGAAGAGATGTCCCGCGCGGCGGAGAGATTGCCGTATCCCAGCGCTTCCAGCACCTTGTTCTTGGTATTGCCCGAAAGTTTCCCCTCCTCGTCCGTCAAAAGCCCCAGGGAGAGCAGTTCGAGCACGGCGGCGCGCCTTTGTTCGGGCGTCTGCACGTTCTCCGTGTCGAACAGAACGTCGTCCGACGAGATGTCCGAAGCGTTGAAATAATATATCTCCGTGCTCTTGCCCTCGCCGCTGACGGCGATCATGCGGCGGGTCGTGGCGAACTGCTTGTAGAGTTTGAGGATCTGCCGCCCCGTTTCCTCCGCCGCGCGGCAGACGCTCTCCGCGCTGACCGACATGCGGTCGTCCTCCTGCGACAGGAGGAGCTGCAGCCCCGTCGCGCTCGTCACGTTGGTGGGATTGACCGAATTGCGCGTGATCTCGCTCGTGCCCGAGATGAGCATGAACTCGTTGACGATGGTCTCCTCTTCCTTGGCAAATTCCGCAGGGATCTCGCCGCAGTCGAACATGGCGGGCGGACGGCTGCCCTGGCGGTAGACCAATATTTTCCCGGGGCAGAGCCCGTCCTCGGAGAGCTCGTCGGTGTCCACCGAGCCGTCCTCCACGGTCACCACGCCCATGGAGAGGCGGTTCAGAAATTCGTGCTTGCGGTTGCGCACGGCGTTGTACGCCCGCTGCAGGGGAATGAGCCGGTCCACCACGCTCGCCCCGAAAAACGCCCCGGGCAGCGGCAGGGAAACCTGCCGGGCGAAGGGGAACTTTCTCGTCCCCTTGTCGCCGTTCTCATAGGGCAAAACGCCCTCGTACAGAAGTTTGCCGCCCGCCACGATCTCCAGCTTTCCGTTTTTGTGCTCAAAGTCAGGCATGGTATACCGCTCGATGACGATCTCGTATCCCTCTTCGGTCAACCGGGCGCCCTCCCCTTCGACCGTTTTCCAGTGTCGGGAAACGGAGTAGGGTGAGAGAGAAAACTCGGAGATGTCCCTGCCCGAGAGGCGGACGCCGAACTTTTCGAATATCTCGCGGACGGGCACCGCCTTGGCATGGATGAGGGAATGCACGTCCTCCATGCGTTCGGCGCTCAGGGAATCGGGAAAGATCTCGAAGGGCGAAACGGGCGTCACGCGCACGTCCCCTTCGCATATCCTGCCGTTTTCCCCCTCGGCGACCGGTGCGCCCGCGGCAGCGTCCCATACGATCTTATAGAACGCCGTGCCGCACACCTCCGACCAGAGCGTGGCGCGGGAGATGACGCCGTCCAGCCCGATCCGCTCCCCCGCGGCGCGCAGGATGTCCGAGGCGAGGCGGGCGCACTTGATATCGGCGTCCTCGTCCGAAGAGGCGCGCACCTGAAGGGAAGGTCGGTTCTTTTCGAGTTTTGCGCAGCGGGTCTCCACCGTCGGCGCGATGTGGTTGAACACGCGGCGGGACTGCCAATAAAAGCGCTTGTCCTCTTCGGCGATCTCTCCGTTCGGCGCCACGTCACAGTATTGGTTGCCGCTGAAAAAGTTCATGTTCAGCTCCCAGCCGCGTTCGAGCTCCCGCCGTGCGGCGCGGCGGCGGGAGAAGTCCTCCTCCACGTCCCGCACCAGGGCCTGCACGCGCCGTTCCTCGGCGCGCCTTTCCAAATCTGTCTGATTCATGTATCGTTCTCCTTTAATAATTTCAATAACCGCTGTTTTTCCCGTTCCAGCTCCTCGTCGCTCATGGCGGAGACGTCCGCAGCCGAGCCGTCGAGGAGCATTTTGACGGCTTTAAGGTCGGGCGGCACGTCCTTGCGGGTCTCCCGCCGCTTGACGAGTTTCATCTCGCCGTCCACCGCGCCGTATTCCTCCGTCACCTCTTCAAGCGAGAATCCGAACGCCACCTTTTTGAGCGCCGCCGTCAGTTCTTTGTCCCCGCAGATATTATCCATGTCGTTCCCTCCCGAGCCTGCGGATGCGCCGCTCTTTGTCCCGCTGTATCTCGCTCAGGGCGGGCTTTTCCGCCCTGCCGCGCGGGCGGGACATGAGATAATAGCGCATTTCGTCGAGCGCATGGTCGTCCCGCTTTTTCGGCGCGTCCCCTTCCCCCCAGAAATACCCCTTAATCTCCCGTATCAGATTGACGCATCCCCTGAATATATAGATGTTCGGCAATCCGTTTTTGCGGTTCAGGTAACTTTTGACCCGCTGGATGCCCGAAAACAGGTCCTTGTCCACGTTGGGGTTGACCAGGATCCCCCGCTCGTAGAAGAGTTCGCTGACGCTCTTGACGGAAGCGAGCGTGCGCTGGTTGGCGGCGCTGTCGATGAGCGCTTCGATCCGCCCCTTGCCGTCCGTGTGCCAGCCGAGTTTTTTGCATATCTCCCTGATCTTTTCCGCGTGGTAGTCCACGTCCTTGCCCGCCTGATAATATTCGTACACGACGTACACGTTGTCGTCGAAATCGACGGCGTACCAATGCGCGGAGAGCGGGTTGTGCAGCCCGGGGTCGATGGAGATATTGTCCTGCCAGGCGGGCGGTACGGGAAAGGGGTCGATGACGTGGACGTTCTCGTCGAATTCGGGGTAGACCAGCCCCTCGCCCGCGGCGAACCTGCCGTAGCGGCGGGATTGCAGCGCCGTTTCGTCCAGACTGCTTTCGAGCAGGGCGATCTCCTTGGGGGAGAGGTAGGGATTGTCCGCCCACTCCATGAACTCATACCACACTTCGGGGTCGCCGTGCTTGTTGAGATAGATCTCGTCATATAAGAACGTGATGCCCTTGAGGGGAGTCATCGTGCCGAAAATGTCCCCCCGCCTGTCCATGACGCGCATGCGGCACTCCTCGTAGATGTCCCTGGGCGGCTCTTCGTCGAACCAGACGAAGTCGAGCGAACTGCCCTGGAATTTTTCCCTGCCCTGGTCGCAGCTCTTGAACCCGATGAACGAACTGCCGCCCAGCGCGTTTTTGACCCGTATGAAGTCGATGACCCCGCTTTCGGGAGAATCCCTTCTGCCCGAGAGCATGACGATCTCCTCGATCCAGTCGGGGCGGAGGTAATGCAGTATCTTTTTCTGCGCCACGTCCCGCTGCACCTGCTGGGAGAGGGACACCACCCAGCCCGCGACGTTTTTGCGGTTCTTGCGGTAGGGATGGATGCCGCGCGCCATGTAGACGCACTCCGCCGCGCCGCACTCCGTCTTGCCCGAGCGGTTGCCGCCGAACACCCAGCGGTTGCGTTTTTTGCATTTGTGAAAGGCGATCTGCTTTTTGTGTTTTTTCCTGCCCGTGTTGTAGGCGGCGAGCGCGTCGCTCTGCCTCCGCTTTGCCTGTTCCCGCTCGATGGCGGTGATTTTTTCGATGATTTCTTTCATGATTCGTCCGTATCTGCCCTTTTCCTACGCCTGCCGCCCGCTATACTTACCTTTACTATGAGAAAAATTTTTGTATCGTTTGCCTGCCTGCTGTGCCTGCATATATGCCTCGCCTGCGCCGCCCCGCGCCCCGCGCTGACCGCCGCCGCGGAAGAAGAGAGCTATGCCTGCGCCCTCTCTTACGACGTGTATCTCTACGAAGCGGAGGACGAAACGAGCGGGCTGTTCTGCATCCCCTATACATATTACGTCAAGATCCTCTCGGCGGGAACGGAGTACTGCTACGTGCAATATTCCACCGATTCGCCCCCCTATGCCGCCGTGTACGGCTACTGCCGGACGGACGAACTGCACTTCGTGGACTTCGTGCCCGAACGCCCCTTCCTGTACTATCCCCTGGACGTGACCTATTCCCTGGCGGGCGGCGCGGCGTTCCCCGCGGGGGACGACGTCTTTTCCACCGTCACGCTGACGTACGCCTATTACGGAGACTATACGGTCGGTTCCGCCACCTATTGGTACGTGGCGCACGAAGGAACGCAGGGATACCTGCCCAAAACCGCCGACATATCCTATGACCTGAACACCGATTTTGAGGCATCCATGCCCGAAAACAACGAACAAAACGTAGGCAGCGGCGACATGCCCGTGGCGCAGATCGTCCTCGGCGTGACGCTCGGGATATTGGCGGTCGGCGTGACGTATTACCTGCTGCGCCCCCGCCGCCCCCGCCCGCAAAAGGCGGAGAGCGATTTTGACGCCTGAACCGTTTTATACGGGCATGGATACTTCCTCTTCCCCCTTTTCCGTATTTTTATCCGTGCGGAAAAACGGGCTGTTTTTGTATTTGCCCAAGAGATAGGAATCCCGCCCCGCGCGCACCTTTTCATACACCCGCATCGCCCAGTCCATCTGCGAAAAGTTGTCCAGGAACCACTTTTCGTCCATGCCGCGGCGATGGAGCGCGGCGGAAAACTTTTGCAGGACGCGGTGCTGGCGGCGGTAAAAGGTGCGCAGGGACATGCGGAACGCCTCCCGCTCGTATACCCGCATGTACCGCTTGCGGCGGAAATAGCGGTATTCGAGCACGAACCGATCCTCTTGCGGAAACGCGCCGAGCAGCCCGTCCAGCTCCGCCTTGGTCTGCAGAAGAAAGGCAGACTGAAAATCGGACAGCAGGAGCCGTTCGACCAATGCCTCCGCACTCTCCCGCCGTCGGTACGACAGGACCGCCTGCGTGCGCAGGCTGGTGTCCAGAGCCGCGGACATCTTGTCCAGGTGCGGATACAGATATAACAGCGTCTTTTCGTATGCCCCGCCTTCCCTCTTTTCCTCTTCCTTCCTCTCTTTTGCCATCTTTTTCTCCATCTCCCTTCGTCTGTCCTTTCATGGATTTTTTTTGAAAAATAAACATTTGTTCGTCTTTCGCTACTATCTTACCACTAAAAAGTGGCATACGGGTGCCACTTATGCCAAAAAATTTCAAAAATTCCAAAAAAAGTTTTCGGGAAAAATGGTTGCCGCAACGCTTGTAATTTGGCGCGTTATATGGTATAATACGGGAGATATGAAGAGGCTTTTATCGGGAGCATTGACAATTTTATGCGCGGGCGCGCTCTGCGCGGGCATATGCGCGGAAGGGACTGCCGGACAAACGGCAGCCGCGGACGAAGGGACGGGCGCGGCCGTCACGCTGACGGACGAAGATCTGGAACTGCTCGTCCCCGCAAGCTACGAACAATACCTGTCCCTGGTCGAGGCGGACAGCGTTTCCGTTGCGGGCGGATACATTGCCGCGGCGGACGGGAGCGACGTGTACGTATATGACGGTACGGAATACCGCCGCTACGAGCATACCGCCGAAGTGGTGCAATTGGAACTGAACGCCGCGCACGTCCTCTATTTCCTGGACGAGAGCGGCAACCTGTACACCGTCGACTGCACGGCGGAGGCGCTGACGGCGGAGATATACCACAATTTGTCCTGCAGTTCCTTCACGTTGGCGGACGACACCGTTTACTATGCCCGCAGCGTGACGGGGCGGACCAACATCTACGACGAGCGGTACCCCGATGACCCCGTCGACCAGCTTTCGGCCGCCGTGACGACCGTTCCCTCCATGGCCTACGCAAACGGGCGGCTGTACTACACGGACGGACGGTATTTCAACATCCGCGACGTCGAAAACGACGTTGCTTTGGGCCCGCACGTACTGGAGAGCGACGTCTACGACATCGCCGTGGCGGGCAGCGTCCTCTATTACACGGACATGGAGAACCTCTACGCCTACGACATCGCCGCGGACGCCCTGCGCGCCACCTATCGGACGGAAGGCACGAATTACGGCGCGCTCTGCACGGACGGCGGCTATCTGTACGTTGCGGGTTCCACCGCGCGGGGGGCGAAGATCTGCCGCTTCGACGCCTCGCGGGAGGAATTCACCGATTATGAGATCGGCGCCGCCTCGGCGAGCGCCAACCGCCTGCTTTCGGCGAAACAGAGCATCGTGGCGGGCGAATACCTGGTCACGGCGGACGAAAACCGCCTGCAGCTCTACAATTATGCGGAAGAGTCTTTCGCGGCGTTCTCCTGCGATCTCACCCCCCTCTTCCTCGCCTCGAACGGGGAAACCATCCTCGTCGCCAACGAGTCGGTCGCCTGCCTCTACGATTTCGCGGGCAGGAAAGTATCGGACGACATGACGGGATTCGTCGGTAGCGTTGCGGGCGTTGCGGCGGCCAAGGGCGGGGATTACTTCCTGGTGACCGAAAACCTGTCCTTCTACCGCATCGACGCGGAAGATCTCACGCGCGAGGGGCCGGTCACGAAATCCAACACCTCCCGCGCGAGCGCGCTTTGCGCGGATATATACGGCGACCTGTACGTCCTGTACAGCGATAATACGGTCTGCCGCTACACGGCCGCGGAATTCATGGCGGCAAGCGCGGCCGGCGCGACGGTACACACCTTTCAAAGCGCGGTCACCGATATTGCCGTCGATTTCGACGGAAACGTGTACGGGCTGTCGGACAACACCCTTCTTTGCAGCGACGGCGCGCGCTATTTCCTCGACGCGGGGGACTGCGTGTTCGGCGCCGCTGCCGCGCCGGTCGATTTTGCATTCGGCTATGAAACGGGCACGGTGTACTTCGTGTACGACGACTACATTCTGTCCACCGAGGCGACGGGCCTGCCCCACCTCGGCGCGCTGGAGACGGGCGACGCCTACCGGACGCTCTTCGAGGAGAGCGCGGACGCGGACGACGTGGTGCCCGTCGTCACTTTGGACGAAAGCGCCGTGCTTTTGGAATTTGCCCTGGACGGACTGACCGCCGACGCCGAATACTTCCCCTATCTCGGCTATGCGCGGGAGCAGGCGGGCGTGCGCGCCCTGGTGCTCGGCGAAATATCCGTGCACGGCGCGGACTACTATATGGTGACGGTGTTCGACCCCGCCGCGCGGAGTTACACGGCAGGGCTGGTGTTGCAGACGGCCTGCACCGTCATCGACGAGAGCGAATACACCTCGATACCCGGCAACTTCACGGACGGCATCGGCTACCTCACCAACGACGTGTATCTCTACAAGTACCCCTATCTCACCGAACGGCTGGCGCCGACGCGGCTGCAAAAGAACACCGTGGTGACCGTGCTCAGAGAACTGTCGCTCGGCGACGTGCTGATGGACTACGACTATTACTTCGTGTCTTATTCGGACGGGGAGCGGACGCTGTACGGCTACATCCCCGAGAATTTCGTGCGCGATTTCCGCGGCGTGACGGACGGAAACGACGTCGTCCGCTACATGACGCTGCATTCCGGCGAGGACGTTACGGCGGTGTCGGCGGACAACCGCCCGATCACTTTGGAGGCGGGCAAAGACTATGCGGTGGCGGTGTACACGACAGAGGATGAGAACACCGTGCTCATTGCCTATGAAACGGACGGCACGACCTACTATGCGACGGTCGCCGCCGACAGTTTCCGCGAAGGCTCTTCCGACGGGTTGCGCTACTTCCTCGTCGTCCTGCTGCTGATCCTGGACGTCATCCTGGTGGTCAACTATATCGTGCTCCGCAAAAAAGAATGACGGCATGCCTGAAAACAAATGAAAACAGGAAAAATATTGCAACGAAACAGGCCGCGGGCATGCCCGCGGCCTGTTTTTTATGTTTTTCCCGTGCGCTGCATACTTTTTTGCGTTTTGACCGCAAAAGCGTTTCCCCTTCGGCGCTTTTTGTGCTATACTGTAAGGGAATATACTCCCGCCCTGTGCGGGAAGCGCAAAAAGCGAGGCAAACGGTATGATCATCGACTTTCACACGCACACGTTCCCCGACAAGATCGCGGCGGCGACCATCGAACTTTTGAAACAGAAGAGCCGCACCGAAAATTTTTCGGACGGCACGACGGACGGGCTGAGCCGCCGCCTCAAAGAAAACGGCGTCGACCTCGCCGTCGTCCTGCCCGTGGTGACCAACCCCCTGAAAACGGCAAAGATCAACGATGCTGCCGCGCTCGTCAACGAGCGCACGCGGGAAACGCGGGTGTTCTCCTTCGGCGGCATACACCCCGACACGCCCGACTACAAGGCCGAACTCAGGCGCATCGCTTCGCTCGGACTGAAGGGCGTCAAACTGCACCCCGCCTACCAACGGGTGCCCCTCGACGACATCCGCTATGAACGCATCGCGGGATATGCGGACGAATTGGGGCTGATCGTCAGCGTACACGGCGGCGTGGACATCGGCATTGCGGGGGATTGGAGCACGCCCGCGCGGGCGCGGAAACTGCTGGACGACGTGAAGCCGCACAAACTCGTCATGGCACACATGGGCGGCTGGCTGCTGTGGGAGGACGTAAAAAAATACCTCTGCGGGCAGGACGTCTACCTCGACACCTCCTTCTCCTGCGGCAGTTTCGGCTACCGGGACGACGTGCCGCCTGCCGAGCGCATGCAGCCACTCTCGGAAGAGGAGTTCACAAACATCATCCGCCTGCACGGGGCGGACAAGGTGCTCTTCGGCACGGACAGCCCGTGGAGCGACCACGCCGAACAGCTTGCCCTCATCCGCCGCCAGCCCCTGTCCGAAGAGGAGAAATCGAAAATTTTGGGCGAAAACGCAAAAAAATTACTGCAATTATAAAAATTGGGTATTTACAAAACGGACTTTTTATACTATAATGGATAAGATAGCATTTATCGTCTTTCATTACCGACAAGAAGAAAGGAGAAAAAGAGAATGAGCAAACAACTGATGTTGGGCAACGCGGCGCTGGCGCGCGGGCTCTACGAAGCGGGCTGCGCGGTGGCGTCGTCCTACCCCGGCACGCCGAGCACCGAAACGACCGAGGAAGCCGCGAAATTCGATGAGATCTACTGCGAATGGGCGCCGAACGAAAAGGTGGCGATGGAAGTCGCCTTCGGCGCGAGCATGGGCGGAAAGCGGAGCTTCTGCGCGATGAAACACGTCGGACTGAACGTCGCCGCCGACCCCCTGTTCACCATCTCGTACACGGGCGTCAACGCGGGCATGGTCATCTGCGTTGCCGACGACGCGGGCATGCACTCCTCGCAGAACGAGCAGGATTCCCGCCACTATGCCATCGCGGCGAAGGTGCCCATGCTGGAACCCGCCGACAGCGCGGAGGCGCTGGAATTCACCAAACTCGCCTTCGACCTGTCCGAACGGTTCGACACCCCCGTCATCGTCAAGATGTGCACGCGCGTGTCGCACTCCCAGAGCGTGGTGGAAACGCACGAGCGCATCACGCCCCCCGCCAGGCCGTACATAAAGAACATACAGAAAAACGTCATGATGCCCGGCAACGCCAAGAAAAAACATCCCCTGGTGGAGGCGCGCACCCGCGCGCTGGCGGAATATGCCGAAACTGCCCCCCTCAACCGCATCGAATGGGGAAGCCGCGAACTCGGCATCATCACGTCCAGCACTTCCTACCAATACGTCAAAGAGGTGTTCGGGCAAGACGCGAGCGTGCTGAAACTCGGCATGGTATATCCCATGCCCGACAAGCTCATCCGCGAATTTGCCGCGGGCGTCAAAAAGCTCGCCGTGGTCGAAGAGCTCGACCCGATCATCGAAAACCACTGCCGCCTCCTCGGGCTTTCCCCCGCGGGCAAGGACATTCTGCCCCTGGAAGACGAGTATTCCCAGAACCTGATCGCCGCGGCGTTCGGCAGACCGGTGCCGCAGGGCAAAAAACTGGACGAGCCAATCCCCGCTCGTCCGCCCGTCATGTGCGCGGGCTGCCCGCACCGGGGCATCTTTTATCTCCTCGCAAAGCACAAATGCACGGTGTTCGGCGACATCGGCTGCTACACGCTGGGCGCGGCTGCGCCCCTCTATGCCATCGACATCTCCACCTGCATGGGCGGGTCGGTCTCGGGCATCCACGGCTTCAACAAGGCGCTCGGCAAGGAAAGCGAAAACAGAACGGTCGCCGTCATCGGCGACAGCACCTTCATGCACTCGGGCATGACCGGGCTTGCCAACATCGCCTACAACCAGAGCAATTCCACCGTCATCATCCTCGACAACTCCATCACGGGCATGACGGGGCACCAGCAGAACCCCACGACGGGCTTTAACCTGCGCGGCGATCCCGCGGGCAAGATAGATCTCGAAGCACTCTGCCGCTCCATGGGCTTTGCGCACGTGCGCGTGGTCGACCCCTACGACCTTGCGGAAAGCGAAAAGGCGCTCGTCGAAGAACTCGCCGCCGACTGCCCGTCCGTCATCATCAGCCGCCGCCCGTGCGCCCTGTTGAAATACGTCAGACACAAGCCCCCCGTCGTTGTGGACAGGGACAAGTGCAAGAGCTGCAAAATGTGCATGAAACTCGGCTGTCCCGCCATCAGCATGCACGGCGGCAAGGCGGTCATCGACAAGACGCTCTGCCTCGGCTGCGGCGTGTGCGAACAGCTGTGCAAATTCGGCGCCATTTGCGAACAATGACAAAGGAGGAATGAGCCATATGGAAACCAAGAATATTATGATCGTCGGCGTGGGCGGACAGGGGTCTCTCCTCGCCAGCAAACTGCTCGGACATCTCCTTCTCAAATACGGCTACGACGTAAAGGTGTCCGAAGTGCACGGCATGAGCCAGCGCGGCGGCAGCGTCGTGACCTACGTCCGCTACGGGGACAAAGTCTGTTCCCCCATCATCGACAAGGGTGAAGCCGACTTCATCGTCTCCTTCGAACTCCTGGAAGCCGCCCGCTGGACGGAGTACCTGAAAGAAGGGGGCGTGATCGTGACGAACACGCAGCAGACCGACCCCATGCCCGTGGTGACGGGGGCAATGACCTACCCCGAGAATCTCGTGGAAAAGATGCGGGCGCTGGGGCTGAAAGTGGACGCTCTGGACTGTTTGAGCCTCGCCGCCGAGGCGGGCAGCCTGAAAGCCGTGAACATCATACTGATGGGACGGCTGTCCAAATATTTCGATTTCCCCGCGGAGGACTGGAAACAGGCCATCCGCGAGTGCGTGCCCGAACGCTTTGTGGAGATGAACCTGAAGGCGTTCGACCTGGGGCAAAGCCGCTGATAAAACTTTCCCGCGCCGCTTGCGGCGCGGGATAAACCTTGCCCCGCCCGAAAGACGGACGGAAGGCAAGGACTTGCCGTGCGACCAAAAACAAAAACAATATATAAGGAAAAACCGAAAACGATGAAGAAATTTTATCAACCCGACGTGGAAACCATGTCCCCCGACGCCATGCGCGCCATGCAGAACGAAAAACTGGTAAAACAAGTCCGGCGCGTCTACGACAACGTGGCGTATTACCGCCAAAAGATGGACGAAAAGGGCGTGAATCCCGAAGACATCCGCAGCGTGGACGACCTGCACCTCTTGCCCTTCCTCACCAAGGACGACCTGCGGGAGGCATATCCCTACGGACTGCTTGCCGTTCCCCTCGCCGACTGCGTGCGCATCCAGTCCACCTCGGGCACGACGGGCAAGCGCGTGGTGGCGTTCTACACCCCCCGCGACCTCGACATCTGGGAGGAATGCTGCGCTCGCGCCATCGTGGCGGCGGGCGGGGACAGGAACGACGTGGTGCAGGTCAGTTACGGCTATGGACTGTTCACGGGCGGTCCCGGGCTGGACGGCGGTTCGCACAAGGTGGGCTGTTTGACCATCCCCACCTCGTCGGGCAACACCGACCGGCAGATACAGTTCATGATCGACCTGCACGCCACCTTCCTCTGCTGCACCCCCTCTTACGCCCTCTACCTCGCCGAAGCCATCGAAGAAAAGGGGCTGCGCGACAAGATCAGCCTGCGCGCGGGCATCTTCGGCGCGGAGGCGTGGACGGAAGAGATGCGCCGCGACATCGAGCGCAAACTCGGCATCAAGGCATACGACATCTACGGTCTGACGGAGACATCGGGCCCGGGCGTGTCCTTCGAGTGCGAAGAACAGACGGGCATGCACATCTGCGAGGACCATTTCTACCCCGAGATCATCGACCCCGACACGGGCGAGGTGCTGCCCGACGGGGAAAAGGGCGAGCTGGTGTTCACCTCTCTCGACAAGGAGGCGTTCCCCCTCCTCCGCTACCGCACCAAGGACATCTGCGTGCTGTCGCGCAAAAAGTGCTCCTGCGGGCGCACCCTCATCAAGATGAGCAAACCCATGGGCCGCAGCGACGACATGCTCATCATCCGCGGCGTCAACGTCTTCCCTTCGCAGATCGAGACCGTGCTGCTGAACAACGGCTATGAAGCGAACTATCAGATCCACGTCGACCGCGCCAACAACACCGACACGCTGGACATCAACGTGGAATTGAAGCCGGGCATGCCCGCGGACGAGGACTCTTTGGCGCGCGCAAAGAAGAAACTGACCGCCGCCCTCAAATCCATGCTGGGGCTTTCGGCGAACGTACACCTGCTGCCCCCGAAGAGCATCACCCGCAGCGAAGGCAAGGCGGTGCGCGTCATCGATAACAGAAAACTGTATTAACCCTGGACAAGCGCAAAAAGCTGCGCGAGAGGTCAATTGTTATGCCCATTACCAAACTTTTGGAACGCAATGCCGCACTCTATCCCAACGACATCGCGCTGGTCGAACTCAACCCCGACATTCAGGAGAAGCGCCGCCGCACCTGGCGGGAATACTCCCTGGTCGAGACCAACCCGCTCTGCCACTACCGCCGCGAGATCACCTGGAACGTATTCAACGAAAAAGCCAACCGCGTGGCGAACCTTCTGCTTTCCCGCGGGGTGAAGAAGGGCGACAAGGTGGGGATACTCCTCATGAACTGCCTGGAATGGCTGCCCATCTACTTCGGCATCTTAAAGACGGGCGGGGTCGCCGTGCCCCTCAACTTCCGCTACACCGCCGAAGAGATACGCTATTGCCTGGAACTTGCCGACGTGAACATCCTGCTCTTCGGGCCCGAATTCATCGGGCGGGTGGAAGAGATCGCCGACGAGATCGCCAGGACCCGCATCCTCTTTTTCGTGGGCAATACCTTCTGCCCGACTTTCGCCGAGGACTACGACCGCCAGGTGAGCAACTACTCCTCCGTCCTGCCCGACATCGAGATCTCCGAGGACGACGACGCCGCCATCTATTTTTCGAGCGGCACGACGGGCTTTCCGAAGGCCATTCTGCACGCCCACCGCGCCCTGTCCCACGCCGCCGTCGTCGAGCAGAAGCACCACGGGCAGACCCGCGACGATGTGTTCCTCTGCATCCCCCCTCTCTACCACACGGGCGCGAAGATGCACTGGTTCGGCAGCCTGATCTCGGCGGGCAAAGCAGTGCTTTTGCGCGGAGTCAAGCCCGAAACCATTCTGGAGGCGATCTCCAACGAACGCTGCACCATCGTGTGGCTGCTCGTCCCCTGGGCGCAGGACATTCTGGAAAAGCTGGACAACGGCAGCCTGAAGCTGGAAAACTACCACGTCAAGCAGTTCCGCCTGATGCACATCGGCGCGCAGCCCGTGCCGCAGAGCCTGGTCCGCCGCTGGCAGAAATACTTCCCCGGGCAGGCGTACGACACCAATTACGGCCTGAGCGAATCCATCGGGCCGGGGGCGGTGCACCTCGGCGTGGAGAACATCCGCAAAGTGGGCGCCATCGGCGTGCCGGGGTACGGCTGGGAGGCAAAGATCGTCAAAGAGGACGGCGTGACCGAAGTCGCGCGGGGCGAAGTGGGAGAACTCGCCCTGAAAGGCCCCGGCGTGATGCGCTGTTATTACCATAATCCCGAGGCGACCGCCGAGGTCATGCGCGGGGATTGGCTGCTGACGGGCGACATGGCAAAACAGGATGAGGAGGGCTTTTACTACCTCGTCGACCGCAAAAAGGACGTCATCGTCTGCGGGGGCGAGAACCTGTACCCCGTGGAGATCGAGAACTTTCTGAGCCGCTACCCCAAGATCAAGGACGTGGCGGTCATCGGCATTCCCGACGCCCGCCTCGGCGAGATCGCCGCCGCCATCATCGAGCCCGCCGAGGGCGCCGTGTGCACGGCGGAGGAGATCGAGGAATTTTGCCGCGAACTGCCCCGCTACAAGCGGCCCCGCCGCATCATTTTCGCCAAGGTGCCGCGCAATGCCACGGGCAAGATCGAAAAGCCGCTCCTGCGGAAAATGTACCACGCCGACAGGCTGGTGGACGGGCAGAACAGATCCTGACGGAACGAAAGGCGCGCCGCCGCGCCCGCCCCCGCGGCGGGTGCGGCGGCGTTTTCCCCTCTTGCTGCAAACGAATTTACGCAAACGTTACCTTTCATTCTTATACTGTGAGGTATGAACAAAATGATCAACATTCTCATCGTCGAGGACGACAAAAACATCCGCAAACTCATGGGCATCTGGCTGACAAAGGCGGGCTACTGCCCTCTTTCGGCGGAGAACGGCGAAGAGGCCGTCAATATCCTCACCCGCCAGAAGGTACATCTCCTGCTCGTGGACATCATGATGCCCGTCATGAACGGCACCGAGCTTTTGCATTACCTGCAGATCAACGACATCCGCGTGCCCGTCATCGTCACGACGGCAAAGGAGAGCATCGAAGACAAAAAGGTCTGCTTCGCACTGGGGGCGGACGATTACCTGGTCAAGCCCATCGACCGCGAGGAACTCCTGCTGCGCATCAACGCCGTCTTAAAGCGCAGCAATGTCATCGATTCCAAAATTCTGCACATCGGCTCGGTGACTCTGGACGCCAATACCCTGACCGTATCGTCGGGCGACAAGGTGACCCCCATGCCCAAAAAAGAATTTGAGATACTCTTCAAACTGCTTTCCGACCCGAACAAGGTGTACACCAAGCCGCAGCTCATGGACGAATTCTGGGGATATGACAGCGACAGCTTCACCGATACGGTCAAGGTGCACATCAACCGCATCCGCCAGAAGATAGAGCCGTACCCCGAGATCGGCGTGCGCACCATCCGCGGCGTCGGTTACAAAGGAGATATCCATGTCCGGAAAGAATAACAAAAAGCCAATCTTTCATTTCTCCTTCGCCGCCCGCGTCACGTTCATCGTCTTTCTGTGTCTCGTGGCGTCCGTCCTGATCACGATGGGCATCGCCTCCTTCCTCTCCTCTCTGCACCAGCTCACCGCCAACCTGTTCGTGTTCATCCTGCTCCTGCTCGGCGTCAGCGCGCTCATCACGGTCATCATCTTCCGCCTCGTCGTCCCCTCCGTGGCAACTTCCGAACAGAAGATCAAGGACATTCTGGATCAGATCGCTAAGGGCAACTTCGACGTGAAGATCCCACTCACCCGCAGCAAATACGTCAACCAGACCATCGAGAGCGTGAACACCGTGCTGCAGGAGTTGAAGAGCGTCAAGATCATGCGCAACGACTTCATCTCCAGCTTCTCGCACGAACTGAAAACGCCCATGGTCACCATCAACGGCTTTGCCGAGCTGCTCCTCGCCGACGACGTGACCGAGGAAGAGCGAAAGGAATACGCGCAGATCATTTATGACGAGAGCCGACGCCTGACCAAGCTTTCCAAAAACATTCTGCTCCTCAACAAACTCAACGCACAGAACATCGTGCAAAACAAGAGCGAGTATGCCCTGGACGAACAGCTCCGCCAATCCCTCTCCCAATTCATGCGCGAGATCGAGGCGAAAAACCTGCAGGTGGACTGCAACGCCGCGCCCGTCGCCATCCGCGCCGACGCCGACCTGGTGGCGCAGATCTGGATCAACCTCATCTCCAACGCCATCAAGTTCAGCCCCGAAGGGGGCACCGTCTCCGTTTCCCTCGAAAAGCAGAACAACAACGCCGTCGTACGCATCGCCGACGAAGGCTGCGGCATGGACGAGGAGACGGTCAAACACATCTTCGACCAGTTTTACCAGGGCGACGCTTCCCGCACGACCGAGGGCAACGGGCTGGGGCTCTCCATCGTTCGCCGCATCGTCGAGCTGTGCCGCGGCGCCGTGCTCGTCCGCTCACGCCCCGACGAGGGCTCCGTCTTTACCGTCATCCTCCCCGTCGACAGCTGAAGGCTTCCGCCATCAAAGGAAAAAGGGAAAAACAAGGTACCCATATCCGTAAAATACAGGAAAAGCCCGCCGATCATACGGCGGGCTTTTCCATTTTCGCCCCCTGGGGCGTTTTCAAAAATTTTCAGAGTTTGTCGCGCAGGTATCCGAAGAGCGCGGTGCAACCCGCCTCGATGTCCCGATACGCGCGGGCAAAATCGCGGGTATACCACGGGTCGGCGACCTCGTCCTCCCAACCGGTGAAGGCAAGGAGCAAATACTGCTTCTCCGCCGTGCCGAAGAGGGCGTGCGTTTCGCGCAGGTTTTCCTTATCCATGCAGATAAAGTAGTCGTAGGCGGAAAAATCCTCCCGTTTCAGCCGGCGGGCGCGCTTGCCCGCGCATCCGACGCCGTGCTTTTTGAGTTCCGCCGCGGCGGGCGGATAGACGGGGTTGCCCGCCTCTTCATCGCTCGTCCCCGCGGAATCGACCAGGATCGAAGCACCCATGCCCTCGTCCTGCACCAATTTCCGCATGATACATTCTGCCATGGGCGAACGGCAGATGTTCCCATGACACACAAACATTACCCGAACCATAGTCCCCTCTCCTTGCCGGTTTCCGCCATATGTCCGCCATACGGCAAATTCCCTTCCGCTTTTCGGAAGGGAGGAAAGATCGCCGCAAGCGTATTTTTATTCGTATTCCACCACGTCCACCCACTTGGCGAGCAGGGCGCGGTCCTCTTTTTTGCCCTTGACCGATTCGCTGGCGGCGACAACAGGCAGGAGCCGCTGCACATACGTCTTTGCCGTACCCGTCTTTTCGCAGAACTTTTCGAGATATTTCTCCGCGAGGTCCCGTCTGTCCGCCAGGCAGAAAATGAGATAGGTGCGCGCGACGTCGCAGCTTGCGTTGCCCTGCGTGGCGTGCGACCAGTCGATGATGTACATCTCGTCCTTCGGCGTGACGATGATATTGTCGGGATTGAAGTCGCCGTGGCAGAGTTTCAGGTGTTTGGGCATGGATTCGATGCGCACCTGCAGCTCATACTTGACGGCGTCATTGAAGTCGGTCAGCGCGATCTTGTTCAGCATCTTGTCTTTCAGCCGCGGCAGGAGCGGCACGCGCTTGGAGTGCATCTCCACCTGCAGCCCGACCATGCGGCCGAGGTATTCGTCCTCTTTGGCGGGCTCTTCCCGCATGAGCGCGGCAAGGGTCTTGCCCTCGATGTAGTCCATGACGATCGCCCACTTGCCGCCGATCTTGGTCACTTCTCCGATTTTCGGGATATGCAGATCCGTTTCCTCCACGCGCGCCTGGTTGAGTGCCTCGTTGAGGATGTTTGCCTTGGGGAAAGACGCGTCGAACAGTTTGACGATCTTGCCGTCTTCGACATACACTTCCTTATACGGACTCTTGTAAATTGTCTTTTTGCTCATAATTTTGCTGGCCCCCTTGATATTTGGTACTCTTATTATACAGCATATCGCGCCGTTTTTCAAGAGTGTTCGGAAAAATTTTTCAATTTTTTTCAAACGATCACATTTTTGACCCGAAAAGCGCCGTCGGCGCCCGCGAGCGGGAGGGCACGGGCGGGTCAGTTTGCGTTTTTTCGGTGAAAAAGGACTTTTTTTCCGTTCGTTCGGTTGACCCCACAGGCTTTTTATACTATAATATTGACGGACGAAAGGACGTATACTGATAAAAAGGAGTTACGCTTACACCCTATGGGACAGGAAAATTATGAGATCGAACTGATCAAATATTGACGGACGAAAGGACGTATACTGATAAAAAG